>DASZEU010000068.1:0-6024 GCA_035940535.1 Candidatus Angelobacter sp.
CATTTTGTGCCACAAAACGAGACTTTTAGAATCAAATAGATCAATTCATTCACAGCTTCTTACGCGCTGGGCTAACTTCTCGACGCCCCTGCCGGGGCTGATCACCTCAACCCCAAACATGCTGCACTTCCTTAAGTGAACAGTATTGGGGCTAAAGCCCGATTGATTCTAAACGCTTTGCGGCACGAGTAAACTTCCTTCGGCGAACCTCAGGACAGGCCGTGCCCTCTCCAGAAACTCCCTGCTTTTATTAGTGCGCTCCGCTCCGCTACGCGCAAGCTTACGGCGTAAGGAATAAGGGCCTGTTCGTTCTATACCCCGCACTTACGAGACAGAGTGCGCGCAAGAAACGCGCGCACTCTGTCTCGACGTGACGGGGCTACTTTCATTCGTCCCCTGCCGGGGACTGGACCCTCGGTATTCCCTCATCATCGTTTCCTTGAGTTCTATATCGGTAATCCATCGTAAGTTTGGAGTTTCTGGTTCTCGCAACCATCCCCCCCAGGGATGGTTGGGGTTGATACAAATCAACTCTGATAGTCCCTTTTTCCGCAAGCTCTTCAAGCCGTGCCGTACGTGTTGAAAATACGTTGGGCTTTAGCCCCTGAGATCTGCGATTGTACTTTCGCATTGCTTGATCTCCGGTCGCCCGATTCTCCAAACCTCCAATGATAAAATGAATCATTGGGGAACATCCCTGCCCGGCCCTGAGGAGTAGTTCTGAATTCTTCCAGTTATAACGCAGCTCATCATCGTTTTACGGTTTTCGTAGCCTGTTTGGCTTTTCTGCTGATCCTTGTGGGGGGACTTGTTACGAGCAACAACGCCGGCTTGGCGGTGCCCGACTGGCCTACCAGCTTTGGCTCATTATTCAAGATTCCGCCGATGGTAGGCGGGGTGAAGTTTGAGCACGGCCACCGAATGGTGGCTGAGTTCATAGGCCTGCTAACGATCATCGTAGCTGCCTGGACCTGGCTCGTGGACAAGCGTCGCTGGATGCGCGCCTTAACGCTGGGGGCAGTAGCCGGCGTGGTGTTGCAGGGCGTACTTGGAGGACTTACCGTCCTTAATTTTCTGCCTCCTGCGATCTCTACTGCTCATGCCGTGCTTGGCCAGACGATGTTTTGCGTGCTGGCTGCAATCGCAGTATTCACCAGCCGTGGCTGGATGATGGAACCAGCGGAGAGGATCACAAAAAAAGACGCGCGGCCTCTGCTAAGACATGCTTGGATGCTATTGGGATTTCTCTACCTTCAACTCACTTTAGGAGCGGCTTTCCGGCATGTATGGACCAAGTGGGGGCCAGCAGGCGCAAACCGCTGGCCCGAGCCCAAGATCATTCATGCATTCCTGTATCCGCATATTCTCAATGCGCTGTTTGTGGCTGCTTTGATCTTGTATGTGGGACTGCGAACCCTCACCAGACACAGCGGTATTCCTCAACTTAAGCGTCCGGCGCTGCTCTTGATATTGTTGCTGGTTGCTCAGTTTGTGCTGGGCTTTGCTGCTTATGTGACGCGCGTTGTGCAAGGTGTGAGCGAGGTGCAGCCCACTGGGGCTCTGGTTGGAACGACGGTGGCCCATCTGGGTGTTGGCGCTCTGATTCTGGCTGCCACTCTGGTTCTGATCATTCAGGCCCATCGCCACAGCAGGGAACTGGCAGAGGTGACGCCATTCGAGAGCAGACGAGAGGTGGCCATCGTATGAGCAGTACGTCACACGGTATTGCTGAGTCTGCTTCTGCAGTTTCGCCTCTGCTGCTGAAGAAACATTCGTTATTCAGCGACTGTGCCCAGCTATTCAAGTTCCGTGTTACCTCGCTGGTCATGATGACTGCCTGGGCCGGTTTCTACATGGGCGCGGCCAAATCCGGCGTATCGTCATTTTCCTGGGCACTATTTCAGGCGATGGTGGGAATCGGCCTCACCTCAGCCGGCGCTGCAGCGTTGAACGAGGTCATGGAGCACCGTCTGGATGCGCTCATGGCCCGCACGCGGAACCGTCCTATCCCGGCCAAGCGGCTGGAACTTTCGACGGGAATGGCTGCTGGTGTTTTGACTACGCTTGCAGGCGTGGTCTATCTGGCGCTGGCCACGAATTTGCTGACCGGCGTTTTGGCTTTTCTCACTGCCGCTTGCTACCTGGGCTTGTATACACCGTTGAAGCAGCGCTCACCCATCTCTACTTTCATCGGCGCTTTTCCCGGCGCCATGCCTCCATTACTGGGCTGGACCGCCATTCGCGGCACACTGGAAATTGAATCGCTGGTATTATTTTTGATCGTCTTTGTCTGGCAATTCCCTCACTTCCAGGCAATCGCCTGGCTCTATCGTGAAGATTACGAAGCCGCCGGGGTCAAGATGCTTCCGGTGGTGGATAGCGGCGGGGCAAAGGTGATCCGGCAGATGCTGGCGTATTCATCGGTTTTGCTTCCGGTGAGCCTGCTGCCCAACGGTCTGCACATGGCTGGCAAGATATATCTTGGCGGAGCGTTGGTACTTGGAGTGGCCTTTCTCTGGTTTAATTTCAGGCTGGCCCTGATTAAGTTGCCCCCCACAGCACCTGCCTCTAAGAAATTTGCGCGCCAGCTTTTGCAGGCCTCGGTAATCTACCTGCCATTGCTTTTTGCGCTGATGATGATTAACGTAGTGCGATCCTAAACATGGTTACGACATTGCAAAACACGGTTTCCACACAAGCCGGAGAGACGAATGCCAAATATACTCCCGTGATCCAGATTGAAGGTCTGCGCCACAGCTACGGAAACCGCACCGCTTTAAACGGGGTTTCCTTCGACGTGCGTCCCGGGGAGATTTTTGCCCTGCTCGGCCCCAACGGCAGCGGAAAGACAACGCTTTTCAGAATTCTTTCCACGCTGATGCTGCCGGTTGGCGGACGGTCGCTGATTGCGGGTTTCGACCCTGCCCGGCAACCGGATGAGGTGCGCCGCCGGATCGGAGTCGTCTTTCAGGCCCAAAGCGTAGACATCAAATTGACCGCAGCAGAGAACCTCTGGCATCAGGGCCATCTCTACGGCATGCGGGGCGCCATGCTGCAAGAGCGCATCGCCGAGATGCTCCAGCGTGTGGGACTTTCGGATCGCGCCAAGGAAAAAGTTGAAGCCTTCTCCGGGGGCATGAAGCGCCGGGTCGAATTGGCCAAAGGATTGATGCATCGTCCCAGCGTCTTGCTGCTGGATGAACCTACCACCGGGCTCGATCCGGGCGCGCGCCGCGATTTGTGGCAATACTTGCAGGAGTTGCGTAATCAGGAGCGAGTCTCGGTCATTGTGACCACTCACCTCATGGAAGAAGCGGAGCGTTGCGACCGTCTGGTGATCCTCAACAGCGGCGAGGTCGTCGCCATGGGAACTCCAGCGGAACTGCGGAGCGAGATTGGCGGCGATGTGATCATTTTAGAAACGTCTCAGCCTGAGTCTCTAGCCCTACGCATTGAGCAACGGTTCCACATCCAGGCCAGCGTACTCGATGGCAAAATCCGCATTGAACGCCGGGAGGGTCACAGATTTGTGACTGATATTGTGGAATCCTTCCCAGGCGAGATCGAGTCGATTTCTATCAGTAAGCCTACGCTTGAGGATGTGTTCATCCATCGTACAGGGCATCGTTTTTGGACCGTGGGACAGCAAGAGGAGCAAAAATAATGGCGCAAGCAGCAGTTACTCCAGCCAGCATGGCCTTGCCAAGGGTGAATCCGCTCTTGCCGGCTTTCACTCTATGGTGGCGAGAGGTTGTCCGTTTTTATCGACAACCGGCGCGCGTTGTGGGCGTGATCATCTCTCCTCTTCTCTTCTGGGTAGTGATCGGAGCAGGTTTTGGATCGTCGGTGAAAGCAGGCCCCTCTGGCCAGCCGGAAAACTTCCTGGTGACTTTCTTCCCCGGCGCGCTGATGATGATTGTCCTGTTTACTTCAATTTTCACCATGATGTCGGTGATTCAGGACCGCAACGAGGGCTTTCTGCTCTCTGTAATGACGGCCCCCGTCCACCGCTCCAGCATTGTGCTGGGTAAGGTGCTGGGTGGGACGACGCTTGCAGCCATTCAGGGTCTGCTCTTTCTGGTTTTTGCTCCGCTCGTTGGTATTCGCATGGGCCTTGAGCAATTCCTGCTAGTGGTTCTCATCACCTTCCTGGTGGCCTTCTCGCTGACCGCGCTGGGTTTTGCGATTGCCTGGAAGATGGAGTCTCCTCAGGGCTTTCACGCCATCATTAACCTGTTTCTGCTTCCGATGTGGATGCTTTCCGGGGCGCTCTTCTCTTACAGCGGCGCTTCGAAGTGGATTGCGTGGGTTATGGCGATCAATCCGCTCACCTATGGTTCGGACGCCCTGCAACTTACCTTCTTCCCTGAAAAAGCTAACTCCACCATCCTGCCTCTGTGGCCCTCGATTGGCGTGCTCGCGGCCTTCACCGTGCTGGTTTTCATGGCGGGATTTGTCATTGCCAACCGCAGGAGCACCGTTCCGGCAGCCTAATGGCAGTGGATTACAACATCTTTCCGGGCATCAACGCTGCGCTCAACGGGGCTAGCGCTCTCCTGATCACTTCGGCACGGATTCTGATTGGGCAGAAGAAGATTCGCCTGCACCGCGCCTTTATGATCGCGGCTGTAATCACGTCCAGCCTGTTCCTGATCTCATACATCTATTATCACCTGCATGTAAGGTCGGTCCATTTTCCGGGCCAGGGTTGGGCCAGGACGCTCTATTTCACTATCCTGATCTCGCATACCCTCCTGGCGGTGACGGTTGTGCCCCTGGTGATGACATCCCTGATTTTTGGGCTGCGCGAAAGATTTGACCGCCACCGGAGAATTTCACGCTGGACTTTTCCGATCTGGCTTTATGTCTCGGTCACCGGCGTAGTGGTTTACGTGATGCTCTATACAATCTACGGAGCCCATGTATGATTCGGGCTTTCAGAAAAAGGCAGGCACTGATATATTGACGACACTTTGGCTCGTGGTGCGGAACTTTTGGACGGTTTTGAATCAATTGGGCTTTAGCCCCTGAGGTTCTCGATCATTCAAGAGAAGAACTCCCACAAAGCGTTGAGTTTCAGCAACGACCGGCGGCGGAAACAATAAAAAGGAAACAGTCTCATGGCAAAAAGCCTTAACAAAGTTATGCTCATTGGAAATTTGGGAAAAGACCCCGAAGTCAAATTCACTCCAGGCGGTACGGCGGTAGCCAAGTTCAGCCTCGCCACCAACGAACGATTCAAAGACAAGACAGGGGAGTGGCAGGATAGGACCGAGTGGCACAATATCGTAGCCTGGCAACGGCTCGCCGAAATCGTAGGCGAATACGTCAAGAAAGGCTCCAAAGTCTATATTGAGGGACGGCTGCAAACCTCAAGCTGGGAAGACAAACAAAGCGGCGAAAAAAAATACCGCACCGAGATCATCGCCAGCGATCTGCTACTGCTGGGTGGCCGCGGCGAAGGCAGCGGTGGTGGGGATTTTGAGGGTCGCTCGTCCAGAGGAGCGGCTGCATCCTCGTCTTCGTTCGACCAGCGAGGACCGCAACCCGACGACCATGCCCAGCCGGCAGAGATCACAGACGAAGATATTCCGTTTTAAATAGTTTCGGCAAATCATTCACTTTGTCCGCAGAGCCTTCATTATTCTGGCTACATGGAGGCGGCTTACGGATTATTTTGAGCCGCCGCCCACGTAATCACGTCCTCGACCTTAATCGTCAGGGAACTCCTTCGTCTTGGTTGAGTTGCACAAGATGGTTAGACCACAGTCATCATTGTCAATGGTCAAAACGAAAGGGTGGTAGAATACTAGATATTACTGGTAGAATGGTTCCTTTATGAGCCTAAACATCAAAAATGAAGAAACCCACAAGTTGGCACAACAACTGGCCAAAATCACCGGTGAATCTCTGACCGAAGCAGTTACGGAAGCAGTTCGAGAACGCCTGAAAAGGGTTCGCGACCAACGAGAAGGCGCATTGTCTGAGCGTTTGCTAAAAATCGGCAAAGACTGTGCCGCACAT
>DASZEU010000069.1:0-12194 GCA_035940535.1 Candidatus Angelobacter sp.
AATCATGAAAAATGTGTCACCCCTCCGGGGTTCCTATGATTTTTTGACGTTTTCCCAGGGTTCCGCTGCGCTCCACCCTGGGCTAACTTCTGGTCACCCCTCCGGGGTTTTGGTGCATCGTGCTGCAAGCGACATCGACAACCCTAAAGTAATCGACAACCCTAAAAGTAAGTGACATTGGGCTAAAAGCCCGGTTGATTTTAAACGACTTGCGGCACGAGTAAACTCGTGCCCGGATAGAAATCAACTCTGATAGCCCTTTTTTCCGCAAGCTCTAAAGCCCATGATTCTGAATGGTCTGAAACACGGCCCCTTCGCTCCGCTCAGGGCAAGCTCTAAAGAGCCGTTCTTCCACCGCTTCTCCTTCCATTTTCCAAGCGATCAGAGAACTAGGTGCTCGTTGCTGACCGGAGATTTCGCGCGGCGACGCGACGCAAGGGTCCAATGAAGGAGTTATTTGATTGTGGCGCTACACCGCTACGGGGTGCTGTTGGCTTCTGACTGCCAAGTTCTGGCCGGAGATGCCCATTCGATGAATCTTGCTGATCTGCCGCTACGCCGCTACGGGGTGCATTTGGGATTTCGGGATTTGTGAATTCTGCCGCTACAAGCTTCTGGCTTCCAGTTCCTAGCTCCTGGCCGGAACTTGCTGTCAATGGACTTTGCCTATCTGCCGCTACAGCGCTACGAGGTGGCAGGTAGCGGGTCCAGCTTTTGTGGAAATCTTCGAGGTGGTAGCCTTTGACGACCGTGTCCGGGCTGGTGCGGTGGTTGCGGGGGCGGATGCCGAAAGGTTCCAGCAGGCAGGCCAAGGCTTTGGGTTGCAGGGGCTTGCCTTTGTTCCATTCGTCCCAAGCGCGGTCATCCAGGGTGTGGAGGAAGGCCAGCAGGTCGGCGGTGGAGATCCATCCGGGATTGCCTTTCTCGGCGAAGGCCTCGCGGAGGTCGGAGAGGATTTGCCGGGAACTGTAGAAGTCTTCAAAGGCAGCTAGGGCGAAGGCGTTGACCAGGGCCTGGCGAGCACGCTGGGGCCACTCGCCGCCGATGAAGTCAGCGATTTGGAGTAAGGGTTCGGCACAGTCGCGCTGGCGGAAGGAGAGCTCGGGCGGGAATTGGTCGTCGTTGTAGGGAGCCATCTCGGAGAAGAGCTTGTCGGTATCGGCGCCCCAGTTCGACAGGCTTGCGCGCAAGGGTTTGGCCAATTGCTGGGCGGCGTAAAAGCGGAAAGGTTTGCAGGCCGAGCCGGGCTCCTTCGGCTGGTACCTCAGGACAGGTCTTTTGGGTTCCAGGGCGATGGGGATGGAGAGGTCGGCGAGGCAGGCGGGCAGGCGTCCGTCGCCGGCAAAGGCGGTGGGAATGAAGACGTGGACCCAGTCGAAGGCGTAGCCGTCATCATCTTTAAATCTGACAATAAACCGGCCGTCTTGCTTGAAGCTTTCGGTGAGCAGGCCGCGCAGTTTGAGGTTCATGCGCTTGCCGAAGGTGGCGTGGCAGTCGTCGACAAGCAGGGTTCCGGTGAATGCCTTCTCGCCGTCCTTATCATTGGTCAGTTGCTGGAGCAGGAGGGAGGGAGTAGGGGCGGTGTGCAGCCAGGGGTCTTCGCAGAGCAGGCTGAGCAGTTGGAGGCAGAGGGACTTGCCAGACTGTTTATGGCGGGAGTGGATGTTGAGGGAGGGGGAGAAGGAGGCGGCGGGTAAGGAACGGGAGTGGAGGGTCCAGAGGGCGAGGAGATCGAGTTGATCGGGGGAACAGGACAGGTACTGGCTGTAGAAATCGACGATTTGGGTGATCAGGGCCTGGGGATCGGTAATGGTGGTGGTGGTCATAAAGTCTCCTTGGAAGCTGCTGACTCCCACCCTTCGCAAAGAGCGCGAAGCATGGGGCACTCGGCACCCGGCTGCTAGAGCCAGAAAATGCCTTTGGGGCAAGCCAGACAGTAATTCCAAACGGGCGATTTGTCAAAGATTTAGCATAAAAATATCTTCTTTAGTTTCAATAATATAGATAAAATTAGTAGTAGTTTTATGGCTCATCAATTTTAAGCCACAGTAGTATCTTTATGCCACAGAGTCGAGCCAGAGTAGTCGTACTAATTTGGCTACTTTCCGATGCAGGGAAGAAAACTTTTTTAAGTGAAATTTACGTAACGTTTCTTCGTCTTCGTCACTAATCATTAGTTAGGTGCTGATCGAACGAGGGCCGATATGGAGCCGCTGTATGAAGTGTGATTTCCTGTTCGCGTTGCCAATAGCTCAGAGGAGTTCCTGGTTAGCAATATCAGAGGTTGTCGCGACACGGACGAAGTAGCCGCAGGATTCTCAGCGAAAAGACATTTCAAAACCCAAGTCTGGATTGCCTCGCTCGCTGAATCGTTTGAAGGATTCAGGCTAATCATTATTGAGGTAGGTCCTGAGGGAGTCAACCATAATTGCGTGGAGCAGATTATGCGTTTCGTAACTGACAAAGCCCTGCTTTTTACTGCCGGATTGCTGATTTGGTTGCTACAAACGTCGCGACCATCACTTCAGCAATACCGAGCCCCAGACAGGTTATTCGCAATCCAAGTTCCGGCGGACTGGACCGCTCAACGCGAAATGCGGGACGCCGGATGGGTAACAACGGTTGGCTACAAAGACCGTAGCGCCGGCATTGAAATTCTCGCTACACCAACCCAGGAAATGAGCAACTACCGGGATGAGCTGAAAGCGAGGATGCTGCGGGAAGTCTCGCAGCCCTTTTTTCAAGGCTGGTACAACAGCCTCCGCGCTCAAGTCCGTACGGAAATTACGCGCAAGGTTTACCACAGCGATTTTGCCGGAGCTAGGTCGTTGCGCATGGATGTACGTTATTTCCGCAACGACAATCATGATCCCAGACAAGGCTTTGCAGTGTTCTTTTTTGGTCAACGTGATTCGTACTTCATCGTGGTAACCGGCTTCGGAGAGGCATTTCGCGAAGCGAACCAGATTCTCTCGACTTTCGTCATTGAACCTAAACAGTGACCGCGAGCCAGAAACATGCATTCGGCCATTTTTTTATACGATGCTTTCATAAGCTACAGCGGATACTACAATCCACAAGGATCCAAGACATTCGACCGGATGGTTGCGGAACGCCTGCATGCCGCTTTGGAGACTTATCGAGCGCCCAAATCTTTACGGTCCACAAATCTATCTGGGCCGGGTCTGCGTCTTAAGAGAGTCTTTCTTGATCGGGAAGAAATGCGCGCATCGAGCAGTCTCAGGAAAAGTTTGCTGGACGCTCTAGGACAATCTCGCTTTCTCATTGTTATTTGTTCACCCAGAGCACATCAATCACACTGGGTAAATGAAGAGATATCTGCTTTTTCGAATATTCACGGCTCAAGTCAGATACTCGCATTGTTGATTGAAGGAATGCCCGAAAGCAGCATCCCGCCAGCACTATCGACCAACATTCACGGATTAAGCGATTATTCGATGCCTCTCGCTGCTGACATACGCGCTGGCAGCCCGAGGCAATCACTGCGAATGCTCAAATATGAAAAGCTAAGGCTTCTCGCCCCTATTCTGGGAGTCTCCTTTGATGATCTTCGACAACGCGAACATCAGCGGGCCATCCGCCGGCGAACAGCCCTGATTGCATCGCTTAGTGCCGCCTGCATTGTATTGGCATCGCTGACAACCGCAGCCGTGCTCGCAAGCCGTCGAGCACAGCGCAACTACAACACCGCTCTGGAAGCAGGGAAGATGACCCTCCCTCTACTTGCACTGGAACAGGCGGACCTTGTCCGCCGCGAAATATACCTCAAGAACGCTGTTGAAACGGTTGAAAAATTATGCCGGGAAGACCCCGCTAGCGCTAATTGCCTGGAACTACTAAGAGGTCTCAAAGGTGTATTGGTAGATGTCCAAATAAGCCTTGGCAAACCGGAAAAAGCCAATAAGACTTTCGATGATGCAAAAGGGCTGGACGTACCACTCGCCATTAAGCGGCTACAGAACTGGGAACCCAAGGCGAAACCTGCCAACGATGATCTGTTTTCCGAGTTGCCAGACACCTCGACGATCAACCATCTTCGAGAATTATTGAATATCTGGGAGCGACCGAGGGCCGCGCCGCCCAGCGTCGAAGAAGCTACCATTTACGCCGAGTATGCCAGCCAGTATGTCCTTGTTCTCGACATAAAGTCCCAATCTGACAGAGCCGAAGCTGCGCGAGTATTGCGCAACGCGATCACTAAATTCCGATCCGTTGGTAATCCCCATAATAAAACTGAACAGCATGAGCAATTGCTGCACGTGCTCGATCAAGCACTTGGCCGGCTGAACCAGTGACTTCGATCGTTGTTGAACTGTTCTACCGTACGTGCTATTTTCTCGAAATAAGAAGCCGGTACGCCCTGGGCTAAACTCAATACGGTTCACTTAAGCTTGTGATGAACCTTTTCGATCAATAGCTTTAGTGCAGAGACAACTGAAAATCGGTGCCGCCCCGCTGGGGCTTGTCATTTATCCCTAATCTTTTCCCAGCGTTCACACGCTGGGCTAACTTCTTAGTGCGCCTCCGGCGCTGACCATCTGAGTCCCTGACAATTTCGAATTCCTTAAGTGAACCGTATTGGCAGTAGCCCAGCATGGTTCGGCGCTGTTAGGCGCCGAACCCAATGCTGGGTTACCCTTCCAATCCAATGGGAGTCCCGTTAGGGACGGCTGAATTTGATGTCTCACAGCTATCTTTGCTTGGCAGGAGGGATAGGGAGGGTTCTCTATCGGAGCGTCCCAACGAGACAAGACGGTAGCCTACATCCGGCGACAACCAGAGCATCACAAGCGGATCAGCTTTGAAGAGGAATTCAAGAAATTATTGGCGGCTTACGGAATCCAGGAAGAATGATTCAGCCGTCCCTAACGGGACTTGGTTGGTTTGGAAGCTAACCCAGCATTGGATTCGGCGCCTGACAGCGCCGAATCATGCTGGGCTACTGTCAGATGTCCCCTTCGGGGACTTAACCCCGTAAAATCGTGATTACAAATCATGAGTACAAATGTAGAAACTCCAGCCCCAGCACTGCCGAAGATGTGAATGAATTGATTTGGCAATTTCCGCACTGAAAACTCTTCGTTTAAATGCCCTATAAACGATTTGTGAAGCATGGATATACATTTTGCGCCACAAAACGAGACCTTTAAAATCAAATAGATCAATCCATTCACATCTTCTGCCGTGCTAGGCTCAATAATTCCGCCCCCTGCTGGGGCTTCGCCAAACTGAATCCGCATATATCCGCGTAATCCGCGGTAAGGTTTGGTTGCGGCCTGCCGCTGTGCCACATTTTTCTTCCAGAGAGTTTCTGGTTCACGCAACCATCCCGCTAGGGATGGTTGGGGCTGACACAAGTCTTCAGGCAAAGCGACCCACTTCGAGTATTTGCTTTCTTTGCCGCCTTGGCACGGTTAGTGGTGCGATGATTGATAATGGTTACCGGAAATGTCGGAGAGCTTCCATTTCGCCGATTTACGCGAGCTATTGGCCAAGGCTAATGAGGAGAAGTCCGGCGACCAGTTAGCCGGTATCGCAGCACATTCCGAACAAGAGCGAGTAGCCGCCAAATGCGCGCTCGCTGACCTTACGCTCGCGGAAATCCTGGCAAATCCAGTGATCGATCCCGATCTTGACGATGTAAGCCGGCTGATCTTGGAAAGTCATGATGCTGAGGCCTTCGCGGCGATCAAGAGCATGACTGTCGGCGAGTTCCGTGAATTCATCCTTAGCGATGAGACTGGAGAAGCCAGCCTCAGGCAATTACACTGGGCCATTACTCCGGAGATGGCCGCGGCAGCAGCTAAGATCATGAGCAACAAAGATCTGGTGCTGGCCGCAGCCAAGATCCGAGTGGTTACCCGCTGCCGCAACACTATGGGCTCGCGCGGAGTATTGGGAATCCGGTTGCAGCCCAACCACCCAGCCGATGATCTCGGGGGAATTCTGCTCTCCGCCCTCGATGGGCTACTCTTCGGTTGCGGAGATGCCGTGATCGGAGTAAATCCTGCCACCGATTCAGTCGAGACCGTTACTGCCATCCTTTCCGCCCTCAACCGCCTGATTACCGCCTACAAGATTCCTACCCAATCTTGCTGCCTGGCGCACATCTCCACTCAACTGGCAGCGCTGGAACGTGGCGCTCCGGTTGATCTGCTGTTTCAATCCATCGCCGGCACGGAGGCGGCGAACCGCAGCTTCGGCGTCACGCTCAGCATGTTACGCGAAGGGCAGGAGCGCGTTTTGGATCATCATCACCAACGATCGCTCGATTCTCCCAACGTGATGTATTTCGAGACGGGCCAGGGCAGCGCGCTCTCCGCAGAGGCGCATCATGGCGTGGACCAACTCACATTGGAGGCCCGCGCCTATGGCGTTGCTCGCGTGTTCTCGCCATTTCTGGTGAACACCGTGGTCGGCTTTATCGGTCCGGAATATCTCTATGACGAGCGGCAGATCATCCGCGCCGGCTTAGAAGACCACTTCATGGGTAAACTGCTGGGGTTGCCCATGGGATGCGACGTCTGTTACACCAACCACGCCGCAGCCGACCAGAACTCGGCTGACAATCTGCTTCTCCTGCTGGCGGCGGCGGGCTGCAACTACTTCATGGGCGTACCTTGCGCCGACGATGTAATGCTGAACTATCAGTCCACCAGCTTCCACGATGCCTTGGCAGTCCGCAAGCTCTTCAATTTGCAACCTGCGCCGGAGTTTTTGCAATGGCTGAACTGGATGAAGATCTACGACGGCAATGAGCCTCGTAGACTTACATCCGAAGCTCGAAAAGCGCTGGCGGCAGGTCTCGAAACCGTGATCACTGCCTGAATCAAATTATGATGACCTCTCCTGACCTGATCCGTGTAGAAATCATAAGAAGGGTTATTTCAATTCTGAAACCGGAACATCGAAAACAGCAGTGTTGACCATACCTCTACGCTGGAACTGCACCCAAAGCCTATAGACGCGCGGCCTGGGAAAGATCATGTTGAACTGCATCACAGGACCACCATCCGCGATGAATGGATGATCGTGGGTTATATCGATCAGGTCATCGCTGGCAGCCAGCATGTGCGACCAGGCGCCAAGATAGGGTTCCACACCATCGGCCGGATCCAAGTGAAAAAAGAGCAAGGTTTTCATCCCGGCAATCGGCTGCTCCGGTTGCATGGTGAGCGAAACCTGCATGTTGCCGGAGCGCTTGGGCGACATCTCTGGTTTGAGTTCAGAGCCCGGAGTAATGGCAGCGCCGGGCACTATGATGGTCTTGACGATCAATTGAGGCGTGCCCCCCTGCGGGTAGAAGTCGCTGAGGACGCGATACATCCCAGCCTTCGGCAAGACCGTATTGAACCGGAACACACCATCGCGTCCCTTCTCCGGGTGGTCGTGAACAAAGTATTGCAAGTCCTGGCTCACAATAAAAAGATGGTAAAGCTTTTCATGGATTACCTGGAAATCGGTAACCTGCTTCCCGGTCTTGGGGTCGGTCACGGTGAAAGCCATTTGCAATGCCCTGCCAGGATGAAGGCTGGGCGGAGTCAGCTTGAGGCTCAAGGGATATTCAACTCTGTCTGGAAGGTTTGCAACCAGATCCATGCCACAGCGGGGGCAGTGTCCAGGCTGTCCGGAGTGCACGTCCGGGTGCATCGGACAGATGAATTCCACTGGCGCTTCAACCGGACTGTTATCAGGTGCAGCCGGGCGCGACTGCTGAGCTATCGCACTGGCTGTCACAGCTATTCCCATGATGAATGCGCGCCTGTTCATATTCAAAATTATAAGAGCGCTCAGCTAATGGACTATGTGAGTTGGCCGGGGAAATCATGCCCGCTCCTCTTTGTCTTCCATCACCGGACCGTCTGATCACCCGATTCTTCAACCACCTCGATGCGGATGTGGTCAGGGCCTTCGATGAAGGCATATTTGATTTTGCCGCCTGCGACGGAGCGAGGTTCGTCTGTCACCTTGACTCCGTCTTTCTTCAGGCGCGCCAGAGTTTGTTCCAGGTTGTTCACGCTAAAACCGATGTGGTCGGTTACATGGCCCTTGCTGGATTCGAAATCGGTGCGGTCCTTCCACAACTCCGGCCATTGCTTTTTGGCGTACTCCATGGGAAAGATGATGACGTTAACGTTGTCCATCATCAGGCTCATGGCTGGGCCGATCTGAAAGCCGTGGTACATGCGTGGCTCGCGAGAGATAGGGCCAGAGCCGCGACGGACCATCCCAAATTCCTTCATGTACCATTCACCGGCAGCAATAGGATCTTTGCTCAACAGATGTATATGCCCAAAATGATGATGATTGGCGGTATTCAACTCGATTAACTGATGGTCGGGGCCATCGACATAAGCAAAGAAGAAGACTCCCTGGGCATTGCCACCGCCGATGTCGCTGATGTCCGTAATTGGAGTCTCAAATTTTGTGCCGCTATCAATCTGCTTCTGATAGGTCTCCTTCATATTTTCCGCGCCCCAGCCGATGTGCCAGATGGCTGAGGTGATCTCGGTTTTGGGCGGCTTCTCGGTCTTGCTGAATAACAGCCACGATTTTTGCGCCCATACAGCGTCCATGAGTCCGGCGAAGCGGGATTTCTCGCAGTCGAATTTGGCGGTATAAAAGGCGATGGCCGCCGCCGGATCGACGGTGTTCAGATGCACATGATGAAAATGCGCTGGCGGCGCCGGGGTGGCTTCCTGCGCGTAGGGAATCAAGGTTGCACCAAAGGCCAAAGCCGCAATGAGTTTGAAGATTCTTTTAAACATGCGCGCCATTGTACCGTGGCCTAGCGCGCCGGGCCAGAGATTGGTACGATAGGAACCGCTATGCAGCAACCAGTTTTCAGTGCAACCGAGAAACCGCTCTGGAATTTTGAGCAAGAGCCGTTCGTAGACGAATTTCCCGACGAGACGAGCTACAACCTGCGTGCCTATATGGACCGGATCCCGGACGAGAAGATCCGCCAATATTCACCTTCCTGGACCGATGAACAGGTGCTCGAATGGTGCGGCGATTTCAAAGACGATGGCAGCCTTATGATGGCTTGCAGCGAGCGCGATGTGGAGGTCGACGAGTTCCGCCGCGTGCTGGAACAGGCGATCGCCTACAGGAACCGCGTCCGGCCCACTCTGGCCGGCAGCCGCTCGTAATCAGCGCAAATGCGCGGTGCGCTGTACCTAAGAGAGCGATTGGGCAAGGCCGACCATGAAAATTCGGCGACAGCCCCCGAATTTTCATGGTGTATGATCGGAGGGTGATCGACCGCAAAACTGACACCGCCCTGGTCCGTGCCGCCCTGAGACGCAGCCGCATAGTTGCCCTGCTTGGACCGCGGCAATGCGGCAAGACGACCCTCGCCCGGCAGTTTGTCCCTTCCGATTCGCTCAATTATTTCGATCTTGAAGAACCACAAAGCCTGGCTCGGCTCGCCGAGCCAGATATGGCCCTTCGTCCTCTTAGGAAGCTGGTGGTAATCGACGAGATTCAGCGTCGTCCCGGCCTTTTTCCACTGCTACGAGTACTGGCTGACCGCTCGCCGCTGCCGGCGCGCTTTCTTATTCTTGGCAGCGCCTCGCCAGACTTGCTGCGGCAATCCTCCGAATCACTTGCAGGCCGAATTGAAACTGTTCCCCTCGAAGGCTTCCGGCTCTCCGATCTAGGCTCTGCAGCTCAATATCGCCACTGGCTCAGGGGTGGATTTCCATTGGCATACACGCCGCGGCTGGAAGCAGATTCGCTGGCATGGCGTCGTCAGTTTCTTCAGACCTTTTTGGAGCGTGACCTGCCCCAGCTTGGGATAAGGATATCCAGCACCACGCTACGGCGGTTCTGGAACATGGTGGCCCATTATCATGGCCAGATTTGGAACGCCTCCGAATTGGCTCGCGCTCTATCTGCAAATGAATCCACAGTGCGCCACTACCTTGACGTAATGACCGGTGTCTTCATGCTCCGTCAACTACCACCATGGTTTGAGAACATCGGCAAACGACAGGTGAAGGCGCCCAAGGTTTATGTACGCGATACAGGTCTTCTGCATACCCTGCTGGGCATCACCAACCGTCGCGCCCTTGAGCACCATCCCAAGGTTGGCGCTTCGTGGGAAGGATACGCTGTCGAAGAAATACTCAAAGCCCTGCGGCCTGATGAAGCCTACTATTGGGCGACACATAACGGGGCCGAAATTGACTTGGTGTTGTTCAAAAACGGCCGCCGCATTGGTGTCGAATGCAAGCGCGCCGATGCGCCGTCACTTACACCTTCCATGCGGGTCGCGCTGGCCGATCTCAAACTCGATCAACTCCTGGTCGTGTATCCTGGCGAAAAAGCATACTCGCTGGCCAAAAATGTCGAGGTCATTCCCCTGGCGCAATTCGTAGAAGCACGATAGCTTCTCGATACCGGCTACTATTTGTTCTTTTCTTCTGCTTTCTTAGTTGATTCAAACAAGATGTCCTTAAGTAGTTCGGCTTTGGGTGCAAGCTCGGCCTTGCCGGCAGGAAAACTGTTCATGCTGAGCATGTAGGCCAGAATATCGGCTTTGGGCTGCCTGCCTACCCGCGCCGGATTGTCGGAGGGCATGCTCGCTCGAATTCTTTCGAACAGAATATCCAGGGTGAGACCATTCCAGTTCGAGAGGAACTGCCCACCAGCCAGCGGCGGCGCTGACTCGCCCCCGGTCAGTTTGTCTCCATGACACAAGGCGCATTTGTCGTGGTAGAGCGCTTCACCGCGCCTCGCTTGTTCCTCGGTATATACGCCGTCCCAGACGGAATGAGCGGAAGATTGCCCAGCCTTATTGTCTTGTGCGCAAAGTGTTCCGTAGGACGCGCCCAAGATCCCTAGCGTAAGGATGATCGCCGATGGCAGTTTGTTTTTCATCTCGTTTTTGAGCTGGAATGCAGCAAAAAAAATCAGCAAAAGCAAGATACACTTAGCGCTCAGCATTCAGCAATCAGCCAAGGGGATTGCCATAAATGCCAGAATCGCCATAATTTGGCGAGGAATGTTAAAAGGTCTTATCCAATCCCATCAAAGAGTTGGGCAATGGTTGTGCGCAGCCGCCGGGTGATCAGAATCAGGCTTGCCAGAGTAAGGTTGGTTTCGCCCCGCTCAATCTCTCCCATATAACTCGGGTGCAGACCACATCTGCGCGCAAACCGCATTTGGGAAAAGCCTCGCTCGGTCCGCAGTTTACGGATTCGACTTCCCAGCGCCTTTTGGATGTGTTCCATGATGGGCAAAGAAGTACTGGCGAAAAAAGGCCACTGATCGCTGCCCAGCGGCCAAAATGCATCAAGACAGAGCAGGTTGCTCTGACCGCCTCTCCCAGGCGCCGGAGCGTTTTCTTTTGTAACATAACTCCCTGCTCTTTGTATACGCATAGATATCATTCTATGATACGTTACGGTATCATCAGATTTTGTATTAGCTTCTCCTGTGGATCCACTGGAGACCTGCGAGATAAGTCCGGACTCTTTGGCAGTCCGAAACGGACGACGATAGCTGCCCTCTTTCAGTTCTTTCGAGTTTCCACATCACAGCCGGGCCGCTGCGCCATATCGTTGTTTCAAAAAGAGTTCTCTGGTTCTCGCAACCATCTGCGCCGAGGGAATGGTTGGGAAAGACACACATCTACCACATCGTCCCATCGATCAACGGGGCGTTGAATGAGTATAAATAGCCTTGTCATAAAAAGACTTTCTATAGCAAGCCATATTATAGAAGGCTAACTTGTTCCGAAAACAGAACAAAATAAAATCTTTTGTAAACCTTTTGGCTCATTCGTGTATACAGCTTTTCGAAATCCAGGAGGGCTTTACGATGATGGACAGTGCGCTGCTCTTGATGTCCGCTGGGGCCATCGGTTACCGCCTCATCTCTCTAGGTTTGGACCACGCCAGCCGTTTCAAGGAGCGTACTTTGGAAGAGGTCTTTGACTTTGTTTATCCTTTGACCAACCAGGATGCCGAGACCCTGTTCTCCCTCAAAGAAGAGGAACACGTGGCACAATTCTGGCAAACCAAGGAGCTATACCGCGAGGAGCAGCGACGCCGGCTGGGCCGGGCCCAGGATTACATCGTGCGACGGCGGCACAATGCCCTGATCATTGAACAATGGGCCAATACCGAATGGTCCGACATGCGCAGACATAGCCTGCAGGATGAGGC
>DASZEU010000070.1:0-34381 GCA_035940535.1 Candidatus Angelobacter sp.
ACCTGTATGAGCGGGGCGATATCGTTGGCCAGTCCGGGGTGGAGCAGTACTACAACGAAATTCTGATGGGCAAGAACGGCTCCCGGCGGGTGCTGGTGGATAGCAAGGGCCGGGAAAAAGGCAAGCTAAGCGAGGACCCGGCAGTAGTCGGCAAGCCGCTGAAGCTGACGGTGGACCTGGACATCCAGATCGCGGCGGAGCAGGCCCTGGAAGGCAAGAACGGGGCGATTGTAGCGATGGATCCGCGGACCGGAGAGATCCTGGCGATGGTGAGCCGTCCGACGTTTGATCCGAATAATTTTGCCATTCGCATCTCCCGCGAAGAGTGGAACCGGCTGATAACCGATCCTGCCCATCCGCTGCTAAACAAGGCGATCCAGGCGCAACTCGCGCCCGGCTCCGTGTTCAAGATCATCATGTCAACGGCTGGACTCCAGGAGGGCATTGCCCAGAACCTGCACGTCAATTGCAATGGCGGAGGTAACTTCTACGGACGCTATTTCAAGTGCTGGGTTTTATCTGAGCACCGAGTCCACGGCTCCGTAGATATATCTAAAGCAATTTATCAGTCGTGTGATGTTTTCTTCTACACGCTGGCCCAACGTTTGGGCATTGAAAAGATTGCCAAATGGGCAGGCGCTATGGGCCTGGGAAAGAGGACCGGCATCGATCTTCCCAACGAAGTCAGTGGCATCATGCCCTCCGAGGAATGGAAGATCAAGACCTTTCGACAAAAATGGATTATCAGTGAAACCATCTCCGTTGGCATTGGCCAGGGCGCGGTCACCACAACTCCCATCCAGTTAGCGCGCGCGATCGGTGGCATCTCGATGGCTGGAGCGCTCTATCGGCCTCACGTCGTAGCGCCTGATCAACTCACTCCACAATTCAAGCAAGTGGCGGGTGCGGACTATTCCGCCACTCACGTGCCTCTCGATCCTCAGAACTGGATCACCATTACCGATGCCATGGCAGGCGTAGTCAACCCCGGAGGCACAGCTCCCAGCGCCCATCTACAGGGCATTGATTTTGCCGGAAAGACTGGCAGCGCCCAAGTCGTAAGCAACGATTTGCGCAAGAGTAAGGGTGGCGGCGGTAAGGAATACAAGGATAATGGCTGGTTTGCCGGTGTAGCCCCCCGGCGCAATCCGGAGATCGTTGTCGCCGTGCTCATCGAGCAGGGCGAACATGGCTATCTTGCTGCGCGTCTTGCCTCTCAGGTTATTAAGGCTTATGTGGACAAGCAGCGCCGTCTCCACAACAATCCAACATTGTTTAGCGACAAAGCCGACCCCGGATCCGTTCCGGTTGCCGGCATCTGGGACCTCCACCAAACAGGTGATGTTGCAGCCGAACCCAATCATCATGATGACGATCAGCATAATCTTCTGAGCGGAACTCTGCTGGTCAAGATGGGCACGCAAGACAAGTCAATCTGGAAAAGGTCTTCCAAGGCGCTGTCCACCGTGCTGCCGGAGTTGAAGCGTTGAGGCGTTTTCTTTCGTTCCGCGATTTCGACTGGGCTTTGCTGGGCTTTGTCCTCTTGATCTGTGCTCTGGGGGTGGTTGAGATTTTCAGCACCACCTACGGAACCAAGTTTGCCGGCTCGCACATCAAGCAGATCTACTGGATCCTAGCTGGCTTGGCTATCATGTTTCTCGTCAGCGCCATCAACTATCAGGTCTTGTTGGAGAATTCCAAGTGGTTTTATCTGGCATCCATTATGTCGTTGGTGGCGGTAGCGGTGTTAGGGAAAAAATACCTGGGAGCGCGGCGCTGGATTCAACTTCCAGGTGGGCAGCATTTCCAGCCCTCAGAATGGGTCAAACTCGTCCTTATTATTGCACTGGCTAAATACTTCACCGAGTCCGATGACCGTCAGGCCTCCTTGTCCGACGTGGTGAAAGCCGGCCTGATTGCAGCAATTCCCATGGCGTTGGTATTAAAGCAGCCTGACCTGGGTACTGCTCTTACCTATGTGCCAGTGGCGGTGATGGCGTTGTTTCTGGGTGGAATTCAGTTTCGTCATGCAGCCGCTATTCTGTTGATTGCCGGGGTGTTGATGCCCGCAGTCTGGCATTATGGCTTGAAAGGCTATCAGAAGGAGCGCCTGACCAGCTTCTTGCATCCCGACGCTGACTCCCAGAAGTCCGGCTATCAATTGGAGCAATCGAAGATAGCCGTGGGTTCCGGGGGGCTGTGGGGCAAAGGGATTCGCAAGGGGTCGCAGACCCAGGGATCGTTCCTGCCCGAGCCGCATACCGACTTTATTTTTGCCGCCTGGTCTGAAGAACACGGCTTTGTGGGCGCGGTCACCCTGCTGCTGCTATACTTCTTGGTGTTGATGCGTTTGATTCACAACGCCCAAACAGCGCCCGATCGCGCTGGGGGATTTGTGATAATGGGTGTGGTGGCAGTGTTACTATTCCACATCCTGGTGAACGCCGGCATGGTGGTAGGGTTTATGCCTGTCACCGGAATTCCGTTACCGTTGATGAGCTATGGTGGCTCTTCATTATTGTTCATGTTTCTGGCACTGGGAATTGTGATGAATATTCGAATGCGTCGTTTCGTGAACTGATTAAAGGAATTGGCGCTCCAAGTATTTGCAGAGTTGCTGTATCCGAGATCATGGTGGAAGAGTGGGCCTTCAGAGTGCCAATGAACCTGCGGTCCATCAAACGATGAAAATCGGCGCCGGAGTGCCGGAACCGGAAAAGAATTAGCCCCGGCAGGGGCGGAAGAGAGTAGCCCAGCACGTCGAGTCGGCAGGGGCGCGGTGTTTGCGCCCATCCGGTTCGTAGGTGCTGGGTACAGAAAAAGAATAGCGACTTCCTTGCGCCGCAGGCTTGCGCGCGCAGCGAAGCGCAATATAAAAAGAACCGGCCCGAGAGGAGACCGGACAGAATTCAGAGAAAATGCATTGCCGGGCAGGAAACGGCCCCGCGCAACAGCGGAGTTGGCCACAAACCCGGTCAGTGCCAAGGTGCAAAGATTTTTCAAAAAAGTCAAAAGCAGATCCCAGCAGCTTCTGGAAGAGTATTTGGTCCCGGGAGCAGGCTTTTATTTTCTGCAACAGCGAAATTGAATTTCTCCAGCACTCCATATCGGCGAACGATACGCAGGCCGGATTTGATCCGGTTCGCGCTCTGAATCCCGTTCCTTCTCCCGGTCCGTAGAACCGGAGAGATGCATGTCCAAAGAACTATTTGTCTCTTCGACTCCGCATGAGACTAAAGTTGCGATCGTCGAAGAAGATCAACTCACAGAAGTCTATTTTGAGCGTGAAAACGAATACACGCTTGCAGGTTCCATCTACAAAGGTCGTGTGACGCGCGTGCTTCCCGGCATGCAGTCCGCCTTTGTCAACATCGGCCTCGAACGCGATGCCTTCCTTTACGTCTCCGATTTTCTCCTCGATGAAGAAGAAGATGCTGAGACTCTGGAACATGTGGCGCCGCGGCCTTATGTCATGTCTGCTGGCCCGGAAGTCCGCGCAGAAGGCAGTGCCGAGCCACTCGAAGCTGAAGCCATGATTCCTCCCTATGCAATCGAGGGGGAGGAACCAACGCATGGATCGTCGGCAGAAGCTGGCCCAAATGGGGCACAACGCGACGCCGAACGCGAAGGCCCACGGAGATGGAAGGGCCGACGACGACGAGGACGAGGGCGAGACCGCTTCCCTGATCGCGGACAAGATCGCCCCCACGATCGTGTTGAACCCGACAACGCAGAGCCCGACCGAGTTGAAGTTCAGGCTGAACCACATCAACCGGGGCCTGACCGTGCAGAGCACCCGTCCTCTGAGGCTGCTTCTGAATCACGGCCACCGGCAACATTCCGCGAGCCTCGTCCACAAGCATTTTCGCCTCATCAGGCCGTGGTCTTGCCGGGAGAGTCTATCTCCAAGTATCAGCCCCAGTCGGCGCAGCAGCCGGCAACGCCTGCGCCAGTCAGGTCCGCGCCGCCTTCTCAATCTGGAGGCAAGCCCTCGACCGAATACTCGCTCGACCCCTCAAAATTTTCTTCTAACTCCATGGTCCTGCCGGGAGAATCATTAGCAAAATACCGGGGCGCGGCAACACGAGAAGCAGTTTCCGTTGCCGAACACGCTGCGCCTGTAGAAGAGATCGAGCACACCCAGCATGGTCAGCGCGAGGCCCCTGCAAATGAAGTGATGGAGCTTGAAGCTGCAACACCGGCTCCCCATATCGACGTTCCTTCCACCTTCGTAGAAGCACCGGCTGCCATTGAGGAAGAGGACTTCAGCCCGCACGTCAACGTCAGCGTCAGTCCTGTCGTTCACCCGCAAACGGTTGAAGAGCAAGTAGAAGATCAGCGCCATGATGACGTGCATGTCGCAAGTGCTTTCGAGGGTGCTGCCGCTGAACCCGAAGACCTTCAAGAGCAAGCCTCAATAACAGATAACTCTCATCTGCAGGCTCCGCCATCGGCCAGCGTTTCCGGATCGGGCGTGATGGAAGAAGAAGAAATTGAAGAGGAGGAGAGCGAATTCCCGAGCTTCGAGGAGCAGTTTGACCTCGATGAATTCGAGGAACTTGAAGAAGAAGAGTTGGAAGAAGAGGAGATGGACCACTTCGACGAGCAACTGGTTCCCCTCGGAAGCGATCTTACTGAAGCGGTCCGCGATGCCCACACGGCTGAGAGGACCACAGGGCAATACGAGTCGGAAGATCTGGAAGCAGGCGAAGAATTTGAAGAAGCAGCCGAGGCTCTTGGCCAAGCTGGCGCGGCTGGAACTGAGGAAGAGCTAGGGTCTTCAGAAGTATCCGACGAGATCGAGGAAGGCAGCGCCGAAATGCGCGCCCCCGTCCCTATGGCCGGATATCAACAACGCGTCGAGCGCAAAGGAGATCGTCGTGGCCCTGGACGCAAGTCCGGCCGCCACATGCGTGGCCGTCCGCGCCCCCATGCTCAGCGGAGCTTTCCTGCGATCACCGATCTTCTGAAAGAAGGCCAGGAAATCCTAGTGCAGATTGCCAAAGAGCCAATCGCTAAAAAAGGCGCTCGCATTACCAGCCACATAGCGCTGCCCGGACGCTTCCTCGTTTACATGCCGACCGTGCATCACACTGGCGTGTCGCGCAAGATCGCATCAGAAGAAGAGCGTCAGCGCCTTAAGCGCATCGTGTTGAGTGAACGGGGCGACGCCCACGGCGGATTCATTGTGCGCACTGCCGCCGGAGCGGCCAGCGAAGATGATCTCCGCGCCGATATTCGTTTCCTCATCAATCTTTGGAATGAGATCCGCAACCGCGCGGAAGCATCCAAAGCGCCCTCGCTGATCTATCACGATCTCAACCTGGTGGAGCGTATCCTTCGCGACCAGGTTACCACCAGTTTTTCCGCAATATGGGTCGATTCGGAGCAGGAGTACGAACGCGTCTTGCGGTTTGTGAGCCGCTTCCAGTCTTCCCTGGTGAAGCGCGTCAAGCTTTACACCAAGGAAACTCCGCTGTTTGAACAGTTCAACATCTCCGAAGAGATCAATAAAGCGCTCAAGTCCAAAGTATGGCTCAAGAGTGGCGGCTACATCGTAATCAATCAGACAGAAGCCCTGGTCGCTATCGACATCAATACCGGCAAATACGTGGGCAAGACCGCGCGTCTGGAAGACACGATCGTTAAAACCAATATCGATGCCATCAAAGAAATTGTGCGCCAGATCAGGCTTCGCGACCTGGGCGGCATCATCGTGATTGATTTCATCGATATGGACGAGCGCAAAAACCGCCAGCGCGTCATGCAAGCGTTGGAAGAAGCCCTCAAGGCTGACCGGGCACCCTCCAAGGTTCTGCAATTCAATGATTTCGGGCTAGTGGCCATCACCCGCAAACGTGTGAAGCAGTCGTTGGAGCGGACTCTCGGCCAGCAGTGCACCACCTGCACCGGAACTGGAATGATCAAGTCGGTCAGTACGGTCTGCAATGAGATCTATGTCGAGATGCGCAAGATGGCTCGGCACTTCGAGCACGATATCATGCTGCGTGTGCACCCGGACGTTGCCAAGGCGCTCAAGGCCACAAATAGCCGCTGGATCGAAGAGATGGAAGAGCTGACTAAACGCACCATCCTGGTAAAGTCTGATCCGTTACTGCATCTCGAGCAATTCGATTTGCAGTAAGCCAGCAGCTAGCAGCCACTATGGGAAAGAATTTCAAAGGTTCCCCGACCGAAGAGCGGGCGCTCGATACCTACATTAAATTAGCCCGCGCCTCCAACGCCGCCATGTCTTATGCCAGGGCCGGGCTGGATACTTCGGGTCTTAGCTACAGCCAGTTTGCCGTCCTAGAGGCCCTTTATCATGTTGGTCCGCTTCATCTCGGCGAGCTTGCCCGGCGCATCCTCAAAAGCAGCGGCAATCTCACTCTGGTCATCGACAACTTGGAAAAGCGCGGACTGGTCAAGCGCCAGCAACAGGGAAGCGACAAAAGATTCTTCCTGGCCACCATCACCCCCGCAGGACGCAAACTGATAGCCAAGATATTTCCTAACCACGCCCGCCAGATTGTCCAAGTAATGGCCCGCCTGACATTCACCGAACAGCAAGAGTTGGCCCACCTATGCCGCAAACTCGGCAAGGGCGAATGATAATGCGGAACTAATGATCAAAAATTATCACTTCACAAAACTAGTTTATTTTGGAGGTTGCTGGGGATGCAGAGATCCGGGGTACCCCACCCTTCGCGTTCTTTGCGAAAGGTGGGATAAGTTACATTGACACAGGGCTTAGGTGAACTATACAGTTTAAGAAATTGAACTGGAGAGTTTATGAATAATAGCATCGTTGTTACGGCCCTAGATGCACGAACGAATTTCGGCAAACTTCTCCGCCGTGTTGAAGATGAGGGACGGTCGCTGGTTATTGAGAAACGGGGGAGTCCCCGCGCGGTGTTGCTCAGCATACGGGATTATGTGCGTCTCGCGACTCCTGAACCTGAAGTCCTTCGGATCATCGGCGAGGAATCAAAACGCAAAGGAACAGATAGGTTGAGCGCAAGGCAAATTGACCAAATCATAAAAGCTACGCGCAGGAGTAGGTCCAGACGAAGATGATCCCGCTCAGGCTTGTTCTTGACACTAATGTGATTGTATCGGCGGCACTCAAGCCTGAGGGCCTGCCCCGAACGGTAGTACTACTCGCCATGACCAAGCCCGCCCATTGGTATGTCTCCGAAGCCATCTGGTCGGAATACGCTGCCGTCCTGACGCGTCCCGAACTCAAGATTCGAAGTAGTCTTCGCCAACAGCTTCTTCAATCCATCAAGAATCGTGCTCGTCTTATTGCTCCGTCTCAGTTGCCTCAGATCACGTCCGATCCTAGCGATAATATTTTTCTCGAATGCGCTGATGCCGCTCGTGCGGATTACCTCGTGACCGGCAATCCACGCCATTTCCCGGAGTTTTGGAAGAGAACAAAAATCATCAACCCGCGGCAGCTTCTGAACGTCATAACTCCCCATCTCATCCAATGAAACCCACTGTCTGCCAATTACCAAACTTTCAAATCCATTCACCATAAGTGTTAGGCTTTTGCTTGTGGCTCTGCTACGCTGTGCCTGGGTTTTTTCAAAAATTACAAATTACAAATCTCAACCAAGTCCATGTCTTTCCAATCAAGTGACAGTCTGGTTCGCCTCTTCAAGTTATGCGCCAGGGCTGCTGGACTTGTGGTCATCTTGTTGGGCATCGCGGTACTAACAGCTTGGGCCTTGGTCGTGGGCGCCGGACACAGCGTTCTCCAAGGATTGCTGACCGTACAGGCCAACACCGCATTGGGCTTTGTATTTTCTGGCATTTCCCTAAGTCTCATTGCGGGTAACTCTGCTCATGGCTGGCAGAGGAGCATCGGTCGCATCGCCGCCGGCGCCACCTTGCTGATCGGGTTGCTCTCGCTCAGCGAATCCTGGCTTCACTTGAATCTTCATATCGATGAACTCCTGTTCAAAGATACAACTGGCGACCCTTTTCCAGGACGTATGGTGCCGGCGACCGCATTAAGATTTCTGTTCGTTGGCCTGGCGTTGCTGGCGATGGATGTTGAGACCCGCCGCAAACGGCGTCCTGCCCAATGGCTGGCGGTAACCGTTGGTTTCATCTCGATGCTGGCTTTAGTCGGATATGTCTATGGTGTGCGTTCCATTTACGGAATTTCGGGGCCCTTGAAGTTATCTTGGCCAACGGCATTGGGATTTATGGTGCTTTCTGCGGGTCTCCTTCTGTCTCGGCCAGAAGCTGGAGTGATGACCGTTCCTTCCAGCGACAGTCTCGGGGGACGTATGGCCCGACGCCTGTTGCCTGCTGCTTTAGTGATTCCGCTGGCGCTGGGCTGGTTGCGTATGTTGGGATTTAACCGGGGGCTCTTTAACGCGGAATATAGCCGGGCGATTTTTACAGTGTCCATCATAGTTGTGTTCGTGGCGCTGGTTTGGTGGAACGCCCGGTCATTGCATCGTATCGATAACGCGAGACATCAAGCCGAAGCCGACGTCCTAAAGCTCAACCAGGAACTGGAACATCGCGTCACCCAACGCACCGCAGAACTGGAAACCCTCAACCAGCAGCTTGAAGCCGAAGTGATGTCCCGCGAGCGGGCAGAGCACAGATTTCGCAGCCTGTTGGAGGCAGCCCCGGATGCCATTGTCGTTGTGGACTATGACGGCAGAATTGTCCTGGTCAATGCCCAAGTCGAGAAGTTATTCGGGTACCAGCGTCAAGAGTTGTTGGGAGAGCAAATCGAGATGCTCGTTCCCGAGCGCTTCCGCGGACGCCATCCGGCACATCGCACTGGTTTCTCCGCCGAGCCTCGTTTGCGGCCTATGGGAGCAGGGCTGGAATTGTACGGCTTGCACAAAGAAGGCCGGGAGTTCCCGGTGGAGATCAGCCTCAGCCCTTTGGAAACCAAAGAGGGTATTCTGGTATCGAGTGGCATTCGCGACATTACCGCGCGGAAGCATGCCGAGCGGGAAATCCTGAAGCTCAACACGGGCCTTGAACACCGTAATCTTGAACTGGCAGCCGCCAACCAGGAATTGGAAGCTTTTACTTATTCAATTGCCCATGATTTGCGTGCCCCCTTGCGGCATATTCAGGCATTCTCCAACATGCTCATGGAGGAGCTTGGACAAGATATTCCTCCCCCTGCCCAGGAATTTGTTCAAGACATCATCGGCAGCACTCAGGAAATGGGCCGCATGGTCGATGACTTGCTCGCCTTGGCGCGCGTTGGACGCCAGGAGCCTCGTCTCCAGGTCACTGGACTTGGTTCCCTAGTGCAGGAAGTCTTGAAAGACCTCTCCCGCGAAACCACCAGCCGCGAGATTCGCTGGCAAATCGGCGAACTGCCATTTGTGGACTGTGATCCTGGCTTGATGAAGCAAGTTTTCTCCAATCTTCTCTCGAATGCAGTAAAATACACGCGCCCGCGCAAACCGGCTATCATCGAGGTTGGCAGGACTACGGCGCAGGACGAGGACGTAATCTTCGTCCGTGACAATGGGGTAGGTTTCAGTATGAAGTATGCTGACAAGCTTTTTGGCGTCTTCCAGCGTCTTCATCGGAGAGAGGACTTCGAGGGCACAGGAGTGGGGCTGGCCACGGTGCACCGGATCATTCACAAACATGGAGGCCGTATCTGGGCTTCCGCCGAACTCGACAAAGGCGCAACGTTTTATTTCACTTATGGACCTGCCCAAGAAAACTAATAGAGGGAAACAATGCAGGAGCAGATGGAAATCTTATTAGTGGAAGATGATCCCAGGGACGTACGTCTGACTATGCGCGAGCTGCAGGCAGAAAGACTCAATACCAGAGTCGAGGTGGTCCGCGATGGGGCCGAAGCATTGGACTTTCTCTTCTGCAAGGGGCAATACAGTCAGCGCTCCGCAGACCGTCCTCCCAAATTGGTACTTTTAGACTTGAAGTTACCCAAGGTAGATGGCTTGCAAGTCCTGCGCGAAATCAAAAGTAATCCTGCTACCCAGGCCATTCCGGTGGTCGTGCTGACCTCCTCGAAGGAAGAACGAGACATGGTTGAAAGTTACAAAATGGGTGTCAATAGCTATATCCAGAAGCCCGTCGATTTTGAAAAATTCCGCGAAACCATCCGCACTCTGGGACTCTATTGGGTCGGCGTAAACCAGCCGCCACCCGACAAAACCTTCGTCAACGGCTAGTCCAGATAAATCCAGCCCAGCGATCGCTGCGCTCCCTCCCGGCCAAGGCTTAAGTTCCTTCGGCTCACCTCCGTCGAGAATCAGAAAACCTCCACGCAGCCTGATGAAGCTTCTTTAGCGCGCAGATTCGTGCCAATACCCTGCTCCGTATTAAAATCGTCCCGTTTGTCATTTCATTACATTCGAGAATCCAGGATGGCTAGCCCTTTGCGTTTTTTGACTTTGTCAGGAGTTCCAATCGAGATTACCAACCTGAAGTGGCCGTTCCACCAATCCACTTCGGGCGCAGATTGGTTTGTGCTGCATGGGCGCGCTGATCTCTTGGAAAGTCCGGAGAAGCTTCACGCCGAAGTTGCCGTAGGCATGACCCAGACCATCAAAGAAGCGATTGGTTCCCTTGAGCCACAAAATGTTGAAAGCCTGGTGGTCAACGCGATCCGCAAAACCATCGACAATGGCCAGATTGCATTCTTGAAGTCAGGCAAACTTCAGCCGGTACACGTGACCAGCCGCTTCTACAATTTCCGTGAGAAGAAGATTCAGTTCCCAACGCAGACGGAACAAGATGTTCGGCAGATGCTCAAGCGGCGGGTTTTCTGGCTGGGTGAATCTGCCCCGGTGGAGATTGCCCACCCTTATGATTGCCAGTACGTGAATTCTTCGCCCGAACGGATGCTGGAACTTGCTCAGCAGTTGGCATCGGAGGGGTTGCTTCAACTCCAAGGCACAACGGCCACGGCTACAGACGAATTGAAGAAGCAGGCAAGCAACATACGAGTAGCCATGCAGAAGGGCGTGGAGGCAGGCTTGGCCGCCGCCAAGATCACTGCGTAAAAAGATTAGAGCATGTTTCCAAAATGGTCTGACATACTTGACTCCGCATTCCTTTTCATCGCTCACACACATTTATGCAATCGCCCTGGACAGGCTATGCGCTGACACGAACCTATTTTGAAACACGCTTTGATCTTGCTCCGATCTGCGGCAATCAGTTCCAATCAGCGTTATCAGCGTTAAGAGTTTGATTGTGGCCTCCACGCTTATTCCGCCGTCTCCAGCACCTTTGCTATCTCTTCCCATTTCAGCATGGTTTTTCCCAGTTCATTGCGGTAGCGGATCAGAAGGTCGTTCTGGCGTTGGGTTTCGGCGGCGCTTACATACGTCAGCAGCGCATTCTCACTTACCGCGATGGCGGCTTCCAGGCGAGCTATCTCTTCTTCAAGTTCCCGGCAGCGATCTTTCATCTGCTTGAGCTTGATGGGGTTCAGTCGTTTTTGCTTGGTTTCCTGCTGAACGTTGCTTTCACCAGCAGAAGGTGCTGCAACCGGCACAGTGACGGATGCCGAAACACCAGCAGTATGCACCGAAGCCGACGAAGCCCCGTTAGAAGATACACTCGAAACGGATGGCTGGGCCTGCAAGCTTTGCTTGCGCCACAGATAATCTTCGTAGTTGCCGGGAAAGACCTCGACTTCCCCACCTCCGATCTCGAATACCCGTGTTGCCAGGCGGTCGATGAAATACCGGTCATGGGAAACGAAGACTACCGTCCCGGTAAACTTCTGCAAAGCTTCGAGTAGAACGTCTTTGGCGCGCAGATCGAGGTGGTTGGTAGGCTCATCGAGCAGCAGGAAATTCGAGGGATGCTGCAGCATCTTGGCCAGCGCATAACGGTTGCGCTCTCCGCCGGAGAGCACGCCGATGGTCTTGAACACGTCATCTTCCGAGAAAAGAAAACAGCCGAGCAAACTACGCAACTCGGTTTGCGTGGAGCGCGGAGCAATTCCGTAGAGATCATCCAACATGCGAGCCTGGGGATCGAGCGCCTTGTATTGGTCCTGGGCGAAATAATCGACCTCTACGTTGTGGCCCAGTCGAATCTCGCCTCCGCTCGGAGGCTCCAACCCTGCCAGTAATCGAATCAGCGTGGATTTGCCGGCGCCGTTGACTCCTACCAGCGCAATGCGGTCGCCTCGTTCGATCACAAAATTAGCATTGGTAAAGACCTGCTTAGAGCCATAACTTTTGGCGAGATCTTTGGCCTCGGCTACCGTACGGCCGCTCGGTTTGGGCTGGGGAAAATTAAAGTGGATGGTCTTTTCGTCCGGCGGTATCTCGATCTTCTCCATCCGTTCCAGCTCTTTGATGCGGCTCTGGACTTGCTTGGCCTTGGTGGCCTGATAGCGGAAGCGATTGATAAACGTCTGCAATTGCTCGACTTTATCCCGCTGGTTGCGGTAGGCGGCTTCGAGTTGTGCCCGGCGCTCAGCCTTTTGGGCCAGGTACTTTTCGTAATTGCCGGAATAGAAAAAGACGTGCTTGTTCCATAGCTCCGCAATTTTGTTCACCGTGACATCCAGAAAATAACGGTCGTGGGAGATCAGGACGTAAGCATAAGGATATTCCGTGAGGTATTGCTCCAGCCAGTTGCGCGACTCGAGATCGAGATGGTTGGTTGGTTCGTCCAGCAGCAGCAGGTTGGGTTTTTGCAGCAGCAGCTTGGCCAGGGCGATGCGCATCTGCCATCCGCCTGAGAACTCCTCGGTGGGTCGTACCCAATCTTCTTTCTTGAACCCCAAACCGTTAAGCACGGATCCGATTTCAGCCTCTATGCTGTAGCCATCGCGGGATTGCAGTTCAGCCTCGACGCGGTGGAAGCGCTCGGCGATCTGCGCGTATTCAGCCCCGGCGTGATCGGTCTCTCCCATTCTCTGCGCGAGATCTTCTAGCTCGCTCTGCATTTGCTGGATATCGCTGAAGACCGCCAGGCACTCGCCAAATACGGTCCTGCCCGAAAGCGATAGACCATCCTGTGGCAGGTAGCCAAAGTTGGCGCCCCGTTGCCGCGTGATGCTGCCGTAATCCAGTCCTTCCATGCTGGCAAGAATCTTGAGCAGAGTCGTCTTGCCTGTGCCGTTGGCCCCCACCAGGCCGACACGGTCGCGGGGCGTGATCAGCCAGTCGAGCTCTTGGAACAAGATCTTTGGGCCAAACCGTTTCCCGGCTTCGGAGAGTTGGATCATGACAATTCAATCTAAACACAAGCCAGAGATATTTGAAATTCAAGGCTGTGTCACCCATCGGGCAGTTTTCCTAAACTGATCTAAAGCAATCCCCACAACCGAGTTAGGGTTGTACTTTCGTATCCCCCACCCGCTTGTTTCATATTGTGCTTTCGTCGGATAATCACGATAAGCCTTCCGAGTTTATCCCGAAGAAGAGGTGATTATGGTTACCAGGCCGACGCCCGGAACGAACAGAACTGGAGAGACCCAGTTGCTATCTCCAAGCTATAAATACATTCAATTCAATACCTCCAGCTTCATCGCCCGGCTCACTCTCAATCATCCGCCTCACAATGTCCTGACTGTTCCCATGATGAAGGAGATGGCAGAGGCCATCGAAAGCCTGAATGGGCGGGGCGAGATCAAGGCAATCCTGATACAGTCTTCGCAAGCTGCTTTTTCTGCCGGCATCTCCCTGGAAGATTCGCGGCCGGACAAAGTTTTCCAGACTCTCGATGCCTTCACTCGTGTTTTTCAGGCGATGGTGGACATCTCGAAGCCCGTTATTGTGGTAGTGAACGGTCCCGCTATTGGCGCCGGATCGGAACTCGTGGGCTTTGCCGATGTGGTGCTGGCCACTCCCAAAGCCAAGTTTGCCCAGCCGGAAGTCAAGCTGGGCGTTTTTCCTCCGTTCGCCGCTGTCATGCTTCCGGCATTGATAGGCCCCAAGAAAACCTATGAGCTGATTCTTACCGGGGAGGCGCTCTCCGCAGAGGACGCCCTCAAGTTCGGTTTTGTGAACAAAGTAGTCCCGGAAGCCGAGTTGAAGAAACACGTGGACGCATTGCTGGCTCGAATTTCCGAGTTTAGCGGCCCGGTGCTGGAAGTTACCAAGCGAGTGATTGCCGGCTCCCAAGGTCTCCCGCTCAAAGATGCGATGAAGAAATCCCAGGATCTCTATCTAAACGAGCTGATGAACCTGGAAGATGTCCAAGAAGGTTTGCGTGCCGTGATTGAAAAGCGCAAGCCGGTGTGGAAAAACAAATAAGGTTCGGAGGCTAGAGAAATCCTGACACTCAGAACCTTGATATCCCGTTTGCGCGGGAAGATTCCGCTTGATTTGCAATTACCCAATGACCAATTTAGTCAATTACTAAATCTCCCTATGAGGGGCGCTCTTTTCGCTCTTTTTCCCGTTGTTCTGCATTGTTCCGCAGAGCGCGACCTTTATCAGGGGTTGAATCTTTAACCAATCCGTAGGCTGCTCGTCCTTCGTGATCGGGAGGCAGGTACTCGGTAATCGGGAGTCCTTGCTCGTTCACAAAGAGCAGGCAGTGGCAGTATTTGTAGATCTGCATATCGTCGCAGGCGCAGATCCACGTGCGGTGCTTGATCTCCTCCTCTTTGCTCGGATAGAACCGGCAAGGACAAAGAGGCTTGCCCAGGGTGTCTATGTTGTGGGCCAAACCCAATACCACGGCCTCAGTGACCTCTGGATCAGGATGGGTCGTGGTGCCTGATTTCGCACAGTACTTCTCGACGAATTTTCTGATGCGCTGAATGCTCTCTTCGGTGGGAGTGCTCATAAATGGGAAAAGTTCCTTAATCAGTATAGTCAAGTATCGAAGCAATTATTTGTTTGGGTGGTGCCCCTTCAGAAACCGTTTCTTTTTTGTGTGCGCTCCGCTGCGCTGCGCGCATGCCTACGGCAGTTCTTACCCCACATCACTGCCATCTTTGAGCGCCTCGAGGGCGATCTCGATAGAGTATCTGGTTGACGCTACCATCCCGTGCGGGATGGTGAGGTTTGATCTAATTCTTCACTCGGCTACATCACCTGCTCGACCATATCTCACCAAATGCTACAGCGTTTTTTGAGCAGAGCTTTTTCTATAAACAACCCGGATGCCTTCGCGCCAGCGCTCATCCAGACAAATCAGCGTCCACTCAATTGCCGGTGAAAAGTACTTCAAGATGGTATCCACCGCTGGATGCACTCGCAGCGAAGGTGCAACCAGAAACAATAAAGGCGATTGCTGGGACATCGAAATGCCGGGGAAGTAGCCATATTTCTGAAACTCCTGCCGCTGCTGGTGCCAGAGGACGCGGGCCCAGTAATCGAGGCCTTGCATCGGCAAATGAATATCCTCATCGGCTTTTAGCTCCAGCACGGCTAATCTTCCCTCGCGGGTGCAGGTGAGCACATCGATCATGGAGCGGTCGGAGGCCGAAAATGCAGGCACTTGAGAATACGCCAGATATGAATTGAGCTGCGAATCCAAGCCTGTGATGTTTTTCAACGCCAGGGACTCAAGCCAGCGCTCGGGATAAGCACGATAGATGGGGTCACGCTTGTCTCCACGACTGCTGCGCGTCTCGATCAATTGCCGGATAAATGCGGAAAAGGCAGCCTCCTGTTCCGGTTCAAGTACCTGTTGTGCGCCGGAGACACCAAACACAATTTCTTCTTCCACATTGAATGAGCGTGCCTCATTCACTAACCGGGCGCGGGCGAACTCCAATCCATAGAGCCGGAACGAGATTTCAACCGGCGAGAGGACAGCAACTTCAGCCTCAGGCATCAACTTCATGATTTTTGCAATTGCTAGTTGAAAACGCGAATGGGCTTGGGTGGTGTCTGGGCAATGTGCCAGATGGCTATCCAGGTTCGCAAGGTCGGTAAGGGGCTTCTCGACGATTGCTTCTTCATGCTCATCCACTTCGAAAAGACGGAAGTTTGCCGCCCTCTGGTTCAGTTGGGCCATGCGAACTTGCAGCGTACTTGATCTTTTGGGGGGAACGTATAGCCTCAGCCCTTCCACCAGCGAGCGTCCTGCCTCGCGTTCACGACAACTCTCCAGCCAAAGCAGGCCAAAAGTGAGCGCGGCATCCACTGACGCTTGCGACTCCTGAGGATTTACTCCCAGAATGGCCAGCGAGTTTTGTCCCTTACGCACCAGGCCACGCGCATACACGGGCGAAAAACTGCGCTCCAGGTCCATGCTGGTGGAAAACCTATCGGCGGTCCATCCCGCAAGCTCGCGTTCCACAATCTGTTGCAACTGGCGGGCATAATGGTTTCTGGCAGTCTTACGGGCTGTGGGCGTCCGATACTCGCGGCTGCGGCGAATCTCCAATTGATGAGGACGCGCCTGGGCAAACTTTCGCACACTCAAACGCAGAATCCCATTCTTTAACTCCGAATCGAGCACCTGGCGCACAATGTTTCGTTCTTCCGACCATATATGCAGCAGGCATTTGCCGTGATCGGATGAAACCGAGTAACGGGCAGAACCCAAGTCAAAGATAATTTGCCCTTCTTCAGACACAACTCCGCTATGGGACTCCGAAAGAAACTCGTCCAGGCAACGGGCCAGCAGGTCAGGGGTCATGGAAGCAATTGAAAACAAGGTCTTTATCAGAGAAATCTGGGAACCGGGCGGTAAATCATATCCCGAGATCCAGCTCCCAGGCAATTGCATTTCTTAAGCAATAACAGTCAATTGCCGTTCATTGCCATCGATGCGACAATAGGTACTTGCGTTTGGTTCTTCCGGAGGCCTGACGCATCCAATAGAGGGACATGACTCAGAACCAGAACCTTTTCTTCCAAAAGTTCGGTATCACCCCTGGCGATCTTCAAAAGTATTTGGCTGAAGCACTATCCGCCGGCGGAGACTACGCTGATCTTTATTTTGAGTATCTTACATCCACATCCATCAGCGTTGATGAATCCATTGTGAAGTCTGCTTCCCAGGGCATCTCTGCGGGGTGCGGGGTGCGTGTGCTGGCTGGCGAACGCACCGGCTATGCCTATACCGACGATCTTTCTCCAGACAAGATTCTGCGTGCTGCGCGCACCGCGGCCCTGATCGCCCGGGGGCCGTCGCGCGAGCCTATCCATGGGTTTAAAGATAGCAGGGTGCATCAGCTTTACCAGATTACCTCGCCGTCTGTTGATGCCGACGTTGCCTCGAAACTCGATCTGGTGATGCGGGGAGACAAGGCAGCTCGGGCCTACGATCCGCGCATTGTTCAAGTACGCGGGGGATACACTGACGAACTTCGGCAGATCTTGGTGGTTGGTTCTGATGGCACATTCGCCACTGATGTTCAGCCCCTGGCGCGTTTCAGCGTAATATGCATTGCTAAGTCCGGCGAGCAATCGGGCCGAGGCAACTCGGGTGGCGGCGGACGAGTCGGCATTGACTACTTTTTGACAGAGAAGACGCCGGAGCACTTCGCAAAGGAATCAGCTCGCCAAGCCATCATCCAACTCGATGCGCGTGAGGCGCCCGCAGGCGAGATGGAAGTGGTGCTGGGACCGGGATGGCCTGGCATCCTGCTGCACGAAGCCATTGGCCACGGGCTGGAAGCCGATTTCAACCGAAAGGGCACTTCCGCATTCAGCGGTTTGATCGGAAAGCGCGTAGCTTCAGAAAAGTGCACCATCGTAGATAACGGAACTTTGCCTTCTCGGCGTGGCTCCATCAATGTAGATGATGAGGGCTCGCCCACGCGGGAGACCGTGTTGATCGAAAATGGCATTCTCAAGGGTTACTTGAGCGACAAGCTCTCTTCGAAGCTCACCGGATCACCCGATACCGGAAATGGACGCCGGGAAAGCTATGAGCATATTCCCATGCCGCGCATGACCAACACTTATATGCTCTCAGGAAAGGACTCTCCGCAAGACATTATTCGTTCGGTAAAGCGTGGCATCTACGCGGTAAATTTTGGCGGCGGCCAAGTTGATATCACCAATGGCAAATTTGTCTTTTCCACGTCTGAGGCTTATCTGATTGAAAATGGCGTGATCACCGCTCCGTTAAGGAATTGCTCGCTAATCGGCAACGGGCCGGATGCGCTTACCAAAGTCTCTATGGTCGGCAATGACCTGCAGCTTGACGAGGGCGTGGGCACCTGTGGCAAGGACGGACAGTCGGTCCCCGTAGGTGTCGGCATTCCTACGATCAAGCTCGATAGCATAACCGTGGGCGGAACTACCGCTCGATAAACATTTCAAAGGACATCGCACGATACGAATTTGTGGCTACCTATACAGAAATTCTCGGTGAAGTCAAAACCGACCTTTGCGAAATCGCCGCTGATGTAGTCGCCCGTGCCCTCAAGGCCGGCGCCACAGCCGCGGATGCCATTGCGCGCGAAAGCGACGAGTTTTCCACCGTAGTCCGCCTGGGGCAGGTCGAGACCCTGAAGGAATCAGGATCGCGCGGCCTGGGTTTGCGAGTGTTCGCTGGGAAGCGCGCCGCCAGCACGTATTCCAGTGATTTCAGCCACGACGGTATCGAGCGCATGATTTCAGGGGCCCTGGCTTTGGTAAAGGTGACTTCCGAAGATCCTTATGCCGGTCTGCCTGATCCGTCACAATTCGGCTCCCTTGGGGACCTGAAGCTCTACTATGATGATGTTCACTCCTTGCTTCCGGAAGAGCGGATCGACTACGCCCGCCGGACGGAAGCCGCAGCGTTGAACTTTGATCCCCGCATCAAAAATTCCGAGGGCGGCTCCTTCGATGCCAGCAGTGGAAGAATGGCCCTGGCCAACTCGCTGGGATTTGTCGACACCTACCGTCGCTCCTCGTGCTCTATTTCCGCAGCTCCGATAGCGCAATCAGAAGATGGAGCCATGCAGCGGGATTTCTGGTATTCAAGCACCCGGAGCCTGGCTCGGCTGGAAGCGCCGGAGGCTGTAGGCAAAGAAGCGGCACGGCGAGTGCTGCGTCGCCTGGGTGCGCGCAAGATTGCCTCAACCCAGGTTCCGCTGGTATTCGATCCACAGGCCTCGCGGTCGATCATCGACGATATCTCTGACGCCGTGAATGGAGACGCCATCTACCGCCACTCCTCATTCCTGGCCGGAAAACTGGGACAGCGGGTTGCTGGAGAAAATGTGACCATCATTGACGATGGTGCCATGCTGGGCGGCTTTGGCAGCAGCCCGTTCGACGGAGAAGGTGTTCCCAGCCAGCGAACCGTGGTGATAGAGAAAGGTGTCCTGCAATCCTATTTGCTCAACACCTACACGGCCAAAAAGCTTGGCTTGTCAACTACTGGAAACGCTGCCCGCGGACTGGCCGGAAATCCGGGAATTGGAAATGGCAACTTCTTTTTAGAGAAGGGCGTGCGTAGTCCGACGGAGATCATTGCCAATATCAAGCAGGGACTCTATGTGACCGAGTTTCTGGGATTCGGCGTAAACCTGGTGACCGGCGACTTCTCCCGAGGCGCTACCGGTATATGGATTGAGAATGGGGAATTCGCCTATCCCGTAGAAGAGATCACCGTAGGCGGCAATCTTAAACAGATGCTGAACAATATCTCTGAAATCGGCAACGATCTGGAATTCCGCAGCTCTGTAGCAGCTCCCACTATTCGCATTGATGGCATGACCATTGCCGGAGAGTAAATTCCCCACTACTGCCACAAAATCAGTGATTTACGTAGATGCTAGCGCTTGTAGCGCTTATCTGTGATATGCTCAAGATTTAATAGATAAATCATTTGTGCCATATATAGCACTTAGCCGCATCTTACAAATATTCAATTTTAGGAGGAAAAGCTAGAAATTAGGTATTAGGAGGAGTTTATGGCACCACCAGCTCACGAGATTCTTCCCGCAGTTCCGATCACCGGTAAAGACCAGCAAGAAATACTCGATATCTATCAAAAGATTCGCACCTCTGATGCGAAACTCCTTGGTCCAGATGGAAGGGCTGAAATCTTGCCGCCATCGCTGTATTCGTTTTTGTGTAATCTCCTTGGCCCGTTGAAGGACGGCCATTCGGTAACGATCTTACAAAGCAATGCAGCATTGACGACTACTGAAGCCGCAAAGTTGCTGGGAGTCTCTCGGCAGCATTTGATCAAATTGCTCCACAATAACGAAATTCCACATCATGCCGTTGGTACTCACCGGCGTATTTACGCTCGTGATGTATTTGCCTACAAAGCTAAGCGCGATACTGCACGTCGTAAAAACTTAGACGATCTGGCGCGTGCAGAGTTCGACGAAGGTATATACGGCAAAATGCCAGATGATATTCAACCAGAACAATGAGTATTCTGTTGTGCTCGATGCCTGCGTTCTCGTGCCGATGCCTCTGTGCGACACGTTATTACATCTAGCGGAGGACCCGGCATTTTACCGGCCTCTATGGAGTGGAAAAATACTAAAAGAGGTCGGTGATGCGCTGGAAAAGAAGCTGGGATTGAATGAAATGCAACGAGTTCGTCGTTTAAGAGTGATGCAGGAGGCCTTTCCTGAAGCGATGGTTGTCATCCCTCCAAAATTGGAGGAGACGTTCGATTGTCCAGACAAGGATGACAGGCACGTCGTAGCATGTGCCGTGAAGGGTCAAGCTAACGCTATTATCACTCTTAACAAAAAGGATTTTCCTCCAGAGTGCCTGGAGGAACGGAGTCCTTTGCCAAGGTCCGGACGAATTCCTGGTACATCAATTCTATTTAAACCCTCAGTTAGTCGTGGAAAAACTCGATATACAGGCAGCGGCCATCAGCAAACAAAGGTCAGATACACTCAAGAGGCTTGGAGTGGTCACGCCAGTCTTTTGTAGTTTATTGGACAAATATTTCCCGCTCTAATGCCTTGCGCCTCCTCAGGGACTTAATGTCTCTTAAAGTAGCCACTACCAAACTCTGGGTTGATTTGACTGTCCCTCACAGCATAGGCTAGCCTCAATAGCTGGCCTGCTGGCTTCGTCTCCTGCTGGTGGCCCTGCCTTTTTTTCGTGGCAATGAGGGGATTGCTCTGACGGCCATATTGTCTGGAGCGTCTGGAGCCCGCTATTCGCATGAAAACTCTGCATAAATCTATGATTTTTAAGCTTGTTGTCCTGGTGGCAACGGCTCTCTCCCTGGCGCAAAGCCTGGCCGCCGATGGGTTGCGTCCGGTTCACGCGAAACACGCCATTGTGGTGAGTGTCCATCAGGAGGCGTCCAAGACTGGGGCAGCTATGATGCGCCAAGGCGGAAATGCTGTAGACGCGGCAGTGGCTACCGGTTTTGCTCTGGCTGTGGTGCATCCTGCGGCTGGGAACATCGGCGGGGGCGGATTCATGTTGCTGCGCATGGCTAACGGGGAAACTCATTTCCTCGATTACCGGGAAAAAGCGCCCAAAGCTGCTACTCGCGACATGTACCTGGATGCGAAAGGCAACGTCATTCCCAATGCCAGTCTGGTTGGCTACAAAGCCATTGGCGTCCCAGGTTCTGTGGCAGGCTTGGTTTATGCCCAGAAGCACTGGGGCAAATTGCCACTGCGCACTGTAATGCAGCCCGCTATCCGTCTGGCTCGTCAGGGCGTCCTGCTTACTTATGAAGAAGCCCACTCGATGCATGAGGGCCACCTTGCCGAGTTTCCTGCTTCAAAGCGGATTTTCCAGCGTAACGGCAAGTACTACCAGCCAGGGGAAATCTTTCGCCAGCCGGAATTGGCCCGCACCCTGGAGAGGATCGCCGCCAATCCCAATGATTTTTACAAAGGCGCTTTAGCAAGTGAACTGGCGGCCAGCATTCAACAAGGTGGCGGCCTGATAACCACAGAAGACCTTGCTGAATATGAGGTCAAAGAGCGGCAGCCAGTGCATGGGACGTATCGGGGCTATCAAATTATCAGCGCTCCTCCTCCCAGTTCCGGTGGCGTGACTTTAGTGGAGATGCTCAATATCCTTGAAGGCTACGATTTGGCCAAATTGGGTAATCGCTCCGCCGATTCCATTCACCTTACCTCTGAGGCCATGCGGCGCGCATTTTATGATCGCGCTGAATTTCTGGGTGATCCCGATTTCAGCCAGCTTCCCGTGCCGCAATTGATTGACAAAAAATATGCGGAGGCCTGGCGCACATCGCTGGAGATCATGCGTTCCAGCGTCAGCAAGGAGCTGCGCCGGCCCTCAGGCTTCGGCCAGTTGGACCGCGAAGCTGCGTCGCATCATCCCTACACCGGTCCTGAGCCGGAAAACACCACGCACTATTCCGTAGTTGATCCTCAAGGCAACGCCGTGGCGGTCACGACTACCTTGAATGATGGGTTTGGATCGCGGGTAACCGCTGGCAAGCTGGGATTTTTGCTGAATGACGAGATGGATGACTTCACCTCCAAGCCCGGCGTGCCCAACGGTTATGGACTGATTCAGGGCGAAGCCAATGCAATCGGACCGGGCAAACGTCCACTGAGCGCCATGGCTCCGACCATCGTCCTCAAGGACGGCAAGCTCTTTCTGGTGCTTGGCTCTCCGGGCGGGCCGCGCATTATCTCCACTGTAGCCAATATCCTGATGGGGGTGGTGGATTACGGCCTCGATATCCAGCAGGCTGTAAATGCTCCGCGCTTTCATCATCAGTGGGAGCCTGACCAGATCTACATCGAAAAGACGGGAATCTCACCCGATACCCTCAAGCTCCTGGAAGCTCGGGGGCATAAGGTCCAGTTGAATGGCTATTGGAGCGACGGAGAGTGCATCGCGATTGATCCGACGACCGGGGAACGGTTGGGCGCTCCAGATGGGCGCAATGGCGGAAAGGCGGTAGGTTTCTGATGTTGCGGGCCATGTCCAGTTACGTCTTTATTAAGCAGAGGCTGCATCCCGGCTTACTCGAAAGCATGGCGAGCGGTGGCGCTCAAGCTATTGAGGTATTCGCCGCGCGCGGCCATTTTGATTACACCGACCGCGCCCATGTGCGTGAGTTGGGGAACTGGTTTAAGTCAGGGCAGGTGGAGTTCCACTCCATGCATTCTCCGATTTTTACAACCAATGACTTCGCCCGCGCTGTCGAACCACCGTTGAACATCGTGGACATGGAGAAGCGCCGCCGCATCGAAGCCATGGACGAGATCAAGCGCGCGATCGAGGTGGCAGAGCAAGCGCCGTTTCGGTTCCTGATCCAGCATATCGGCAACAGCAATGAGTCGGACGACACGCGCAAATTTGAGGCGGCGCTCAGCTCCATTGAGCACTTGCGCGCTTTTGCCAAGCCGCTGGGAGTCACACTGCTGCTCGAAAACATTCCCAATGACATCTCCACGCCGGAACGGCTCATGGAGATGTTGCGCATCTTGCGTTATGACGATCTGGCCATCTGCTTCGATACCGGACACGCGCATATTATGAGCACCGTTCATCAGGCTTTTGGGGTTTTGGAAAGCCGTATTCGCTCCACGCATGTCCATGACAATCAGAGTATCCGAGACTCGCATCTCTGGCCCGGCGAAGGCACTGTGGATTGGGAGCAGACCATGCAACTGTTGCGCTCCGCTCCCCACAACCCCGCTCTGCTCATGGAAATCGAAGGACAAGAGGGAGTGGATGCCAGCAGCAAAATGGCCGAAGCCTTTAAGAAGCTGGAAAGCATCGCAGCGCCGGTGGAGTAAGAGAAACAGAAATCAGAGGGAACAAGACAATAATGGAAACTACAACCCAAGCGCCGGTCAGCACCATTGCGCAGATCGGCCAGCATGATGGCCAGACCGTAACCGTACAAGGCTGGCTCTACAACAAACGTGAGAGCGGGAAACTTCTCTTTCCCATATTCCGCGATGGCACCGGCGTGATTCAGGGCGTGATCGCGAAAAACCAGGTTTCGCCCGAGGTCTTTGATACCGTCAAGAACCTTACGGATGAATCCAGCGTGGTGGTCACCGGCAAAGTACGGGCCGATAAGCGCGCTCCTGGCGGTTACGAAATGGATGTTACCGATATTCGCGTAGTCCAGCGCGTGCCGGACGATGATCCATTCCCCATTTCCCGCAAAGAACACGGAATCGACTTTCTAATGGAGCACCGGCACCTGTGGGTGCGTACTCCCCGGCAATGCGCCATCCTGCGAATCAGGGCGGAGATCATACGAGCAGCGCGCAATTTTTTTGATGACCGAGGATTTGTCCTGACCGATCCCCCTATCCTCACGCCGGCAGCCTGTGAGGGTACCACTACGCTCTTCCCTGTCGATTACTTTGAAGAGCAGGCCTACCTTACCCAATCTGGGCAGCTTTATGTTGAAGCAACCGCCATGGCCCTCGGCAAGGTGTACTCATTTGGTCCTACCTTCCGTGCCGAGAAATCCAAAACGCGTCGCCACCTCACCGAGTTCTGGATGGTCGAACCGGAAATTGCTTACGCCCAATTGGACGATATCATGGAGTTGGCGGAGAACTTCACCAGCCACATCGTGCAAACAGTTGTGGCCAATCGCCGTGATGATCTCAAGACCCTGGAACGGGATCTCGCGAAACTGGAGAATATCAAAGCCCCATTTCCCCGGATCAGCTACGACGACGCAGTAAAGCTGCTCCAGGAAGGACACAGCAAAGGGCAGATTGAAAGCCGGTTTGAATGGGGCGGTGACTTCGGCTCACCGGATGAGACCTACATCTCCTCTCAATTTGATAAGCCGGTCATGATTCATCGTTATCCCACACAGATAAAGGCTTTCTACATGGAGCCTGATCCCCAGAGGGCGGAACTGGCCCTGTGCTGCGATGTGCTAGCCCCAGAGGGCTACGGGGAGATCATCGGCGGATCACAACGCATTGGCGATTATCAATTGCTTCTGAAACGCATTCGCGACCATGGTTTGCCGGAAGAAGCCTTCAAATGGTATTTGGATCTGCGCAAATATGGCGGGGTCCCTCATGCTGGATTCGGCATGGGCATCGAGCGTGCAGTTGCATGGATCTGCGGACTCGAACATGTACGTGAGACGATTCCCTTTGCGCGGACGCTCACCCGTATCTATCCATAGAACGAGACTTATGACACCGGAAACAACAGCTTCAGCTTTAGTACCAGCCAAGAGCGAACCAGTCAACAAACCCATTCTGGCCGACAATATTGTCCCCAAGAAGATCAGAATCCTGGGCATTCCCCTGGATTTGGGACAAACCCGGCGCGGCGTGGACATGGGACCTTCGGCTGTCCGAGTCGCCGGCCTGGAAGCCCGCCTGGAAGCGCTCGGCCATATTGTCGAAGATGGCGGAAATGTATCGGTGGCCATTGCCGAGCAGAAAAAAGAAGGCGATCCGCGTGCCAAGTATTTGAAAGAGATCACCGCCACCTGTACCAAGCATGCGGACACCGTGTTGAAAACCCTGGAGGCCGGAAAATTCCCGCTGGTCTTGGGAGGCGACCACTCCGTGGCGGCGGGCACGGTAGCAGGAGTAGCGGAATATTACCGCCGCCAGAACCAGAAAATTGGCTTGATCTGGATTGATGCGCACGCCGATATCAACACTCCTGAAACATCGCCCAGCGGCAATGTGCATGGCATGCCGCTGGCTGCCATCTTGGGATTAGGCCCGGCGGAACTGGCCAACATCCTTAATTTTTCGCCCAAGGTTCAGCCGGAGAACTGTGTACTGGTAGGGGTGCGCGACATTGATGCGAGAGAGAGAGAGAACATCCGCAAATGCGGGATCGAGGTTTATACCATGCGCGACATTGATGAGCGCGGCATGAGAGTTGTTATCGAAGAGGCTTTGCGTGTTGCCGGCCGAGGCACAGCGGGCTATCACATCTCCCTCGATATGGACTGGATCGATCCTGAAGATGCCCCTGGTGTCGGAACCCCAGTTCGCGGCGGCGCCAGCTACCGCGAGGCCCACCTGGCTATGGAGATCATCGCCGACCACGGCCGCATGACCAGCTTTGAAATCGTTGAAGTCAATCCGGTAATCGACGAGCACAACCGCACCGCCGATTTAGCAGTAGAGCTTACGCTTTCGGCCTTGGGAAAGAAGATTCTGTAACAGGCTTCAACAGTGCTGTGCACCTAGCACGAAATATCAGCGTTGAGAAACTTCTTCTGGAAGGAGTGGTCGACTTTTGTGAACTGCATGGCAACGCAGTCAATAGTCTCAAGTTGAATCGTTTCGGTCTAATTGATTTCGATTGTGAAATTGTGAAAAATCAGCGGTCATTGTTTTTTCTGCGATTGCCCAATCGAAGAGCTTTCTTGATAATTGAATGCCGATGAAGAAACTTCGGGTAGGCATCCTCTTCGGTGGCCGTAGTGGCGAACACGAAATCTCCTTGCTTTCGGCAGCGTCGGTGCTTCAGGCACTCGACAAAGAGAAATATGAAGTAGTCCCGATTGGCATCACCAAAGAGGGCCGATGGATCAGCCACGCCCGTGCCGAACGTCTCTTGAAGGGTGAGCAACTCCCGCACGAGATCGCACGAAATCTGCGTGCCGGTGATCCGGCAGCTACTCCAGGCGCAGCCGTCCTGGCCAAGGACGATTCTGTGATTGTTCCTCCCATGCCAGGATCAGGTTCTCTGGTTCCTTTTGAAAGCGAGCGGCCAGTCACAGATCAGGCCATTAACGTGGACATTGTCTTCCCGGTTCTGCACGGCACCTTCGGTGAAGATGGGACCATTCAAGGCTTGCTCGAATTAGCGGACATTCCCTACGTGGGGGCTGGTGTGCTCGGATCTGCGGCTGGAATGGACAAGGACATCATGAAGAGCCTTTTTGCTGCTGCCGGTCTCCCCATCGTAAAGCATGTGACGCTTCTGCGCAGCCAGTGGGAAAAGGATCCAAAGAAAGTTACGCGCGAGGTGGAGAAGAAGCTGAAATACCCGGTGTTTGTGAAGCCTGCGAATCTCGGTTCTTCCGTGGGCATTTCCAAAGTCCATCATCGCAAAGAACTGGGACCTGCAATCGAGACCGCCGCAACTTATGATCGTAAAATGATTGTCGAGCAGGGTGTCGGTGGGAAAAAACACAAAGCGCGGGAGTTAGAGTGTTCGGTGCTGGGCAATGATGAACCTGCGGCTTCGATTGGCGGCGAGATCGTGCCTTCGACTGAATTCTATGATTACAAGGCGAAGTATCTCGAAGAGGGTTCACAACTCATTGTCCCCGCGAAAGTCACTAAAAAGCAGATGAAGCGGCTGCAAGAAATGGCCATTGCTGCGTTCCAAGCAGTGGACTGCTCCGGGCTGGCGCGTGTGGATTTCTTGATGGATCCCAAGTCCGAGAAGATCTATCTGAATGAGATTAATACCATGCCGGGCTTTACCTCGATCAGCATGTACCCGAAGTTGTGGGCAGCATCTGGAATCGAATACTCGAAATTGATCGATCGCCTGGTCCAACTGGGACTGGAACGTTACCGGGAGAAGAAGAAGAATCGTTACAGCAGAGCCTGAACGCCACGTCCGTGATGCTTCATTGCGATGCAGACGGCATGGCCCCTGTCGCAGAATTTGGTAAGTGAGTAATTTGGTAATTGGGTAATTGAAAATCAAAGGCGAAGATATTCCGGGCGAAAGATATCAAGGACGAAGCCCCTTTGCTGGTTAGCAAGAGATAGAACCATGAGATATCTGGCACTGATCGTGATGTTGGTAGTGCAGGCGTCCAGCATCACAATCGCTCAACAACCTTCTGCTTCGGGCCACGCCACTGTTGATGGTATGGTGGTCAACGCCGTCAACTCGCGGCAAATTCCCAGAGCCGGTGTGCTCCTTCGCAACGTTCAGAACCCTAACAACACGATGTGGACGCGGGCCGACGATACCGGCCGCTTCTTATTCAAAAATGTAGATCCTGGGACTTATCGAGTGTCGGGAGACAGGCAGGGTTTCTTCGCCGAAAGCCGCAAGAACGCGATGCAGACATTCGTTGATGTGTCGGTGGACGGCCATGTCAGCAACGTTTTGGTTCGCCTGGTTCCGTATGCCGTCATCTCCGGCAGAATCGTGGATGACAAAAACGATCCATTGCAGCACGTTGAGACGCGGCTGTATGCCTGGGATTACGTTCGCGGACGCCGAGTACTGTCTGGCAAAGGTAGCTCAGTCACGGATGATCGCGGAGAGTATCGACTTTCCGGCGTTCGCCCAGGCAGCTATTTTCTCCTGGCCAACTATGACTTCAAGAAGGAATGGCTGCGCTCCATGGGAGATGTGGCAAAGACCACGCGGCCAGACATTGCTTACCTGCCTGAATTCTTTCCTGGAACGACCGACTTTCGCGAAGCTCAGCAGATCACTCTCAAGCCAGGAGACGAGGTCCTGGAGAATTTTGCCTTTTCGTCACATCCGGCAGTCTCGATCCATGGCCGCGTGGTGAATGGGATTTCTGGTCAGCCTGCCCCAAAGGCCGTGGTCACTGCAAGCTGGGCGAACATTCCAGCGGGGGTCGATTCCATCAACGCTCAAGCCGCCGAAGATGGGACTTTTGAGGTTTGGGGCTTGGCTCCAGGCTCTTACACTCTGCGCACCAGTTTTCAGGACCAAGGCGAAAACTATACCGGTCTTGCCCAGGTAGAGGTGGGAGCCACGGGCGTTTCCAAGACCGAGATAGCTGGAATGCCGGATTTTGAGATGAATGGAAGTGTCCGCATCGAGGGCACTCAGCCACCACCAATGCGCTATATTTCCTTGGAATTCATGACTGTCGGGGACAGCCCCTTCAACATCTTCAGGGTGGGCGCCGGTGGTCCGAAATTCCTGATCCAGGGAAAGCTTCATCTCGAAACTCATTACCGCGTGAATGCCGTCAATTTACCCGACGACTATTATCTGAAGTCCGTCGCCGTGGCCGGGCGGGAAGTGTCAAAAAACGACGTAGTCGTCAATGCCAAGCACAGCCAGCTCGAGTTGGTCGTAAGCCCCGACGGAGGCCATGTTGAAGGCACGGTTCTCGACTTTAAGAACCAGCCGGTAAGAAGCAGCTATGTCATGCTGGCCCCAGACGTTGCCGAGCTAGATCCTGACCAGATTCTGCAAAGCGGGTCCGATGCCAACGGAAAATTTGTATTGAGAGGTGTTCCCCCCGGCCCTTACAAGCTGATTGCCTTTGAAGATGTGAATGTGACCGATCTGATGGCGCAGCCAGATGTGCTGAAACGCTTTGTTGATCAGGGCCAAGCGCTAAGCGTGGGGGAAAGCGGCAAATACAACTATACACTCCCAAAATTCATTCCTGCCGATGCTGTTCCCTAGCCGCGTTACACAACGCGTCTTCCCTGGATTAATCGTATGACTAAGGCAATGATCGCAAACACCAGAAGCAGGTGGACCGCTCCGCCAAAGGTGTAATTACTGATCATTCCGAAAATCCACATCAAGAGAAGAATAAGAAAAATAGCAAACATGGTGCGTTTCCCTCCGCAAATCAACGTGCCCGGCAGCAGATGAAGCAGTGGCCCCAGCTACCCGTGAAGGGGCCACGATTCCTCATCCCTGCTTGTATCGTTCTTCTTCGCGATTGCTGCGCCAGCGCTTGATTCCCAGCAGGTTGGAGCCGTGCTCACGCAAGCGTTGTGTGCCTTGGCTGATGCCGTCCAGCGTGCTGCGATAGCCCCGGCTGATGCTGCCGCGCAATTCGCTTCCGCTCATGGGAGTCAAGAGCAGAGCCGCCGCAGCGCCTACGCCTACGCCAATCAGCAGAAAAGTGATTGCCGTCCCGACGCTCGTGCCGCTTGATGTCTCGCGTGGCTGTTGTTGACTATATTCGCCATACCGTTCGTATTCGTTCATGATTGATTGCCCTCCTCTGAAAAGTTGTTGGCTCCATGCCTGAACAGGCTGCATCGGAGATGTTTGTGAATGTGCGGACCAGTCTTCCGGCGACAGAGGCCGGCTGTTTACTTAGAAAAGCTTGCGCCACGGAATGTTGTCTTTGGCTGCGGGAGCCCAGAATGTTTTTTAATCAGCTTTAAATCGAGCTTGGGGGCTGCATGGCAAAGGAGGAATGAGGTAAAATTTGATGTTTGTCCATTCTTGTTTTTACTGGTTCCTGCGATAAGCAGGCAAAACTCACCGATAAGGTCAGTTTTTTCAAGGAGAAAATTTCAGCTCATGGCAATTCCAGCAACCCAGATGCGTCCGGGGATGATCATTAAACACAACAACGACCTTCATCTGGTCTTCAGCGTGGAGCACCGTACTCCTGGCAATCTGAGGGCCTTCATTCAGGCCAAGCTGCGCAATGTTCGCACCGGCGCCATGTTCGAGCACCGCTTCCGCTCCGGCGACGCGATCGAGAAGATCAATGTGGATGAGGTCGCTATGGAATTTCTCTACCAGGATGGCGACAACTACTACTTCATGAATACCGAGAATTACGAGCAGATCCACCTCACAAAAGACGTCCTCGGCGACTCCGTGGAGTACCTGATTCCCAATTTGCAGATCAAAGTCGAGTTCTATGACGGCAAAGCCGTGGGCATTGAGCTGCCTCAGACGGTGGAGATGACAGTCGTCGAAACCGAGCCAGGGCTCAAATCTGCAACTGCCTCCAGCGTGACCAAGCCCGCCAAGATGGAGACCGGCCTGGTCGTTCAGGTCCCTCCATTTATTAATGAAGGCGAGAAGATCCGCGTGGATACAGCCGAAGGGGCATACCTCTCGCGCGCATAAGCCTTATGCATGCCAGGCGCTACATTGTCCGGGGCCGGGTGCAGGGCGTGGGATTTCGCTGGTTTGTGGACTTTGAGGCCCGGCAACTTGGGCTGGCAGGCTGGGTGCGCAACCAGCCCGATGGCACGGTTGAGGTATTGGCGATGGGTACAGAAGAGCAACTTGCGGTACTTCAACAGAAGTTGCAGAAGGGCCCGCGAGCCGCGCGAGTGGATGCGGTTTTGGAATCGGAAGCGGAGCCGGTTGCCGGCCTTACAACGTTTGGAATTGAAGGAGCATGGTAGAGCATATATGGGACTAAAGAATGATGGTGATTGCGAGTCCTTGAAAAAGCTGATTCGTGAGGTGCCTGATTTTCCCAGAAAAGGCATTCTCTTCTATGACATAACCACTTTGCTGAAGGACAAGGTGGGCTTTGCCAAGCTCATCGACTCGCTTTCTGAACACTATCTGGATACTCCTATTGATGTCGTCATGGGCATCGAGGCGCGCGGGTTCATCTTCGGCCCAGCGCTGGCCTACCGTCTTAATGCCGGTTTTGTGCCCATCCGCAAGCCCGGCAAGCTGCCGGCTGAAACAGTCAAGTGGAGCTACGAACTGGAATACGGCATCGACACCTTGGAAATTCATAAGGATGCGGTTCATCCGGGCCAGCGCGTGATCATCGTCGATGACTTGTTAGCTACTGGCGGGACCGCCAATGCCTGCCTGCAACTGGCGAAGTCCCTGGGTGCAAACATTGCTGGCCTGGGTTTTGTTGTGGAGTTGGACTTCCTCAACGGACGCAAGAAGTTTGAAGGCACCGAAGTTTTCTCGCTGTTGCATTATGACAAGTAATTTAGGTTAGCACTTCACTCCCGCATCTTCCTTGTGAATGCTTTTGTACGCCCATGCCATGCGAGGGGTGTTGTGGCTGATTCCGAAACGGCCATTTCCATCCAGCAGGATTATGCCGCCGTGGCCGTTGAGCCGGGCTTTAAGATATTTGATGGCATCGGAGCTGGCAATCTCTGGCGTGTGCCCCTCCTTGACTTGGTCGGCGGCCCACTTGCCCAGTACCAGCTTCATGATGGGTTCACCCCATCCGGTACAAGAGACTGCAGCGCTTTGGTTATCGGCATAGCATCCGCAGCCGATCAAAGAAGAGTCTCCCACACGCCCGGGCGCCTTATTCAGCGTTCCACCCGTCGAGGTGCCGCTCGCCAAGTCGCCACGCATGTCAAGGGCGACTGCGCCCACCGTGTCGTGCCCGAACTCCGGACCAACGGGAGCGGAATTTTGCGGGGATGCCGCCAGCTTAGCCTGCGCCTCTTTGAGACGCTGGACCTCTCGCTCGATCACCAGTTCTTCATTGCGGCATAGCTGGACACCGTGCTCACGCGCAAATCGCTCTGCCCCTTCGGCTACAAAGTAAACGTGGGGACTCTTTTCGAACACCAGCCGCGCCACTCGGATGGGGTTGCGAATGTGCTCCACACAACCAACTCCGCCGGCCCGCAGGGTATTGCCATCCATCATGAACGCATCAAGTTGCACGCGGCCATCGCGCGTCAAGAAGCTGCCGCGGCCTGCATCAAAAGCTTCGTCGTCTTCCATGGAGACAATGGCCGCCTCCACTGCATCTATGGCAGAACCACCCCGCTCCAGCAAGCGCCAGCCAATGGTCAAAGCCTCGCGCACCCCCCGAAGATGGGCTTCCACCATATCATCTGGAATGGCCCAGGCGCCGCCATGAATCACCAGAACAGGAGTGTTCGCCACGATTCAACCTCGCGAGGAAAAGCGGGTCATTTGTGTACAGACCAGTGTCAGGGCATGACTTTAGAGCTTGCGGCAAACTCAGCGATTTGAAAGAGCACAGCTTCAGCCGTGCCGTATCGTGTTGAAAATACGTTGGGCTTTAGCCCCTGCGCCATTGCACTGAATGTGAAAGACTCAAAATGACCCACTACCAGAGAATGCAAATATTTGAGTTTATCAGAGAGGATTAAGCAATATTTCAGCGGTCTGGCGAAATTGGCTTTTTTAGACTGCGGGCTTCAGTTCTATCCAATTATTATTTCTACTCTTGAGCTTGATGGACTGTATTTTCTTGCCATGAATCGATTTGAACCATTGCTCAATTCCTGCTGAAAGCTTCAGCAGAAGGTATTTGTTTCCGCTCAGCATTCCATAAGTGAGGCGAATAAGTTTATCGGTGGCTTCCTTGACCGGGAGCGCTCCCGTTTCCAATTTGGAAAAATGTTCTGGCGTGTTGTTGATGAGTTCAGCAAAATCCGCAGCTTTCTTCCCCACTCTCTTTCTCAAAAACCTGATTTCCTCGCCGCATAAAATGCCGGGGCTCATGACGATGGCTTCCGCAATCGCATTCATCAGTTGCTCAGGCGCCGGAATTTCGGCAGCCTGCGCTCCGCATACCTGGCAAACCCAATACTTCACCCCGACCAGGTACACCTTGGATAATCCGGAATCGACAAAACGATAAGGTTTATTGCGTGTTGCCGTATATCGGCGAAGAGGTTTTTCGCAATGCAAGCTAGTCATCAGGATACCTGGTAATAACGTGAAAACTTTTGTTTTTAGAATCTAATCGAAGCACAATGGTAAACACACGTTCATTGATGTCTTGGGTCTTTATTTTGTATTTCCATTGCCAGTTGTGCACATCAAATTCATCGGTTTCGCAAGAAGCCCACTCGCTTCTTAAACCGAACAGTACGTCGTTAAAGTCAATTTTTCTCTCAAGATGGTCAAAGCGAGCATGAAGAGACAGGGTTTCGATATAGGAACCTTTGCGTAAAGCCTCATCAATGATTTTTCTCACATACGCGGTCTTGAGAGGCTTTGGCTTACTTCCTGTACTTGTCATAATATTAAGTTCGTTCGGTTCGGCTGTCAAATGTTCTTGAAACGTGCGACTATTCTTTTTTGAGTATTTCGGGTCTTATGTTTCCTCGATCACCAGATCAGCCAATGAGCCGGGCCACCCTAAGTTTCAATTGCCACATGGCAGATGCGGCCAACGATGTAGTCTGCAAATGTCTTACCGTCTTCAATGGGCACGATGGAAACCGGATATGACTGATTGTGGGGCCGAAGCACCAGGTTGCGTCCGGCCAGCTCTACATACTTCACCGTGGCCCCGCCCTCTTTTCGGACAGCATACATATTGGGTTCGTTCTTGCGGTATGGCTCCAGCGAGTTGTAATGGCGATCAATCAAGACCGTAGCTCCCGGAAGTAGACGAGGGTACATGCTCATGCCGTCATGAGTATCCACTTTAACCAGGACAAAGCGTTGCCATCCGTCGCGTGACGATTCGGTATGCGGGCGCAGCCGCTTCAGAAAGCTCTTCTTGAATTTCAAGATATCTTTGACTCTTTCACTGGTGACCAGAGGCTCGCCCGCGGCGATCGTGCCTTCCACCAGAAGAACGTTTTCAAAATCACCCTCGCTGGGCGGCAGGATGCTGGCCCGCTTGTTGATTTCATCCGGCTCAATCAAATCCAGCACCGAGATTTTCTGAACATTCAGTACCCTGTCCATGGCTTCGAGGCTCAGAGATCGCTTGCGATTCAGGAAGTTGGTGATGTGCGGCTGCTTGAAGCCGGTCTGATGGGCCAGACGCAAGGCGCTCAGATCCCGGCGCGCGATCCGCTCCAGTAGCCGGCGGCGAAGGTTGTCCTGTAATTGGCGAAACTTCATCCGAGCATCATAACTTTCAGGAATAGTCGATGTACACTATCGAACCAAAAAGAAATACTATTCTT
>DASZEU010000071.1:0-3965 GCA_035940535.1 Candidatus Angelobacter sp.
GCGCGTCATCCGTTAGTACCACCAGATCCAGCGCGGCAATCAGGCCGTCGGTGTTAGAGCCGGCCACCACATCGACCTGCTGGTTCTGGAGTGCGCGATAAAGTAATCCCAGGTCCATTACGCGCGGCGCCTCGGCAAACCGCAATCCATATTTGTTGACCAGGCCTTTATAGCCATCGGGCCGTTCGAGGAATTCATAGCCCACTCCCAATCGCAGTTGGGGCGCAAAGGGCGCCAACTCAGAGAGCGCCTTGATGCCCAGTTTTCGCGCGTGCTGGCCGCGCATGGCCATGGCAAAAGTGTTGTCGAATCCCAGCGATGGCATTACTTTCAGTCCCCACCTGCGGGCGTATTCCTGCTTCACCTCATTGAAAACTTTTATGTGGTCCGACGCCGTTGGCTCTTTCAAGATGGCGGTCAGCGCCGTCCCTGTGTACTCCACGTACATATCGATTCGTCCGGCCAGCAGCGCCTGATGGCATATATAACTGCCAGCCAGATAAAAACGCCGCTCCATCGGTATCCTGGAAGCGCTTTCCAGATATTGCGCCAGTAATTCTCCGAGCACCAGTTGCTCAGTAAAATTCTTGGAGCCGACTGTGCTGCCGCGTGGCTTGAAATTGCATCCCGCCAGCAACAACGTCAGGCCCGATAGCTTCGACAAGAATATTCGGCGGTCCATTTCTAATGATGTACCCGCACCAGTTTTCTCTGAATCAACCCCAGGACCATATCTGCTGATAGAGCCATCACCGCCGCCGGAATGGCTCCAGCCAGGATCACGTGGTCATCCACCATAGCCAGCCCCCGGAAGATGAACTCTCCCAGACCTCCAGCGCCAATTGCGGCAGCGATGGTGGCCATGCCCACGGTAATTGCAGTGGCCACGCGAATGCCAGCGACGATTACGTTAGCTGCCAGAGGCAGTTCCACATGCCACAAGAGTTGCGGTCGGGTAAGGCCCATGCCTAACGCTGCTTCCCGCACGGGTGCAGCTACATCTTTGATACCGGTGTATGTATTGCGCACAATGGGCAGCAGGGCGTAGAGCGTGAGCGCCGTGACTGCCAGGCGGCCAGCGCGTGCGCCGAGCCAGGGCAAGGGCAGTAATAGTCCAAAAAGCGCCAGGCTGGGTATGGTCTGGATGACGTTATTGGTCCCCAACACCAGCGTTTTCCATCTCGGACGCCAGGTCAGCAGAATTCCCAGCGGTACACCGATAGAGATGGCCAGGAGCATTGAGGTACCCACCAACCACAAATGCTCGAGCGTCAAGGTGAAGACCTCGCGCTGGTGGCTCAGGAAAAACTGGAGCATAAATGTGCGACTCCACACTTTAGATTTGAGATATTTGCAACCCGGCCCGGAATGCGTCTACATAAGGCTGAACAAATTGGTCTTTCGAAATCAGAAAGTCATGGGGCGCGAAGATCCCGCGAAGTTTCCCCGCATCCATAAGCGCGATGCGGTCGCCCAGAGTCAAAGCTTCGCCGACGTCATGGGTGACGAAAACGATGGTCTTGTTGAGCCTTCGCTGAAGCTGCTTGAATTCTTTTTGCAGCTCCAGTCGAGTGATCGGGTCTAAGGCCCCAAAGGGCTCATCCATCAGCAGAATTGGCGGGTCTGCGGCCAGGGCGCGCGCCAGCCCAACCCGCTGCCTCTGTCCTCCGGAGAGCTGATCGGGATAGCGACTGCTGTACTCGCTCGGAGGCAATCCAACCATCCGCAGCACTTCTTCCACCCGCGTCGCGATCTTCTTCCGCTCCCAGCCTTCCAGTTTGGGAATCAGGGCAACATTCTCCTGCACGGTGTAGTGAGGAAACAACCCCACATCCTGGATGGCATAGCCAATATGCCGCCGCAGGCGGATCACGTCCCAATCCTGAATGGGTCGCCCATCTACGCGGACAACACCGTCGGTTGGCGTCAGCAGCAGATTGATGAGTTTGAGCGAGGTTGTCTTGCCGGAACCGCTGGGGCCCAGCAGCATGAGTATCTCTCCGCGCTGGACGGTGAAGTTGATATCGGACAATAATGCCCGGACACCATCGAGCCGGTAGTGCACGTGGACGAACTCGATCGCGCTTTCAGTTGTGTCGTTCATCGCCGGGATGCTGTGTCTCATGGCAGGCATGTCAAGCCTACCAGAACAAAGAGTGGGGAGGCATTTTTGAAGATCCCCCAACTTGGCAATACTGGTCAGCTTAAGGACAGAATCTTCCTGGGATTGATCGTTTGAATCATCAGCTCAGTTAAGGAAATTGAAAGCCGTATAGGTTTGAGCAATTCTCTCCAGCGCTTAGGCGCTGGGCTCAATAATTGCGCCTGCCAGGCTCCCGATCTCCCCAATGCCCAAGTCATAGATATCCTTAAGTGTGAACAGTATTGACGGTACACACATCTTCAGCGACATTTCTTCAAGGATTCACAACTGCTTCGTGTCGTAGGTTTCTCGGGCGTCCTGGATGTTCTGCCGGTTTTTGCGCGCCCAGGTTTCGAGTCCGCGGATTGGGAGGAGGAGGCTGCGTCCTAGTCTGGTGAGTTGGTACTCCACTCGCGGGGGAATGGTTGGGTATACCGTTCGGGAGATCAAGCCATCCCGTTCGAGGCCCTTGAGCGTGAGTGTGAGCATCCGTTGGGAGATGCCTTCGATCATCCGGCGGAGTTCGCTGAAGCGCCTGGTTCCGCCGCCCAGATGCACGACGACCTGAACGCTCCATTTGTCCCCAACGCGATTGAGCACCTCACGCACGGCAATGCATTCGCTCGGAACATGCTTGTGACTCGGTGACATGAATGTGCCTCCTTGCATGCTCCTTGTTCTTATTCTACTCTTAGTTACAGATGAGAACCTACTGACAAAGGAGAACCCCAAATGGAACGAGCAACAGGACCATCGGCCACCGTAGCCGCCGGAAACAGCATCTCAGAAGATGCTCTCGATCAATTGTTTCGCAAAGCCAGGACTTTTCAGGCCTGGCGTGCTGAACCGGTCTCCGGTGATCTGCTGCATCGCGTATACGATCTGACGCGGCTAGGGCCGACGAGCGCCAATAGCTGCCCTGCGCGTTTTGTATTTCTCACGACTCCTGAAGCCAAGCAGCGTCTGCGGCCCGCCCTTGCTCCCACCAACGTCGAGAAGACCATGACTGCTCCGGTGACGGTGATCATCGCCTGGGACACGGAGTTCTACGAAAAACTTCCCCGGCTCTCCCCGCAGGCGGATTTCCGCTCCTATTTTGTTGGGAACCAACCATTGATTGACGAAACGGCATTCCGCAACGGCTCACTTGAAGGCGCGTACTTTATCCTGGCGTGCAGAGCGTTGGGGCTGGATTGCGGGCCTATGTCGGGATTCGATGCGAATAAAGTCAACGCCGAGTTCTTTCCCGATGGCAAGTGGAAGGCGAACTTCCTCTGCAATGTCGGTTATGGCGATCGAAGCAAGCTCTTTCCGCGCAATCCTCGTTTGGAATTTGATGAGGCGTGCCAGGTGTTGTAAGCGCCTAGCCAAATATGTGTTGATCCTTGAACTGCATGGGAATACGCATTAGAGGTGGAGTGTATTCAGATTGGTGTTGGCAGGAGCATTTAATTGCGGTCGAGCTTCCATGAATTGTCTCGGTCTACAGATGGAATGAAACCCTGTGCCGCCCCGCTGGGGCTTAGTTCAATTCTTCAACGGTTCCCAGGGTTCCGCTGCGCTCCACCCTGGGCTAACTTCTAGTCGCCCCTCCGGGGCTTAAGTTTATCGTTCTCCAAGGGGCTGAAATCCCTTATCACAAGACATGCCCGAACCTTCACTAACAGTAATCAACCGCTATCATGCTCCATGAATGATCTTAGCCGGCGTGAGCGTGATGGGTGGCGCAGCTTGCGGAGGGCTTTTGCCTCGATCTGGCGGATACGTTCTCGGGTGACTTGAAAGGCTTGTCCGACCTCTTCTAGAGTGCGTTCGGAGCCGT
>DASZEU010000072.1:0-10920 GCA_035940535.1 Candidatus Angelobacter sp.
CGCGTGACTGAACACGGTGAAACCGTTGGTGCAAGATTTTTTATGGCCCCTGAACAAGAACGAGGAGGCGTGACCGATGTTACCGAGTCATCGGATATCTATGCGCTTGGAAAACTTTTGCATTTCATGATTACCTCTCGGAATCTATTTCGTGAAGAATTATCAAGAGCTTTCCTAGACAACGAACTTAGAGAAGACAAAAGACTCAACATCGTCCGAGACGACCTGCTGGCGCGCATGATCGTGGAAGACCCTTCTAAGAGGATTCAGTCGGCCAACGAAGTCTTGGAAATCACGTCTAACATGCTAGGGGACTTCCGAGACCGACGCTGACTAGGAACATCCTCGTATGTGATCGGGAGGAAGCAATGGGAAATAACGGGAAGCTTTCCTTTCATTTCTCGCGGGCCTCGAAGCTGTTGGCTCATGGCGCGTGGAAAAGGGTCAGTTTACAATTTGACGACGCCCAGCGAGAGTTCGAAACCGGCTGGAACAGCATATACGAGGAATTCGGGAACAAACCGCAAGAAGCGCCAATTGCTTCCAGGAGACTCATCGTCTCGCAGCCATTAACAACCGCTCTTGTTCTGGCCATGGCGCGATCGGACAGCGTGGAACTCTTTATCAGATTTAAACGGTTGATCGAGTCGATCCTGAGACAAACGGAAGGGTTGCCGGGGTATCAGGCAGTTGCTGCTATACCACATATCCAGGCTGGCTTTTTATACATGACGGCATCGGTAATGGCCTTTCATTGGGAATCTTGGGGGCTATTTGAGAAATTACTCACCGCCAAGTTCGAGTGGTACTACCACTCGGGTCGTGCGATTTTCAGCTATCCGTTTGATCTTCCCTACTTTTTTCATTCTGAGGCATTGGGTCGGGATGCCCCGAAGATCCACGATTTCTTTCGCAAGGAATTGGCCGAACCTGACGTAGTCTCTGCTACCAGCTTGGCGGGGGATCGTATCGTTGATGCTTACGTGCAGACCCAGATGTTGATGAGCCTGAAGGCTGCTCAATTACATGAGAAAGGTGAAAGCGTTAGTATCTGGCCTGACTTTGGCCGCTTCTACGGAGAGCGAATAACTCGCCTTTTAGATCGCGCGTACGAAAACCGCGAATACGCGCAAGGACTGCTACGAGGTTTTGACGAAGACCCACAGACGTTCTTCTCTCATCTTAACGATAGGCTAAGCCTCATCCACTCTGTGTTTTGGGGAGGCAGTCAATATTTTTACGAATCGCTTGGCTCGTGGGAGCCAAGAGAAGCACATGCGTGAATTGCAGGACAGCACTGGCCCTGGGCCGAAAGACAAAAAGAATCCATCTTACAGCGTATGAAGATAGGCAATCACGTCTTCCACCTGCTGCTGGGAGAGGCTATTGCCCATTGGGGGCATCATGTTGCGGCCGCGGATGATGGTCTGTTCCACAAACCGGTCATTGGCGACCAGTCCGCTCGGCAGATATTCTTTCTGAAACACGCCTTTTAGACTAGGACCTTTGAGCGGTTTAGAGCTGTAAGCGCTATGGCAGACCCCGCAGTAGAGCTGAAAGACACGCCTGCCCTGCGCCTGCTGGTCGTTGAGTCCCAGTTCGGCATCGGTTTTCAGGGCCGGATCTTTTCCGCAACCGGAAAAAATCATCAGGACCAACAGGCCCAACGCAATGGACGCTATCCGCCTCAAATATCTATTATGATCTGTATCGCAGCTTTCTGAAAACTTGGCCTCGCAACCCTGGTTGTGAAGATGAAAGACTGAAAACTGATTCTGAATATTGGGTACTGCTCTCATAATGCAAGTTGCTATCAAACGCGCTTACGAACGGCCTTCCCTCCCCGATGGCCAGCGAGTGCTGGTGGACCGCCTGTGGCCACGCGGCGTGAAAAAAGAACAAGCAAAAATCGATCATTGGCTTAAAAATCTTGCCCCCTCCGACACACTTCGCAAGTGGTTCCATGCGAGCGCCAATTGGGCAATATTCAAGAAACGATATTTTAAAGAACTTTCGGCCCCTGCGGCTTCCAGCGAATTGGAAAAACTCTACGCGCTCATCAACGAACATTCCAGAGTAACTCTTGTCTATGCCGCAAAGGATACGGAGCATAACAATGCTGCGGTCTTGAAAGAGCTGTTAGAAGGCATGAGGAAGCCACCCTCAAGCAGCGGGCCCGCCAAAGCCGTCGCCGCTTCCGGACGGGTTGCACGCCGCCGGCCAAGCTAATGGTCGTTCGCCCTGTCGATCTTGCTCCCGCGACCAGCAAAGAATTTCTGGCTGCCTGGCCAGTGATCCAGGGCATTCAGAAGCAAAAATATGAAAGCTGCTGGCTGATTACCCAGCCCTCTCATGCCGCACTGGCAGGAGCTTTGGCTGCTGCCTTGGCGGGCGCTGCACTCCCTAAACCAGATGCCAAACTGATCCAGGCCATTGCATTGCATGATGCTGGGTGGGGAATGGCCGACGCCCAGATCATCCAGATGAGCCGCGCCGACAGCCGTTACAGACCCAGCTCATTCCTGGAAACGAGTGTACCCGAATTTCTTTCCGCGTGGAGCAAGTCCATCGCTGCCGGGCAGGCGGTCTCTCCCGCTGGAGGGTATATCGTGAGCCGGCATTTTTGCAGGCTGGCTTATAGCATGTTGGCCTCGGGTGGCATTAGCAAACAGGATCGGGAAAAGCTGGAATCCTTTCTCGGCAATGAAGAGCGGCGGCAAAAGAAGCTGGCAATTCTGCAATCTATGAGGCGAGAGAACCTGGAGCTGCTTACTGACTTGCTGCAGTTCTGCGACCTGCTCTCGCTCTACATTTGCTGCGGAGCGAAAGAAAACGTAATCTTTCCCGATTATTTTGGCGCCAAAATGCGGATTACCCACCAGCCTGAAGGTCTTGTCCTTGATCCGCCCTGGATTACACCCGGCAAGTTCTCATTCGCCGCACTGCGGCATCCGCTAACCAAAGAGGTGCAGGGAAGAGAGATTGAAGTTCAGATCCTATGAGTCGCCGCGCAAAGCCTAAACACCTTGCATCAAAAGAAAAGAGCTTGCAGGGGGCTGAAGCCTAATGTCACTTAATTTAAAAAATTACCAAATCCTCAATGGTTCATCCCATCATGATGGTGATGTTCCGCGCTAGGATTGTCTTTATCTTTCATCTGCCGCTCCACCGACCATATCTGGTCCAAAGTTTTTTCCCAAGGATAAATGTGGACCATCCATCCAAAAACATGGGGAACGAATGTGCCGCCGGCAGTTTCGCACTCGTCCTGAGTTGCGATTGAGCCGGCCAGGCCAAACTTCGGAGTCTTGGAAAGCATCTCCATCTCGCGCCCCTTGGGCGGCTTGCATAAGTTCACATGCTGATGCCATTGCGCCATGCTCAAAGGAATGCGTTGATTGAGCTGCTCTTCCGAGAACCGGACTGGCGCGGTGTACATGGCGCCAATCAGTTTGTAGCCGCTTCCATTTTTCTCGTAAAGAAGAGAGGTTGGTTTCGAAGCGTCGAAGCGAAAGGCCTCCCCGATGGCATTTCCGTAGTTGGTGAAGTGGTACATCTTCTGAGGAAGGTTGGGCAGAAAGATCTTGAATCCTTCTGCCAGCGCGGCCTTATAGTCCTTGTACTTCTCCAATGCCTGCCGGGCCTCATCTGCCACCTGTTGCGCCTTCTCTTCATCGCCGGACTGCGGCGCCCGCAAGGCGCTCATATACATGTGCGGACCCATCTCGTGATGGTGGCCGTGTCCCATGGATTCAGTGGAAGCATCCAAATCGGCATTGGATTGAGATGATTTTTGTTTTTGATCGTGGGCAAAGACCAGTACGGCCAATGTTAGAAGGGCCCCAAGAATAAAGGCTTTTCGCATACTTCTCCCCCGTGATCTTCCTTGCACAGTATCAAACCCCACCGTGCCCCAAAAGTTACTTTCGATTTTTGGCATTCAAACTTTACACCGGGGGCTGGGTTACTATCGAGCGAACCACAGGAGGTTGCTGATGAAACCCTGGCGAAGAATGATGACCGTGGCTGCCATTGCGATATTTACCCTGCTTTCGTTGAGTGCGTGGGCACAGGCGGGAACCGGACAAGATGGAACCCAGCAAAACGATGCTGCCCAGATGCGCGAGCAACAGCGCCGTCGCCAGGAAGAACTCAACCGCCGCCTGAATTTTACCGAAAGCCAGAAACAACAATGGGTATTGATCCAGAAGCAGACGGCGCAGCAGATCAAGGCTGCCCGCATGGACGAATCCCTGAGCGAAGAACAGATGCAGGAGAAGATAAAGGCCATCCATAAGCAAAACCGGATTCAAGTGCTTGCCATGCTGACTCCCGAACAGCAGGAAGAGTTGAAGAAGTGGTGGGAGGAACAGCGGGTGGCAAAACAGCAGCAAGATGTTAAGGTGGATGCCGGTTCATCCAATGCGTCCAGCGCTTCTAGCACTGCCAGCCAGAGCAAAGCCAGCACCAAAGACGATGATTTCTTTGCCGGCATGGTCCAAGACCCGGAACCCGCGCCCAAGTCGCCTAAGAAACACTGAGCGCTGGCTTTGAGCTTTACCGCAATTTATAGTTAGGGCTATGTCGTCGCACATCGATTGGGTCAGGGAGTGCTGTCTCTCTTTGCCGCATGCCACTGAAGATGTCCAGTGGGAAAACAATCTCCTGTTTCGCATTGCGAAAAAAATGTTCTGCATCGCCAGCCTGGAGCCCTCCGCACGGGTCAAGTTCTGCTTCAAATGCACGCCTGAAAAGTTTGCCGAACTGGTGGAGATCGAGGGTGTGGTTCCTGCGCCCTACATGGCGAGAAATCATTGGGTTGGCATGGTGGAGTTTAGCGCCTTGCGGCAGCCGGAAATCAAAGAGTTGATACAAAATTCTTACAAAATGGTCTTTGAGAAATTACCCAAGAAATTGCAGGCCGAACTGAGCAAGAAGAGTTCTGCGAAAGCAAAGGTCAGGAAGCGGATTCGATGAGTGATTGGATAGATTCGGCATCACGGAAAGATTCTTTAGGCCCAACGCTTGATTGTCTGCATTGCCAAATTAGTGGGTCATTTTGAAATTTTCATAACAAGTTTTCAGCGCAATGGCGCAAGGGCTAAAGCCCGATGTCACTTACTTTAGAACAAGAACACCCGCCATGCGTTTGATCTATATGAGCTGCGGGGTGCGTTGGGACTGGCTTCTGGCGGAAAAATCGAGCGTTGCCGAGTTGCCTCTTAATCTGACGTAGAATATTTATGCATTTTCGGGGTTCCTTCGGCGAACCTCAGGACAGGCTCTTCCAGGCGCAAAGAACGCGCCTGTCAGGATGACAGGGCGTTTTAGAGGGAGAATTAGAGGGAGAAATTGGATACTCGCCGATGAAAAGTAAGTGACATTAGGCTAAAGCCCGATTGATTCTTAAACGCTTTGCCGGCACGAGTAAACTCGTGCCCTGACACAAATCACCTCTGATAGCTCATTTTTCCACAAGCTCTAGAGTCATACCCTGACACAGGTCTGCACGCAAAATGCCCCACTACCCAAAAGCCAACCCCTTAGCTAAAAGAGTTACCTCCCTGTTATTCTGTCCAGTTTCGTCATTACGAGGAGTTTACCTATGCTCACCATGCAGGGACGCAATGCGGTTGTTTTTGGAGTGGCCAACAAGCGCAGTATTGCCTGGGCCATCGCTCAGCGGCTTAGCGAGGCCGGGGCTCGGCTTGCCATTACCTATCAAAACGAGCGCTTGAAGCAGGAAGCCCATGAACTGATTACGGCGCTGCCCGGGGCCGAAGCCTTTCAATGCGACGTCTCGCATGATTGTGAAATCGAAAAACTCTATCGTGAATTAAAAGAACGATACGAGCGCATTGATACGATCGTGCATTCCATCGCTTTTGCTCCGTCAGAAGAAATGAAAGGGGACTTCCTCGATACGTCGCGTGAAGGGTTCCGCATTGCCCACGACGTGAGCGTCTACTCGCTCATCGCTGTATCGCGCGCGGCGGCTCCGCTGATGACCAATGGAGGAAGTATCATTACCTTAACTTATTTTGGAGCGGAGAAGGTCATGCCTTCGTACAACGTAATGGGAGTGGCCAAAGCGGCCTTGGAAGCAACCGTCCGTTACCTAGCGTATGGCCTGGGGCCGCGCAATATTCGCGTCAATGCCATTTCTGCCGGACCTATCAAGACTTTGGCGGCGCGGGGTGTCGCGGGATTCAGTCAGATGCATAAAGCCCATGCGGAACGCTCCCCGATGAAGCGCAACGTTGATGTGAAAGAAGTTGGCGATGCCGGACTCTTTCTGGCCTCCGACCTCAGCACTGCAATTACCGGAGAGACCCTCTATGTGGATTGCGGTTACAACATCATGGGTTTTTGATGTCCCGAATAAAAATATTTGCAACGTTTGTGGCCATTGACCTGCTCATTATGGGAGGGATTCTTTGGGGTGTCTTTCACCATGCTCCCTTGCGCCAATTGTTGCTGCCGGGCTTTGGGCTTTTCTTTTTGAACGGACTGTGGCTGGTATGGATGACAGTGCGCAGTTCTAGAAACTGACCGCAAAGGACACGAAAGATGTGGGATTAATATGGCAAAGGCTGTTCATCCGATCATCCGATCATCCGATCATGCGACCTGTTCCGGTTCGTTGTGGACCGGTCCCGGCTGGCCGAGGATCACCCGATTCTTCTCGCTCTCGATTCTGTTGCTCGTATCCGCAGTCTTTGGTTTTTCGCAGGGATCCCAAGACATTATTTCGTTTTTGAACCAGACCATAGTTTGGTATCAGCAGTTGACCGAACAGCAACAGTTGATTAAAGAGCCTAGCGACCTGCTCTTTCTCAATGACAACCGGCAGATCGCGGATCAGGTGAGCCGGCTGTCGTTTGATTTTGCTCGTGCCCGGGCACAGACGCTAGGGACGCAGGATGCGGGCGTGCAGGTGCAACAGGATCAGGAAGGTCCCAATCTCGATCAATATAAAAATCTAGCGACGCTGGCGTCAAAGTCAGACCAGAGAATTAAAGATACCCAGCAAGAACTTGAGACCATGCGACAGCAACTGCCAGCCACAAGCGGGCAAAAACGCTCCCTGCTGCAAGCAACCATCGCGGAAACAGAGAGCGAACTCGCGCTCTTGCAGGCGCGCCGCAAGTCCATCCAGAATATGATGGAATTTGTAATCGGCACGGCCAGCGGTGCACGCCAGGCGGGGTTGCAGGCCCGCATCGAAGAGCTGGCGCGCACGCTGCCGGCATCGGCGACCGAGAGCGGCAAGCAAACCCCGGCAGAGTTCAATAGCTCGACGAATCCATCTTCGGCGGCAATGTCTGGAGCACAAAAGGAAGCCCCTTCCGGAATTGTTGCGCTGGCAGACGAACTGGTAACCCTCAAGCGCAAGCTCAATCTTCTGGACAAGACAATTGAATTAACCGATTCGCTCTCGGCCTCGGCCAAGGCGTTGCGCGATCCTTTGGTGACCAAGGTACGGGAATTGGGGCGCCGCGGGGATGAGTTGATGAACCAACCTGATTCACAGGACCCAGACGTACTGGCGCAGCAGCGGAAAGAACTGGATGGACTTACCGCCCAGTTCAACCAACTCTCGGCCTCCATGTTGCCCCTGGGCAAACAGGTTATTCTGCTGGATTTATACAAGAGAAACTCCTCCCACTGGCGCAATACAGTTAGCTTGCAGCACACTGCCGCTTTGAAGGGCTTGCTCATGCGCCTGGCGATCCTGGCCATCGCCGTGGGACTGGTTCTGGGGATTTCGCATCTTTGGCGGCAGGTTACATTCCGCTACATACATGATGTGCGCCGCCGCCATCAATTCTTGTTGCTGCGGCGGATCATCGTGGCTGTAGTGATCGTCATCATCGTCGCGGTGGCATCGGTGAGTGGTCTGGGAGGCATCAGCACTTTTGCCGGGCTACTTACCGCAGGCGTAGCGGTAGCTCTGCAAAATGTGATTCTGGCCATTGCCGGATATTTCTTCCTGATCGGCAAGCACGGCGTGCGCGTGGGAGACCGCATTCAGGTCTCGGGCGTTGTTGGCAACGTTGTTGATATCGGGCTGATCCGCATGCACCTGATGGAATTGGGCAACGGACCAGGAGCGCAACCCACCGGACGCATCGTCGCTTTTTCCAACGCCGTGGTCTTTCGGACCCATGCTGGCCTTTACAAACAAGTTCCCGGAACACACTTCCTTTGGCATGAGGTCACTCGCAATCTACCTCCCGGCAGCGACTATCGTCCAGTCGAAGAAAAAATGCTCGAAGCAGTCAACAAAATATTTGCCGATTACGCGGAAAGGCTCGAAGCCCAGCTCCGCAGGATGGAACACACGCTCAAAAACATGCACATTCCATCGTTGCATCCTGAAAGCCGGGTACGCCTCACCAAACGAGGCGTAGTTATTACGGTTCGCTACCCTGTGGACATGCACCACGCGCGTGAAATGGATGACCGGATTAATCGCGAGGTGCTGACGGAAACCGACAAGATCGGGTAAATCTACAAATGGTAGATCGAGCCGGTAACCTGGCTGGCGACAATACCAGTTAAAATACCAAGCTGCAACGCGGACTGAATGCTAACTGCTGACTACTATTTCCTCACATACTTTTTCAAATCTTTAGCGCCAACTTCGGCTCCGTAGATATTGCCTTTGGCATCGGCGGCAACGCCTTCGGCTGCGCTCGTGGGGTGGTGATCGGGATCCGGTTCAGGATCGGGAATGAAAGCAGTAACGGAACCGTCTTTCGCGCTCCCGATGCGGATGCCTCGCTTCCAGCCGGGATTATTCTCAGTGCGCGACTCAGAGTCGGCTACATACAGGACGTCATTCTTGTCGATAAAAAGCCCGCTTGGCCGGCCGAATTGTTTCCATTCAGCGATGAATTTTCCGTCCTGGTCGAAAATCTGGATGCGATTGTTAGCGCGATCGCCGACGAACAGTCTTCCTTTGGAATCCATGGCCAGCGCATGAGGTGTGTCAAACTCGCCAGGCGCCGTCCCCTTCTTGCCCCAGGCTTTAATGAATTTGCCATCGCTCGAAAACTTCACAATGCGTGCATTGCTGTTTCCACCATGTCCATCGGCGACGAAGATATCGCCGTTGGGAGCCACCAAAACGTCAGAAGGTTGATTGAAGGTATTGGGCCCGTCCCCGGCAATTCCAGCCTGTCCCAAAGTCATCAAGATCTTGCCTTCGGGACTGAATTTAAAAACCTGCTGGCCTTTTCCATCCTTTCCCTGGGCGTCGGTGATCCAAACATTTCCTGCCTTATCTACAAAGATGCCATGCGGAAAGACAAACAAGCCCGCTCCGAAACTCTTTAGCAATTTGCCAGAAGAAGTGAACTGAAGGATAGGAGACACGCTGGAGCCTGCGCAAGTATTGGCGCCGCAACGCTCGGCTACCCATAGGTTGCCGTCAGAACCGATGTCGACGGCGCTAGTCGAACCCCAGGCCCGGCCCTCGGGCAGCTTGGCCCAATTCTCAATCATGCGATAAGGATTGGGTTGGGAGTTAGGGGCCGCGGCCTCTTGGCCGGCCACCACAAACGTTCCCGTTAGCGCGACGATAACCGTCGCCAGAAAAAGTCTCAATCGGCCTGAATTTGCCATTCGGAGAGCCTCCCGCAGAAATGCGCCATTGTACCGCGCCCAAAGAATTTGAAATTTATAACTTATAAATTTCAATTTTGAAAGCCGTAAGACCTACTGAATGTTGCCTAAGATTCCTTCTATGGCGCAGTTCTTAACTCTGGTTCATCAGCGTTCTTCAGCGGAAATCAGCGGTAAAATTCCGACTCCCCCGCAATAAATCAGAACACTTTTCGTTCTCCAGATGTCTTTACCTTTAGGAAGGCAAATGGACGGACAGGTAATTGCGAGAGAGGCGATTCTGGAAATAAGCACGGCATCCGCTGAGGCCCCATTGGAAACCGTTGAAGAACTGGTGGCCCAGCATACGGCAATGCTCTTTCGGGTTGCTTACTCGATATTGCGCAACCATCACGATGCTGAAGACGCCGTACAGGAATGTTTCCTGCGGGTGTTGAAGTATCGAAAAGGCCTGAATGAAGTGCGCAATGTGAAGACCTGGCTGGCACGCATCGCCTGGACCGTGGCCTTGGACCGGCGGACACCCCGCACCATGGTTTCGCTGAATGCTGTTTCTCCGAACGACGAGGGAACTGGAGAGGAACTCGTGGAGCAGCTTCAAGCTGCCGGTCGTGGTCCTGAAGATCTTGTGGCTGGAGAGCAGTTGAAGAAACTTCTGGAGCAGCTTATCCCAGCGCTGCCGGAGGACCTTCGCCATCCACTGGAGCTTTCGACGGTGCAGGAGCTGAACTCCAGCGAAATTGCCGAGGTGCTCAACATTCCCGAAGGTTCGGTGCGCACCCGGCTGATGCGCGCCCGCAAGCTGCTCAAGGAGAAGCTTGCCGTCCTGATGGAGGTAAAGAAACATGGCTGAACCGGAAAAAGACCAAAATCTCGACCAGCTTCTTGATTCCCTGCTCACCTCGTATTCCGATGTGGAGCCACGCCCTGGCCTGGAAACGCGCGTGATTGCCAATCTGCGTGATCAAGCAGGACGAAGGAAATCCTGGCAATGGAGATGGGTGTGGGCAGGATGCGTAACCGCTGCTCTCACTGCACTGGCCTTCATCGTTGCTTTGGAACGCCCGATCGAACCTCCCAGGCCACTGGTTGCCCATGCAGTCTCGCCCTCGGTCGATCGTTCTGCTCCGGCAGTTACGCAAAGGCATCACGTGGCCAAGAAAGCAATCCAGCCACGCCACCAGGAACCGGTCGTGGCGGCAGTCGATAAGCGGCCAGACCGCTTTCCCACACCTGCTCCCTTGTCTGATCAGGAAAAGCTCTTGTTGCGGTACCTCGCCCGAACCGCCA
>DASZEU010000073.1:0-5229 GCA_035940535.1 Candidatus Angelobacter sp.
TAACCTGCCCGGGAATTGCGGTTTCAATCGTGGCGATGCCGAATATTTCGACGTCCGCATCGGCAGGCTCCAGCCGCGCCCCAATCCTGTTGGCTAATTCACTGAGCTTCATGGGTTTTCATAACTGCTGTAAAGCAATACCACAGTCAAGCTTTACATAACCTTCTTAGATTTTGATTTTCCTTTGCGCCCTTGGCGTCCTTTGCGGTGCAATGATTTTGAAGTGGCTCACTCGTTGAACAGCGCCACTTGCTGAACATCCTCTGCCCGTTTTCTGCGGGCCTGGGGATGGCCAATGACCGCCAGCACGCTGATCTCTTCCAATGCAGTCTTCGGAACAAAGATACGCTGGATATTGCCACGTGTATCGGGCGGGGTAATCAGATATCCTTCGGGAGAGACTTGGTTGAGATCATTGGGCATCATGCCTTCTACGACGTCGTTATCGATAAACTTGAGCCGCACCCACAGACCTTCCGTACGCGGACGCGTTGTAAACGTCTTGCGCGTGGGACTGCCGGCGTCATTGAAGTCGCGGACAAAATCCACGCTCTTGATCTCTCGCAGATCAATCATGACTACCTTGCCCGAAGGATTCAACAGCTCCAGCTTGCCATCCGCAATGTAATTGGGCGAAACGTATCCCCCCGCGGAGTCGCGCCCCAGCTTGCGGACAATCACTTTTTTGTGGGTGGAGGGCATGGGTTCGCTGATTGATTTTCGCACGAATCGAGGGGGTATCAAGGCATACATCAGGTGTTTTCCGCACCATGGTAGCCAAACGGTTAACCTTTATGATATCGTCTGTGGTTTGCTTGTCACCGCCCACAGGTCATCTAAGTCTTGTATAACGTGCAACTTACAAAAAACTGTAGAAGCCGGTCCTGATGGTGTGATTGTCCGGGGAGCTACGGGTGTATTTGGGCGGGGCAAGCGCAAAACCTGAATGGCCGACTTTATTTATCTTATGGAAACCCGGCTTTCGCCGGACCAGCAGCGGGCGCTGGCGCAGGTAACTGAGGTTGTTCGCGCCCATCAACTCAATATATATCTCACCGGGGGCGCCGTCCGCGACATTCTCAGCGGCTTCGTCATCCGTGATCTGGATTTTTCTGTCCAGGGAAACACGCTTAAGCTGCAAAAAGATTTTGAAAAAGCCGGCGCGGTAATAGAGTCGGTTGACGAATCTACCCGCACCCTCCACCTGCTTTTGCTCGGCAACGTTCGCGCTGAGGTGACCAGCACTCGGTCGGAAAAATACGACAAGCCCGGCAAGCCTCCTGAGATAACCCCCGGAACAATTTATGACGACATGCGCCGGCGCGATTTTACAGTGAATGCGATGGCGCTCTCGTTGAATCCCGGCTCGCGCGGACTGCTGACCGATCCTTTCAATGGCGTGGCCGACATTGAAGCCAAAGTCCTGCGCATCCTGCATAACTATGCCTTTTTTGAAGAGCCTTCACGGCTCATTCGGGCCACGCGTTTGAGCACGCGCTTCCATTGGACCCTGGAAGAGCGCACCCAGGCCCGGTATGACGCTGCCAAGGAAAATAACTACATCGAAAATATCTCTGACCGGCCATTAGGCCACGAGATCGAGCAGCTTGCCCATGAAGAAAACCCGCTCGACGTGCTGAAAGCCCTGGAAAAAGAGGGCTGGCTGAAAGTGCTGGTTCCGCATTTCTCCCTGGCTAAGGTCGATACGGCGGGCCTGACTCAGCTCTTCAAGACCAAGCAGCAGATGCAAGAGGTCGGGCTGAATCCCGATGCAAGCCCCATCGTGATGTACTTCCTCATCCGCAAATTGGGTGACAAGGAGGTAGCGGGAATCCAGAAGCAGATCCCCAACAAAGGATTTGTGGAACGCTGGCGCAACCTTGAAGATGACGCTAAAGATTTCTCCAAGCAGCTAATGGCCAAGGACTTGGCGATGCCGTCGCACGCCTGGAAGTTCCTGATGCAGAGCCGGCCGGAGACACTTCTGTTTACTGCGATTACAGCGCGGGCCGGGGCAGTGGAACAACGCATCAAAAATTTCCTGACCAAGTGGCCGTTGACCCGGCAAAAACTGCCATTTCCGGAAATGGCAGAGATGCGTATCACACCCGAACTTCCCGACTATAAGAAGGTGCTGGACGAAGCTTTCCTCCTCCTGCTCGATGGCAAGCTGCGCAATCATACCGAGATCGTTAAGTTCCTAGAACCTTACAAGCCGCCCGAGCCTCCGCCCCCACCGGCGCCAGTAAGACGCGGACGAGCAGCCAAGAAAGAAGCGCCCGCAGAAGGAGCAGTCCCCAAAAAACGCGGACGCAAGCCCAAATCCGCAACCGCCGCCGCGACCGTGCCAGCCGGAGCAGCACCGGTGCCTGCCAGTGCTCCACCCGCAGACAAACCAGCAGCCGAGGCAAAGCCAAAAGCTCCTGCCAAGGCTGAAGCGACAAAACCGGAGTCAGCAAAGGCTTCGGCAAAGACCGCAAAGGGAAAAGAAGCGCCAGCCAAAGGTGTATCTAAACAACCGGCTGAAAAGACTTCAGCGAAGGCCGCAAAGCCCAAACCGACGGTCAAGCCAGCAAAAAAGAAGTCTGCTGCGGCCAAGAAGACTGGGAAAAAGAAATAGCTTGGCTAATTTTTAATTTCTAATTTGAACCCGGAATCTCGATGGCAGAGATGTTGATTCAGGAGCGGGTTGTCGTGAACATTCCGCTGGCTTTGGCGGTAAGTTGCTTCATGAGCGAGGTGCTTTTGGTCCAGGCTTTTTGGCAGTCTGATTTGAATTGAGATATTGGGGGAATTCTTAATTTGTAACTTGTAATTTCTAATTTTGAATTCTGAACTGGGACATTGAGACAAGGGCTGGTTTTATTGGGCGAAAGTGAAATATTAGGGAATTTCTTGGACGGTTTGGCTTGATTCCTACCTCGTTGCTTTGTGGTGGATTCGGCTGCGATATTTCTTACCTTGTCCTCGACGATAGCTGCTACGGCATTGTCCTCAATAGCTTCTTTATTTGAACTGTGACATTGAGACAAGACTTGATTTTCCTGGGTGGGATGCAGGTTTGGATCGGGTAAGTAACGCTCCCAGATTTCGATGAAGTCGGATTGCTGGTAGCCTCGGCGTTTGTCTTTTTCCCGGCGTTGGCTGCGGCTGTAGATGTTGAAGGACTTACGCAGTAAGCGGGACAAGGCGTGGGCGGTCATGGGATCGCCGTTTTTGTTCCATTCGTGCCAAATGCGGTGGTCGAGGCTGTGCAGATAGTCTAGGACTTCGGCGGTGAAGATGCGTTCCTGGTTACCGTGGTGGGCGAAGGCGTCGCGGATGTCGGAGAGCAGGTGAATGGGGGTCGCTTCACGGTCATGCTGCTCGCGGAAGATTTGCAGCAGGGCAGCGTGGGCTTTTTGCGGCCAATGGCCACCGACTACGTCAGCCAGGGCGATGAGCACGCGGGAAATGTCCTGCTGGTGGGGCGTGAAGCCGGGCAGCGTGTGCTTTTCGGATTCATACTCTTCGAAGGCGTTGGAGATTTGGTCGAGGCGGGCTTGGTCGTTGGTCCAGGACTGCATCCAGGAGGTAAGGTTGTGGGTGCTGTAGGGGGTTAAGAGATGGATGGCGGACTTAACTACCTCTTGGGGTTTGCGGCGCTGGAGGACGATGGGGATGGCGCGGCGGGCGAGAGTCGGAGGCAATGATTCCAACCCGGCAAAAGCTTTGGGACAGAAAGTTTCCAGACCATCGGGGGCAGGGACGCCTTGGGAGTCGGGCTGGAGGGAGCCGAAGTCGCGGGCCAGATCGCACCCGCTGAGCAGGAAGCCGGTGAGCTGTTGCTTGTCGGTGCCGCGAAAGATGGTATGCCAGTTGTCGAGCAGGATGGTGGATTGACCGGCCGTGAGTTTGCGCTTGAAGGCGGCGGAGGAGACACCAGCAGCCCACCAAGGGCAGGCACAGAAGGCGCGCAGGATGGTCATACAGGTAGATTTGCCGGATTCTTCAACCGGGGATGAGATGTTGAGGTAAGGCGTGAGATAGTTGGCTTTGTAGGTATAGGTGTGGAGAATCCAAAGAGCGAGGATGACGCCTTGGTGATCGGAGCAGACCAGGTAGTCGTGGATCGCGCTTTCGAGGACATCCATTATGTCTGGATTGCCATAATCTGTTTTGGAATTGCCAGAATCGCCGGAATTGCCAGAATTGCCAGAATTTGGGTTTGGCACTTTGGCTTCTTTGGTTTTCTTCACACCTTTTGGTTTTTGTTTTGTTTCTGCTGGTTCCTTGTGCGCTTCTGGTTGGTTCACAACTTGTTCCTCCTGCATAACTTCTGCTTGCTTCACCACAGCCGGGGGTTCCTTCGGCTGGCACCTCAGGGCGAGTTCTTGAGGTGTCTCGAAGTACGGTGATTTCTCTGCTGGCTTCACATTTTCGCCGGCTACCGTTGAGCTTGACTGCCGGGCTTTCGTGACGCTGGAATCGGTCTTGGGCAGGAACCACCAGGAGCCGTCGTTTTTTTGAAGGGCTTGATGGGTGGAGGCCAGGGTGGGGGGCACCTGGGGCGCACCGCTGGGCAGACGGTAGGCCGCAGTATAGTGCGTGGGGTCCAATTGCACCTGCATCAACGAATCGGCCTCGTCAACTTCCCAAGGAGCGGGTTGGGCGGACTGGCCAGAACAAGCGTCCTCGGCCCAGATGATAAAAGACTTGCCCACCAGTTTCTCGACCATGAGCAACTCGCCTTGGGGAGAGCAGTGCAGGTGGTAGAAATCGGGCAGGTCGCGGTTGATGCCAGGGGTTTGGACTACGGTATAGGACCAGGTTGAGTCGGAAGCGGACATGGAAACTCCTTTAATTTCTAAGTTTTAATTTCTAATTTGAGGGCTAATGAAGAATTGGGTAAATGGGTAGTTTCAATTGGGTGTAATTAAAAGTGAGAGTCACTGTGCATAACATTTTGACTACGGAGAGGTGAGCTTCGTATTTGGTGCTACCGGCATCAAAAACCATTTCTTATTGCGCTGCGCTGCGCGCAAGCCTGCGGCGCAAGGAAAAGGGTTTTTCCTTTCTTTACCCAGCATTTACGAGCCAGCGTGCGCACAAAACCGCGCCCACGCTGACTCGACATGCTGGGCTACTCTCAATACGGTTCAGTTAAGCTTTTGATGAACCTTTTCGATCAATAGCTTTAGTGCAGAGACAACCGAAAATCTGTGCCGCCCCGCTGGGGCTTGTCATTTA
>DASZEU010000074.1:0-11128 GCA_035940535.1 Candidatus Angelobacter sp.
TCGATAAATAAAGGATCTCTAATGTCTGGATTGAGAGTTCTGATTGCTGAAGATGAAACCGTATCCCGCAAACTCTTGCACGCTTCCCTAACTAAATGGGGATGCCAGGTGGTTGCCGCCGCCAATGGGCAGGAGGCTTGCCGGGCGTTGCGTGAAGGCGGAATTGACCTCTGCATTCTCGATTGGGAAATGCCGCAGATGACCGGCCCGGAGGTTTGCCAGTGGCTTCGGTCTTCGGACCTCGATCAGTCTTATGTGATCCTGCTCACCACCAAAAACCAGCCCGAAGACATTGAGGCCGGGTACGAGGCCGGGGCCGACGATTACATGGTCAAGCCGTTTAAGGGAGATGATTTGCGCGGTCGAATCTCTGAACTGAGGCAAAAGATCCCCGTTGCTGGATGTTCGGCCGTCTGGGGTCAACTGACAGCATAAGCGAGATTCAGAAGGTATTTTGAGGTAATTCACGACGGGGCCCCACATGATCGGTACAGGCGCTACAGAGACCATGAGCGAACATCGCAATTACAGTCCGGCAACGGCCGGTTCCGCTACTGGTCAAACCCGGCGCACGAGCGCCGAGATGCAGCAATTTGGGCAGCTTCCGCCGGTCCTTCCCCCACTGGGCCCCTCAGAACTCCAGATCGATCTTTCCAGCGTCATGCTCCAAAGCGAAATTGAAGCTGCGAGTCCTTCATTTTCCATTCCAACACCGGAGCCAGTCGCGGCGGAAGATCAGCAACTGGTGCAGCAATGTCTTCAGGGAGATGATCATGCCTGGAGCAGATTGATTGATAAGTACAAGCGGCTCATCTACTCCGTCCCAATCAAATACGGTTTCCGCCCGGAAGACGCCTCGGACATCTTTCAAACGGTCTGCATCGACCTTTTCACCAATCTCTGCAACCTGAGAAAGGTGGGATCATTACGGTCATGGCTGATCACTGTAACCAGCCACAAGTGCTTTCACTGGAAACGCCAGCAGAGGCAAGATATCGAGTTGGACGCTCTAGAGCAAGAAATCGCAGAAGACTTGGCTACCGCTCCCGAGATGCTGCAGGAACTTCAGCAGGAACAGATCGTGCGTGATGCCGTTGATCGCTTGCCCCCGCGTTGCGCTGAGATGGTTCGGCTGCTGTTCTTCGAGCAGCCTCCGCTGCCATACGCGGAGGTGGCCAGGCGTCTAGGCTTGGCGGTTGGTTCAATCGGCTTTATCCGTGGCCGTTGCCTGACGCGGTTGCACAAGATTCTGATGGAGCTTGGGTTTTAAGGCGGCAACTGCGGCAACTTAAGCCTCAAGAGATATATTTTTATCTCCCGTCAGCGGCTCTACTTGTAGAGTTCAGCCCTCCCCCCAGCGAAAGACAGGTTAGTCATGCCATGTCGTTTCGATGTTGCAGAATGGACCGATTACGTAAGAAACCTGGTTCCGCCACCACAGAGCCAGGGAATGCAGGTCCATCTGCAACAGGGCTGTCTCGAATGCAATACGGCCCAGGAATGGCTGTCCAAGTTGGCCAATGCGTGCGCCCGCATGTCAGCCTACAATGTCCCAGATCATTTCGGGGTTTCCGTACCAGCCCCGGTTTCTCTACGGAGGGCACGTCCAGTGTCTGCTCTCAAGCGTGTATGGGCCACTCTTCAATACGACAGCCTTACCGATCCGCACCCCACCGGCGCACGCGCTGGACAACAAGCCTCCCGCCACCTGCTGTTCCAGGCCGGCAACTTCTCCATCGATGTCCGCTTCGAACGCGAAAAAGGTTCGGCCCACCTCATGCTGGTAGGTCAAATCGCCAAACGAGAGGACAAGCGGCAGCCTTTGGCAGATTCGCCGGTTATGCTTTTTTCCGGCAGTCACCAGGTAGCCCAATGTAGGACCAATTCCTTTGGAGAATTTCAATTTGATTATGTTCCGCAACCCGATCTTCACCTGCGCGTTCCGCTGCCCGATCGAGGAGAAGAGATCCAAGTCACGCTCGGCGACAAGTCCCCGAAGAGGACGTCTGACAGTAGCCCAGCATGATTCGGCGCTGTCAGCCGCCGAATCCAATGCTGGGTTAGCTTCAAAACAAACCGGAGTCCCGTTAGGGACGGCTGAATCATTTCTCGTCCTGTAGAGAGTGAGCTGCAACTATGAACGAGCCTCGGTGTGACATCGTTTCAATCGTCCCTGCCGGAACTCTCCTTAATGACTACCACTTTGCATGATGCTTGACGGCAATCACACAGAAGCGTGTAGGGCGGTCACTAAATCGCATCATTGAAACATCCTCGCGAGCCTCGGTTTTTGGCGCAGCCTGCCCCGCTGTGATTAAATACTTGTTGATATGGACGAACGCGATTTCTTTGACGAGAAAGAAGCCAAGAAAGCTCACACCTTGAACTGTCCCCACTGCCACCAATCCAACGAATATGAGCTTGCCTGGCTGGTTCGTACCAAGAGGAAGCAGCTTCCAGGGCGCGCCGATGAGCGTGACCGCGCTAAGTTTGCCAAGGCTCGCTCCTACATGGTGCGCCGCGATGACGTGGTTATGTGCAAGAACCTGCGCTGCCGTAAACGCTTCGAGGTCGCGGGCGTACAATCAGTCGCTTTTGCCGATGAACCGGTCCAATCCAATGTGAGTGATCGAGCAGCCCGAATCTCCGGGAGTTTTTCGCCTAGACCAAAACCATCTTAGGCTTCGAGACGGAAAGCTCATCCAGAGCTTCCAAAGAAATGTATGGCTTGATTCGAGCTGGGTCGGTTGTCCGCAAGTCCACCATGATTAACGCATCCAGGACGTTGGAAAATTTTCGGTCTATGTTGAAGGAGAGGACTGTACCGCCCATCCTTACATATTGTCTCAACAAGATGGGAACACCCTTGCCATCTCTCTCAATGTCAGCGATGGAAGCAGACAGCTCATCCATGCCCCAGAGGTTGCTGAGCGCTGTGACCTCCCAAGGACGCAATGGCCGCGAACGGAAAGGCCGGCGCGGGCGCACGAGACTTGCCAGCAAACTGCTGTGTTGCGACTCAAAAAACTTGACGATCAGCTCCCGCGAAGCCAGATCATACTTGCCGCTGATGCTTACTGCCCCAAATAAGATCCGGACCCGCGCACGGAGCACTGCATAGTGCACGATTCCCTTCCACAGCATCATCAGCGGCGCATATTGCTTTTGATACTCAGCCCGAATGAATGACCTGCCTAACTCCACCGCCGGGCCAAGCTGCTCGAAGAATTTAGGATCGTAGTTGAATAACGTGGATGTATAGAGTCCCGATATCTGTTTGGCCCCTAATAGATCACGAGAGCAGCCCAGCCGGTAGGCTCCGGCGATTTCCTGCCTTGCCTTATTCCATAAAACAAGATGAGTATAGGTTGAATCGTATTCATCAAGATCCAGCTCTTTCCCAGTTCCCTCGCCAGCCTCGCGAAACGTTATCTCGCGTAAGCGTCCAATTTCGCGCAGGGTGTGATGGAGGTCGGGCGACTGCGCCGCAAACACCTTAAATTCCCCGTTCTCCACCAAATTGCATCCCGAGCCCAGGGCGTGAACTTCCTCTGCGATTAATTCTCTGGGAGTCTCCGAAACAACTGCGCCGGATTTGCTTCCCGGTAATACTGGAAACGCGGGAAGAGCAATATTTCGTTCCTGCGGGCCTCTACGCGCGGCCAGCAGGTATGTGCTGGCCCGAAGATATCGCGTGGCCTGAGCATCATCGGGTATCTGGTTGATTTTTTCCGCGGGAATCGGACTCCCAATTCGGACTTCGATTTGCTTGCCCGTTTTATTCAAAAGTTCATTCGGCAGACGAGTGGTGCGAAGCATGGGATGGACGAGGCCCAGCAGGTGAAAGGGCAGGCTGTTTCTGCCCGTGCAAAGCACCGGAACGGTAACTGCCTGGGTAATGCGGATCAGCCGCGCCGTAGTTTCACTCCACTCCGGATCTACGACTTGCGCATAACGAAATTGCCAGTGGGAGACCTCTCCCGCGGGAAATATGACCAGCAGTCCGCCTCTTCGCAAATGCGTGATTGCCTGTTTCAGGCCCTTTCGATTTACCTCCGGTGAACTCTTCCGGTTGAATGGATCGACAAAGATACAGTCAGGCGCAAGCTCCGGCATGGCTGCCAACAGGTAGTTCGCGAGTATCTTCACGTCAGGACGCAACTGGGAGAGCATTGCTCCCATCATTGCTCCATCCAGAATTCCGAAAGGATGATTGCATACCACCACGACCGGGCCCGTCTTGGGAATGCGCGCGATGTCCTCAGGGTCAACATTCATCTTGACCTGCAGTTCGTCCAGCAGGTTTTCAAGGATGTGGCCGCATTCCTTTTGCTTTACCTTGGTGTAAAGGCCGTGTAACTGATTTTCAAAGAATGCCCGAAATAAGGCAGGAAGCGCCGGTTGCTGGCTGTTCGAAAGAGTCTTCAACAGTGGCATACTCATTCATACTGAAGACTCATTAAGCCAGAATTAAAGCTAGGTTAGAAGTTCATGAAAACCTCTGCTCCCGTCTCGACCTGATAAAGAATGAAATCGGAGCCGTGAAGAGTTGAACTAGCGATCCACCAGCCCGCAAGGGCGAATGAAAGTAGCCCGGCACGTTGATCGAGGGTGGGCGCGGTTTTGTGCGCCCACCCTCGATCATAAGTGCCGGGTATAGAAGAGAAAAGCACCTTCCTTGCGCCGCAGGCCCGCGCGCAGCGAAGCGGAGCGCGATATATAAATGGTTTTTCTTCAGAGGTGAGGCGAAGGAACCTGGGCTTTGAACCGCAATACGATTCACTTAAGGAAAATCGATGACTCCCGCATCGGAGAAAACTAAATCCCCGTCAGAGCCTGTCCTTGAGGCTAGCCGAAGGAGGCGGAATTATTGAGCCGCACCGCGTGCGCGCTGGCGGAAACATTGGTATGGATGACAAGCCCCGAAAGCGCGACATAGGGGGCGCGCCTGGATTCTTCCGCCCTTACTCCACCGCCACATACAACTCCGCCTGGCGTTGTTCCAGTAGCGGTGCTAGGCCGTTGGTAATGTATTGTTTGAAATAAGGCGCATTGCGGTGAGCATCGAGCGCTGCCTGATCTTTATATTGCTCGTAGAACATGAATCGCCGTGGGTCCTGGGTGGATTGGTGGCCAATATACATCAGGCAGCCCGGCTCCTGGCGTGAATGCTGCAGCATGATGCTGATGAATTCTTTGCATTTTTCCTCCGCTCCAGGTTTCACCACCATATCAACTTTCAAAACGATCATTTCGCCCTCGCATGTTTCTGGACTGTTTTCGGAGCAGCCAACTCGGCATCAAACTCCAGGAAGGAGATGGTCTGGTTGCGCTCCGGACCGGTGGAGACCATCCCGATCTTTGCCCCTGTCTCTTTCTCGATAAAATGCAAATAATCCTGCGCCTGCTTGGGCAGTTTGCTAAAGCTGACAATGCCCTCCGTAGACTTTTTCCAGCCCGGCATCTTCTCATAGACGCACTCGATCTGTTCAAAGCCGGTGGCCAGTGCTGGAATCTCCAAGGTTTTCTTGCCCTTGATCTTGTATCCGACGCAAATAGGAATCTCCGCCAGTTCATCCAATACATCGAGCTTGGTAATGACCCACCAGTTGATTCCGTTGATCATCTGGGCATACCGCAGCAGCGGAAGATCAACCCAGCCACAGCGCCGAGGACGCCCGGTTACAGCTCCATATTCGTTGCCTTTGGCCCGTAATTGATCGGCGATCTTATCCTCAATTTCCGTGGGGAATGGCCCCGAGCCCACGCGCGTGCAATAGGCTTTGGTGATGCCAATCACATTGGTAATCGCATTAGGCGCAACGCCGGTTCCGGTTACGGCCCCGCCCGCGGTCGCACTGGAGGAGGTAACAAAAGGATAAGTTCCATGGTCAATATCGAGCATGGTTCCCTGCGCGCCTTCAAACATAACCGCCTCGCCCGACGCAATTGCCTTGTTGATCAGCAGGGCCGTATCCGTAACGAATGGAGCAATCTTTTCAGCGGCGCGCGCATATTCTTCATACATGCTGTCGGGATCGAGCGGCTCGGAGTTGAATAATGCATGACCGATCATGTTCTTTTCGCGGCAGGCGTTTTCAACGGTGGTGCGCAGCAGCTTGGAATCGAGCAGGTCAGCCACGCGCAAGCCTCGGCGGCCCATCTTGTCTTCATAAGCAGGTCCAATCCCTCGCGAGGTCGTGCCGATCTTCACCCGGCCGGGAGCATTCTCTGCTCCCATCTCGATCATCCGGTGATAAGGCAGGATCACATGAGCACGGCTGGAGAGGAACAAGTTGCCATCCACTTGGATGCCCGCCTCGCGCAACATGCCCACTTCCTTCAGAAAGGCAATCGGATCCAGTACTACACCGTTGCCGATAACCGACCGGCATCCTTTGCGCAACACTCCGCAAGGCACCAACTGCAAGACGAACCTTTTGCCCTTGATAATGACCGTGTGGCCGGCATTGTGACCGCCTGCATAACGCGCCACTACAGAAAAATTCTCAGAGAGGACATCAACAATCTTCCCCTTGCCTTCGTCGCCCCATTGGGCGCCTACAATGACCGCCGTTTTTCCGGGTTTCACTGCGCTGCACACTCCTCGCCCGTAATGGCTTTCGCAGATTTTAAGGATGTCTGGAAAATTAGAACGGGGAAGTTTTGTTAACTTCAAATTCTAACAAACAAATCCGTCGCAACCAAAACCAACGTCACCAGGTAATGTCATTTTGTGTGCAGACCTGTGTCAACCCCAACCATCCCTGCCGGGATGGTTGCGTGAACCAGAAACTCCAAACTTACGATGGATTACCGATATAGAACTCAAGGAAACGGCGATCAGGGGATACCGAAGGTCCAGTCCCCGGCAGGGGACGAATGAGAGTAGCCCAGCATGGTTCGGCGCGGTATTTTGCGCCGAACCCAATGCTGGGTTGCATGGCAAACAAACATGAGTCCCGCCAGGGACGGCTGAATCATTCTTCCTAAATTCCATACGCCGCCAGCAGTTTCTGGAATGCATCGGCAAAACTGATTCGTGGATGATGCTCCTCCTGTCACCGGTGGGACATCAAGATTCAGACCGTCCCCTAAAGGGGACTCTTGTTTTATTGGCAAGGTAACCCAGCATTGGGCTACTCTCACACGTCCCCCTTTCGGGGGACTCGGGAATGCTCTTCATAACCTCATCTACTTATCTTTTCCTTGGTTTTCTTAACCGTGAGGATCGTGACAACTGGTGCAGGCGTCTAAACCTTCTTTTACCTTGTGGTGGAAGGGCTTAGAAGAATCCGGTTTCACTTCCAGATGGCAGCTATAGCAGAGAGTGGGCAAGGCTGCCCGCAGAAGCTTTTGCTCAACTCTGGGATGGTGGATCGAGTGGCAGTCAACGCATCCTACATTGTTCTTCACGTGCTGCGAACGCAGGAAGTTGGCATGTTCTTTGCCAAACTCGTGGCAGCCCAGGCAACGCTTGGATGCCTCTTCGCCCGAGAGACCGGGGAAGCGGATGATCTTGGCCGGGTCGGCAGATTCAGCATGTTCTTTGCCCGGGCCGTGACAAGCCTCGCAACCCTGCCACTGCGGCCCTTGGCGCTTGGCGATCGTGGTCTTCCAGTGCGGTCCCTTATCGAAGATCTTGCCCACGTCTTCGTGGCATGCCTTGCAGGTATCGGCCCCCACGTATTGCGAAGGATCGACCTTGTGATATTCAGATTCCTGCGGGGCAATGTTCTCAGAAGAGGAATTTTTCTTGTCCTTTTGCGAATCGCTATTCTTGGCTTGTCCAGCCGCAGCTTTTTGCGGCTGGCGCGGCGGCTTGGCAAAAGTCATTCCGAAGCAAACAAAGGCAACCGCAATGACTGCTGCCCGGTACCACTTCCCTCTTTTGATAGGCATCGGCGGAGTTCGCATGTTGGGTTTTTAAGAAGATTACGGTATGGCTGAAGTCGTCCCTTTTTGAAACTATTTAATCGGTTTGTTGGGTAATGTTGAGCAGCACCCCGACGCTGGCTAGCATTACGAACAGTGATGATCCGCCGTAGGAGATAAAGGGCAGCGGGATGCCCTTGGTGGGCAGCAGCGCCAGGACCACGCTCATATTGAAGAAGGCTTGCACCACGATCATCGTAGTAATACCGGCAGCCAGAAATCGTCCAAAGGGATCGCGGGTGCGCAAGGCCGCGCGGAATCCACGATAGGCAAAGATGAAGAACAATACCGCAATGAAAACTGCTCCGATCAGTCCCAATTCTTCGGCTGCCACCGCGTAAATGAAATCCGTGTGCGGCTCCGGCAGATAGAAGAGCTTCTGCTTGCCTTCCATCAATCCCAGGCCGGTCACCCCGCCTGTCCCAACGGCGATCAATGATTGAATAACGTGAAAACCCCGTCCTTGGGGGTCACTCCATGGATTAATGAAGGCCAGGATTCGGTCGCGACGCCAGCCCACATGAAAGAGCAGGTAATAGAACACCGGCAGGATCGGGATCAGAGCGTATCCGAAGTATCTGAGCCTCATGCCCGCGAGGTAGAGGATGGTCGCCGTGACTGTGAGACAAACTACGGCCGTGCCCAAGTCCGGCTGTTTTATGATCAGGATGGCAAACACCATTGCGGGGACCACCGCCGGCAGAAGGGTGTGCCGCCAATCGTCGATGGACTTGAGGCGATTCTCGAGAAAGAATGCCAGAAAGAGAATCAGCGCAGGCTTGGCCAGCTCCGACGGCTGAAACGACATGGCTCCCAGCCTCACCCAACGATGAGTATTATGCGAGCGGTCGAGAAAAAAAACCGCCACCAGCATCAGCGTCGTCAGGCCAAGGAGGGTAAAGACAATGGCTGGATGCTTCCAACGACGGTAATCAAAGTTCATGATGACCGTCATGGCAGCCAAACCTGCCGCAGCCCAGCCCAACTGGCGAAGCAGGAAATAGTAAGGCGAGCCAAAGCGGTCGCCAGCCATGAGCGCCGACGCGCTGAATACCATGACCACGCCAATTACAACCAACAGCAAAATCGAGCCAAACAACCACTTGTCGATGCCGACTCGTTTGGCCACTAACCTCTGCCTCCGAGCGTGACCGGCTGGTTCGATTTGGCCGCCAGCGCTGCTACCAGCTCTTTGAAGACCCGGCCCCGGTGCTCATAATTTTCAAATTGATCAAAGCTGGCGCAGGCAGGGGCCAGCAATACCACATCCCCGGACTCGGCTGCATCAAAGGCCTGGCGCACAGCCCGCTCCAGCGTGCCTGAGTAAACAATGGGAGTAGCGCCTTGAATCTGCGCGCCGATTTTTTCTGCCGCAGCGCCGATTAGATAAGCGCGCTTGGTCCGCGCCCGCAGCAGAGAGTTGAGCACCGTGTAGTCGCTGCCTTTATCTTTACCGCCAAGAATCAAGTGGATGTTTCCTGGGAATGATTCCAGGGCTTTGATCGTGGCATCTACGTTGGTGGCCTTGGAATCATTGTAAAAAGCGACGCCCTGGATGGTGCCTGCCAGCTCCAGCCTGTGCTCTACACCATGGAATTCCGCAACTGCCTTGCGAACTTGTTGCGGCGCGCACCCGGCGATCATGCCGATGCAAACCGCAGCCAGCACGTTCTCCAGGTTGTGCGCTCCTTTAAGGTTTATGTCACTGAGCGGGAGCACCGGCGTTTCCTGGCCCTGATTGCGAAAGTGGTCGCGAAAGACGATTTGATCATTCACAACCGAGGCGCCGCTCTCCACCTGTTGCTTGCGGCTAAACCAATACAGCGCGCCTTTGACTTTGCTCTTCAAGCCAACACAGGTGGGATCATCGGCATTCAAAATCCCGAAGTCACCGGGCTGCTGGTTCTCGAAGATTCTCGCCTTGGCGTCCACATAAGTCTGGAAGGTGTGATGGCGGTCGAGATGATCCGGCGTAATATTCAGGATGGCAGCGATGTAGGGCCTGAATTGTTGAATTGTTTCCAGTTGGAAGCTGGAGATTTCCAGAACGTCAAAGCCATCGGCACTCGATTCTCCCGCCAAGGAGATCACCGGGGTGCCGATGTTGCCGCCCACCAAAGTCTTTTTTCCGCTTTTAGCAAGGACCTCTCCAGCCAGCGTGGTGGTGGTAGTCTTTCCGTTGGAACCGGTAATAGCGATGATCTTGCCTTTGAGGAAGCGGCAAGCCAGTTCAACTTCTCCAATCACCGGAATGCCCAGCGCGCGCGCCTGCTGAAGCTGCGGCTGGTCAGAAGGAACACCGGGACTGACCACGATCAGGTCTTGATCACGAAAAGTCCGTTCGCCATGTCTTCCGGTCTCGATCGAGATGCCCCGGTCCAAGAGCAGAGAGATTTCATTCTGCAACTGCGCTTCTGTCTTGGTATCGGAGACAATAACGCGCGCGCCCTGCTCCTGAAGAAAAGTTGCAGCAGCTACACCAGAACGGCCCAGGCCTACCACCAGCACCCGTTTGTTCTTCAACTCCATCGTGAACCCCATTTTGCCATGACTCGGCCCTGTTCTAGCGCAACTTCAGCGTGGTGAGTGCAAAAAGTGCAAACACCAGCGCAGCAATCCAGAACCGGATGATGATCTTCGATTCCGACCAGCCCACCAACTCAAAGTGGTGATGTAAAGGCGCCATCTTAAAGATACGCTTCTGGCGCAACTTGTAGGAGCCTACCTGGAGAATCACCGAGAACGCCTCAATCACAAAAACCCCGCCGATGAAAGGCAGCAGCAATTCCTGCTTGATCACGACAGCCACCGTACCAATCGCCCCACCCAACGCCAGCGAGCCAACGTCTCCCATAAAGATCTCGGCGGGATGGGCGTTATACCAGAGAAATCCGATGCTGGCCCCGACCATGGCGCCACAGAAGATGGTCAACTCCGCCACCTGCGGCATCTTCTGCAACTCCAGGTACTCAGCCAATGACGCGTGTCCACTTACGTAGGTCAGCACGGTCAGGCCCCCGGCAGCGATCACCGTGCAGCCGATTGCCAGGCCATCGAGGCCGTCGGTTAGATTGACTGCGTTGGTAGAACCAACCAGCACGAACATCACAAATATCACGAACGGCGCAAATGCCAGGGGCCAGAGATGGGGACTATGGCGAAGGCCCTCAATGACCAAGTCCGGGCGGAACTG
>DASZEU010000075.1:0-14871 GCA_035940535.1 Candidatus Angelobacter sp.
ACGCCGTAAAGGCCAACAATCACCAGGGCCAAAGCTGTGGCTGAAAAGATCGTCAGCAGAAGCATGGTGGAGCGGGGCTGGGCCCGTGAACCGTCGAGCAATTCATCGAGGCTTTGAACGCCGGTGACCGGCTGATCGGGATCGACAGCTGAGATCTGTCCGCGCACTGCGGAAATCATCGCGTGCGGCTCCAGGTTGGTGCGCACCAGCACGTTCATGTTGGCCCAGGGCAACTGGCGAAATGGAAGGTAAAGCTGCGGTTGAGCATCAACGGCCAGACCTGTGTTCTTCAAATCGGCGGCAAGGCCGATGATTTCCGCTGGAGTCGTCTGCCGTCCTACGGTAATGTGCTTGCCTACCGGGTTCTCATTGGGCCAATAGCGATGCGCCAAAGCTTCATTGACGATCACTACGTTCGGCGCTTCGCCATTATCGACGCCGGTGAAGTCTCGACCCGATTTGAGCGGAGCACGCATGGTATGAAACCAGCCTGGGCTGACGGCCTCAATAATGATGAACGGACGCTGGGCCAAGGGAACGTCAGACTGGCCTTCCGGCAAGACTGGAGTGATGCGAATCGGATTGAGCGGCAGGGCGGCAGACATCGCCACGGAATTCACGCCGGGCAGGGCCGAGACCTTACGCAGCATCTCATCAAAAAAAGCAATCTGCTGTTCGGGCTTGGCATACTTGACCGTGGGCAAAGACACTTTCATGGTGAGCATATTGCGCGGGTCAAAGCCGGGATCGACACGCAGGAGGCGAGAAAAGCTTCGGAGCAGCAGGCTGGCGGCGATCAAGAGCATCAATGAAAGTGCCACCTGTCCGATCACCAGAAGGCCCTTAAGTTCCGCATGGCGCTGGCTGCCGGTGGCTCCACGGCCTTCGTCGCGCAGAGTCTGATTGATGTTGGTTCGCGAGAGTTGCAGAGCAGGGAAGATTCCAAACCCCAGGCCAGTCAGGATAGCAATCACCAGGGTAAATGAAAGTACACGCCAGTCCATGGTGATGGGAAAACCCAAAGACAGACTATTTTGGCCCGTCGTCGAGACAATGGTGGCGAGGTATTTGGTTGCGGCCAAGCCTAACCCAAGACCCAGCAGGCCGCCTATCAGCGCGAGCAATACGCTTTCCGTAAGCAGTTGCCGGATGATGGCGCCGCGGCTTGCGCCCAGCGCGGAACGCACGGCAATCTCTTTTCTTCGGGCCAGCGCGCGAGAGAGCAACAGGCTGGCAACGTTGGCACATGCGATCAGCAAAACCACGCCGACGGCAACCGAGAGAAAGATCAGCAACAGGCGCAGGTTAACGACCGTTAGTTCCTGCAGATTTCCAGTTACCATAGACACCGCTGGTCCGCCATCGGGAGCTTTGGGGTACTGGTCGTTGTATTGCTTGTTGAAGATTTCCATCTCGCTCGCGGCCGACTTGAGCGATGACTCTGGCTGCAGCCGGGCCACGCCTTGAAGATACCCGACACCGGCGCGCAGGTGTTGAGGCGTCATGAAGGTAATCTCAAAGTAGCGAGGCGAGAAAATTTCTGCCGGTCCCATAAAGGGAAATTGAACGCCACTGGGCAGCACACCCACGATGGTATACGGCGAGGAGTCGAGGGTAATGAGCTGGTCAATCACGCTGCTGTCGCCGCCGAAACGATTGTGCCAGAGGGCGTCCGAGATCATCACTACCTGTTTGCCCGAGGGCTGGCCTTCGCCGTCGGCGAACGTGCGTCCGAGTTGCGGCTTAATTCCAAGCACAGTAAAGAAGTTGGGAGACACGCGTGCGACCGGCACCTGTTGCGGCTCGCCGCGTCCGGTCAAATTCAACGAGTCGCTGGCGAATACGGCCACGCTTGAGAACGAACTCTGGCGTTCGCGAAGCAAATCGTAGCGGTTCAGAGAAAACGGACCTACTCTGTCAGTGTCCCCTTGCCGGTGGGTCCCCAGCAGAACCAATTGCTGCGGGTCGTGATACGGCAACGGCCTCAACAGCAAAGCGCTGGTGATGGTGAAGATGGCAGCATTGCCGCCGATGCCAAGCATCAGGGTGATAATCGCAGCCAGCGCGAAACCAGGGTTCTTGCGCAACATGCGCGCGCCGTAGCGGATGTCCTGGAAGAGAGAAAGCATAGGGAGATTATATTTTGAAAGCCAAACCGAAACCTGCCCGCGCCAATTCCTTAGAACACCAGTAGCACTGAAGGGATTTTTTGGCGATCGTAGAGTCGCAGGTAGAAGTGGCCGATTCCGGCCAGTCCCAGCATCAGATCAGGCGTTTCGCCGCCGTTCATGACCCCGCATGGCCACGGATTTTTCTCATAGGAATATTTCTGCACAGCGTCAGACGCTATCTGCTGGACAGTGGCGATACTCGCTTCATCTCCCAGAACATCGCCGGCCCAGAGGAGCAGTTCGGCATTGCCGCAATGCCCGTGGCAGAGAGAATAATTGCCTCGGCTGGATAGCGCGCCCTGTAAAGCCCTCGTGGTTGTGTGCACAGCAATCTTAGCTTCAGTCTGGCAATCCTGATCCCCAAGAAGTTGAAACGCCCGTATTCGAGACAAGCCGATTCCGCAGGCCCCGTGGCACCAACCGACCACGTTATTTGGCTTTCCGCTCTCTGGAACGGTCCGAAAATCAGGCCAGTTTTCCCATGCCGGGTTATACCAATGGCGCTCGTATCGGAAGGCTTCCTGGGCGGCAGTGAAGAACCGCTGGCAACCGGTTTTGTCATAGAGTTCAAGAAGAGACCATGCGACCCCTGCCGTGCCGTGGGCAAACCCAGTAAGGTTGTTGTGGGGCTGACTCTCTCCTGCCGACCAAGACCAACCGAACTCGCTCTGGCTGGCGCTTTGAAGAAGCGTGTCTCCATGACGTAATGCCGAATCCAGTAGAGGCTGGTTCCCGTATCTGCTGTGCAGTTTAAGGAGCACAGGTATCATGCCGGCGCTTCCTGAGACAACGTCCCATTGTTGCGGATTTACCGGGATAGACGACAAAGCGCGCAAGATGGCAAGGCTTTGATCCGCAAGTTGCTGTACGCCGAAGGCCTCAGCCATCTCGCTGAGCACGTATGCCAGGCCGGTTAGGCCAGAATAAAACCCCAAATTAGCAGCAGAGCTTAATTTGTCGACGTGAGAAAGGACATAACCAATTGCACCTTCGGCAGTTTTCCTGAAGGTCTGTTCTGGAGCGCAACGGAACAAATGAGCCAGGAACAATGCTATGCCGCTGGCGCCGCTATAGAGAGTAGGGCCAACGGTGCGGCGAACGACTTGCCATCGCGATTCCTCGTATGCCATAGTGTCGCCAATCCAGTTGCAAAGTTCGCCAGACCATTGTGCCTCGTTACAAATACGCGTTCCGATTTCCTCCGCGATGCCCAGGAAGCCCGCCAATCTAGTAATTCTTCCAGCTTGCAGGCCAGCAGTATTGTCCATTTTTTGTCCATTTGGTCAATTTGACCGGGAGCCAGAAGCCATAGTTTGTCGATTTTCTGTACATCCTACAGCTTTTGGGAGACAAACATGAAAGAAATATTTTTCATTAAAATATTGAAAATAAAGGTGTTAAATAAGCCATACCGAGTAGTACGACCCAAGATTAATTAGATAATTTTAATAAATTAGAGTTCGTATGGTATTATGGTTAACGAATTCTAATTTACAAACTGCCCAAAGAGGCAGGAAAGGGAAGAATCAAAAATGCATAAGCTCACTTTAACCCAAGAGGTTGTTAAGCATCTCACCAACGCCGAGGGCACCGTAGAGTTTTTTGGTACGACAGTTCCAATACAGTGCCCAACCTGCTGCCCATTCTAACCGAGAGATAGAAATAAATTCGGCAAAGTGAAGTGCATCGGGGAGCTTGCTAAAAAGAGATTTTGCGCAGGTCGATCTCAACTTGGCGGCTCCCTTATGTTTTTTATGTTTTGAAAAGCTTTCGACAGCCATTCTTCCGGAGTCTCAATACAATCCTCCTAACATCCCAGCCCACTCCGAAGGGGCCTGTGCCCACACTTTTCTTAAAGGGATTTGACATTTCCTGGAGTTCTTACTTATAAATTGGGTCTTCGGTTTTGTTCGGGTTCGTTTTCTCTGTCCAGGTCGGTCTAATCTTGCTTGAAAACATGGGGTTCCCGTTTGTGGAAAATGTTCACGTAGATTAGATTATTAGAGACATAAGATTAGAATTATTAAATATTAAGATGGTTAAATACGGTATTTTGATTCGTATACGGGAAATTATTTGGGATAAAAAACAATTTAGATGAAAATTTACTAATTTATGTTATTGTGCATCCCAGCCCACCAAAGAATTAGGAAAAATTCACGTGGGCTTGCAACAGTGAGGAAATTCTTGAAGAGAGAGAGGGTTGTAATATGAAAAACACGAGACACTATCTGATTCTAGATCAAGAGATGATAAGAACTATCACCGAGCAAAGCACATCGAGCACTGGTGAATTTGTGCTAGGTACAATGGCTCCGCCACAATGTTTAACTTGTTGTCCGGGCCCACACATGTGACCAACAATCGATATGTCTAAGGCAGAGAAAACAGCTTCCCCCCTTTGCCTTATTCTCTAGCAGTCAGCGCGCAGCCGCGTAGTAGCATGATATTTGAATCGACACTGCCGCCAGGCAGGTTGTACGCCGCTCTATGCCATCTATAAATCAATGTCAATGCCCAACCTGGTTGATGGCCGAAGAGGAATTCAATTCGAGCAAGACGGTCCGTATGGTCTGGAAAAGGACTGCTGAATTGATGGGTTTCGCCACGTAACCATCCATGCCTGCTTCAAGACAACGTTCCCGGTCACCCTTCATAGCATGAGCAGTCATAGCTATAACAGGAACATGACGCAAGGTATTTTGCTCCTGGCGCCGAATGAACGACGTTGCCCGATATCCGTCCATCTCAGGCATTTGCACGTCCATGAGCACAAGGTCAAATGTTGATTGCTCAAGGTAATCCAACGCCTGTTTGCCGTTGTGGGCTACGACCACTTCATGACCGTGATTCTCCAGGAGCCGTACGGCCAGCTTTTGATTAATCACATTATCTTCAGCCAGCAAGATCCTGAGAGGGGGAAGAGGTGAATGGTGCAAAGCGATTCCAGCCAAGCTGTCCTCAGGGGAACCGGGACCAACGGCAACTTTGAAAAGCACAGTGAAATAAAATCTGGATCCCACTCCGGGTGTGCTCTCAAGCCAGATTTGGCCGCCCATAAGGGAGATAAGGTGGGAAGAGATTGCCAATCCCAAACCGGTTCCGCCAAAGCGTCGCGTGGAAGAAGTATCAGCCTGATGAAAGGCCTTGAAGATGGTCTGCTGTTGCTCGGCAGGAATGCCAATGCCGGTATCGGCCACACAGATCTTAAGAGCTATTTCGTCCTCGGAACGATTTTGTAATTCGACAGAAATGGTGACTTTACCCTGGTCGGTAAACTTGAGCGCGTTGCCAACAAGGTTAACCAGCACTTGCTTGAGTCTTGCGGGATCGCCCACCACCCACTCCGGAATCTCCGACGCAATGCGACATGAGATCGCAACCTTCTTTTCGCGGGCCCGCATCGAGAACATTTGCTCGACTTCTTCGATAACTTGGGCGGGACGAAACTCTTCTGCCGACAACTCCAGTTTGCCGGCTTCGATTTTGGAAAAATCGAGAATGTCATTCAGTACACCCAGCAGAAGCTTGGCCGAATATCCGGCTACACCCAAGATTTCAGCCTGCTCCGGGGTTAGCCCGGTCTGCGAAGCCACTTCCAACATGCCCAGGACTCCATTCAGCGGGGTTCGGATCTCGTGGCTCATATTGGCCAGAAACTCACCTTTGGCACGGGTTGCGGACTCGGCGGCCTCTTTGGCCTCCCGCAATTCGCGGGTGCGCTCCTCTACCAGCGAGACCAAACGGCGTTCCGTCGCTTTCATGGCGAAGACGCGCACCAGATTCGCCGCGAGTCCTAGCAGAACAAGCCCCAAGGCACACAGCACTTTAAACAAAGGGGTCTGGGAAAAACGGGGTTCGAGAAAAAAGGTAAAAGGCTCCCGGTCATTCCAGATGCCATCATTATTGGAGCCGCTAATTCTGAACGTGTAGGGCCCGGGAGCAACATTGTGATAGGGAGCCATCCGTATAGTGACCGGATCACTCCAATGGTCATCAAGGCCTTCCAACTTGAATTTATACTGTACGTTTTGCTGGCCAAGATAGGTAAGGGCGGCAAAATTGAATTGGAGTCTGCCTGTGCCCACGGACAAATGTGCTCCAGGAGCAATAGGTTTGTCGTCGATCGTCGCTTTTTCAATTACGATGGGTGGCTTTGGTGCATCAGCCTGGAAATGTTCAGGGTCAACTTCGACCATGCCCCGAGAAGAGGCAAAGAACAATTTTCCATCCGCAGTCTTTATCCCCATGGTCTGCATGGTCCCGTTGAATTCAGAGTCCAACAAGCCATCTTTGGTGCCATAGCCGACATGCGGTATATCATTTCTTTTATGGTTGGCGAAATCATTCAAGTCGCTCTTGCGAACGCGGGCCAAGCCGCGGTTCGAGGTCATCCATAAATAGCCGCTTTTATCCTCCAAGATGCTCCAGATGGTATCGTCGAAAAAACCATCTTTCACCTTGAAGGTCGTGATGTGTCCCGAACGCCAGCGGCTGAGGCCGGAGCCAAGGCTGGCGATCCATAAATCATGACTAGCGTCCTCGTAGACGCAGAGCGCAATGCCTGGCTTGCCATCTTCCTCGATTGGATAGTTGACAAAAACATTGCTGTTGGTCAGTTCCACCAGTCCCTGTGAAGTGGAGAACCAGAGATTGTGTTGGCTATCTTCGGTGATGCTATGTGCCTGCCTGGATGCCAGCCCATTTTTTTCTGTGAAAAAAGTAAACTTACCGTCTTTGAAGCGGGCCAAATATCCACCTTGCCGGCTGCCATTGCTGATCCAGAGATTGCCATGATGGTCGGCATAAAGGGCAGAAATCTGGTCATTAGGAAGTCCCTGGCGGACTCCGTAGGTCTTGACCACCCGGCCATCGCGAAATTCCTTCAAGCCACCATTGGTGCCGATCCACAGCGTTCCATTGGAATCCTCAGCAAAAGCGGTAGCTTGATTAGGTAGGTCGCTGTTTCCGATTCTGTAGGAGGTCATTGTTCCCTCCTTGAGTTTAGCTATTCCATTGTCCGTACCTATCCAAATGCTTCCGTCATGGCTTCGATAGAGCGATTCGACAAAGTCGCCGGGGAGTCCACGGCTGCGGCCGTAGGTCACAAACTTTCTGTTCTTCAGCCGATTTAGACCGCCGTTAACGGTTCCGATCCAGAGGCTGCCTTCACGGTCTTCATAGAAAGCGTTTACTTGGTTATCGGTAAGCCCATCGGCCTGGGTGTAGCAGTCAAACTTTTTTGCCTGGAGCCGACATGCGCCCCCTTTGTTCAAGCCGACCCAGAGAGTGCCCTCTTTATCCTGGTAAATAGTGTTGATTTTGGTCTCAGGAGAATGACCAGTTTTGTAATGGGTTAACTTCCCATTGGAGAAGCTGTAAAGCCCATGGGCCATGGTTCCGATCCAAAGAACTCCAGAGCGATCGAAATACAACGCCGAGGGCGAGTGTATCTTTTCATTAAACTGGATTTTGGCGCTGCTTCTCTGGTTTATCCTGAAAACACCAGAACTGGTCGCCGCCCATACGGATCCGTCGGGAGCCACAGTGAGCGCCGTGATCTCATCCTTGAGTTCCTTTTGCTCCGTGTAGGAAGTAAATCTCCCATCGCGCAAAAGAGCCAAACCTTTCGCGGTTGCGATCCAAACTTGTCCATGGCTATCCTGAGCCAGGGCGTTAATGTTGTTTTCGGGAGAACCGGCCGCAACCGCATAACTGGTGAATTGTTCGGCGTAGTATCGCAACACTCCAGCGCCGTAAGTGCCAACCAAAAGACTGCCATCGTGTTGGTCGTCCAGCAGGGCCATAATTGTGTTGCGTTTTACTTTTGAATTCAAGGCGGAAGAAGGACTGAAGGGTGTGAACTCAGCGCCATTAAACCGGACGAGACCTTCCTGGGTACCGAACCAGAGATAGCCATCGCTGGTCTGAGTAATGGCGAGAATTGAATTTTGAGGCAGCCCGTCAGCCGTTCCCCATGAATCCCGCACATACTCCCGAATGGGCTTGCTGGGGTCCACTGCACTCGCACAGGTTCCCATAATCAAAAGCAGGGACATCAACAAAGATGCCCTGACAGTTTTACGGCGAAGCCTCATTATTTGTGCAGTTCTTTCCATTCGACTTTGGAGCGTGTCCGGCGAACCAATTAAGGGATTGTGCAGGCGATATTTTAGGCCCAATCGGGATGCTTGGTAAAGCTAATGTATTGATGGGTCCCAAACTGTGGTACCTGTTAAAACTGCGTTAAACTGGCTCTCGGACACGCCGGAGTGCTCCCCAAAGCCGAAATATCTCGTGCTGTTCGTTGCTTTTTATCGAATATTCCCAAATCTGGAAAACTGCGGCTTACCAGAGCTGCAATTGAACTCCTTTTAACCGCAGATTCGGTGGCTCGGTCTGAGGTGTTTCTCTTAGATGGTTGAGGGAGTTGTTCAAGGATTGCCAACAATTATTTCCCGTTGATTCGGGAACTTACTTTTCCGACCAACATCCGCAGAGGTTGTGACACGCATTTCTTGAACAGTCAAAGAACAGCCGAAAGACGGGTGTAATTAAAAGTGCGAGTCAAACCTCAATATGTTTCACTTAACCGGGTACCTTCAAGATAATGCCTCATAAGTGTCGCCCCAACGGGGCTCATGTGTTTTCTACCATTTTCCCAGGGTTCCACTGCGTTTCACCCTGGGCTAACATCTCAACGCGCCTCCGGCGCTGGGCACAACTGACTCGCACTTTTAATTACACTCCCGAAAGACATAAAAGAAAACCAGGCGGGTAGAAGGGGGATACCGCCGCCTGGTGCGAGAGAGAAACCGATTGCTGTTAATTGATTTCGATATTGCCGGAACCTGTGTGAATATCGAGCAATACACCTCCACCGGCAACTTTGCCTTGCATGCGATGACGCGAGGCAGTTCCCTGGGTGGTCACGGCATGGCTGGTGCTCACTGTTCCGGATGATGTGCGGGCATCTAAATTGAAGGCGGCTGCGGCCGGGACTTTCAGCCGAATGGTTCCCGATCCTGCGCCAACACGCCAATCGCCTTTGGGTTCGCCTTCGGCGTGAATGTCTCCGCTTCCGGTTTCAGCCTGTAAACCGCCTTTGATGCCGTAGAGTTTTACATTACCGGAACCGCTTTCTGCCTTCACGTTGCCAGAGCCAACCTGCTCGACTTCAATATTGCCGCTCCCAGTCTCGGCGAAGACTTCGCCGCCAACACCTTTGGCATGGATGCCCCCGCTGCCGGTCTGGGCGTTTAAAACGCCTTTGACAGAGTTGATCTTCAGGTCGCCAGAGCCGGAACGCAGCCGAGCGTCCGCACCCAGGTTCTCAATCGTAAGTCCGCCCGATCCGGTGCTGAGCGCAACCGCAAGCTGAAGTCCGCTGATGTTCTGGTCACCCGATCCTGTGCGCGAAGACAGCTTGGTCTGTGCCGGCGCGGTAATGTCGTAGCTTATGGAGATGTTGCGTTCCAGGTCGCGATCCTGGATTTTGCCGATTCGAATGGTGTTTCCCTGTTGTTCAATTGGCGGGTTTTGCTCGATCTTTCGAATCTGTTCCGATGCGTTTCCGCCAAACCACGAGTTCTGGGACTTGATGGTGGCCTTCACGTGGACCGCCCCGGCAGCCCCGGCATGAACGGTCACGTTGCCGGAGGCAGACGTGACCTCCAGATCGACCGGGCCAGAAACTTGAAGCGTACGATCGAAACCTCCAGTATCGGCAAAGGCATACACGACCCCGAAAACCATGAGGACTACGGCGAGAATCAGTGGTTTTATGGATTTCATTTTTCGCTCCTGTTGAATCATTGCGCTACTGCAAGATCACTTGCTCATTTTCTTGCAATCCAGAGAGCAGCTCTGTCTTTGAGCCATTGGAGATACCAACGCTGACCGCCAGTTTCTTCCGTCCATTGCGGGCATTCGCGTCGGGAATTTCCAAAGAGGCGTTGCGATTTTTATCGTAGATCAGGGCGCCTTCGGGAACCATGAGCACGTTCTTGTGTTCTTCTAGAATGATCTCTGCATTGGCGGTCATCATGGCTTTTAGCTCGCCCTTGGAGTTGTCGATGGAGACCCGAACCTCAAAGGTAGTTACGTTGTCTTTTTCCACGCCCATAGGAGAAATTTTTGTGATTTTCCCCGAAAAGGCCCGGTCCTTGTAAGACTCCACCTTGATTCGGGCAGCCTGTCCCAGGTACACCTTGGAAATATCGCTCTCATCAACCTTTCCTTTGACATAGACTTCGCGCGTATCGCCCAAGGTCATCACCAGCGTAGCGGAAGATCCCACAATCAAGATGGAACTGACTGCATCGCCGACTTCCACATCGCGGGAGAGCACGAGGCCGTCGATGGGCGAAACGATGGTGGAGTTGCGATATTCCTCCTCTGTCTGGTCCAGCAGGGCGCGCGACTGGGAAACCTGAGCCTGGGCCTGTCGAACTTTGGCCCGGGCAACTACCTCGTTTGCCTTGCCGAGATCTTGCTTATTTACCGCCATTTCATAATTTTTTTGGGCGTCATCGAGTTGCGCGGCAGAGATCACTCCATCTTTTACCATCTGCTGGGCACGGTCATAAGCACGCTTAAGCATGGGGACGTCTGGGCCGGCCGCATCAACCTTGGCGTGTTGCAGGTCAGCTTCGGCAGCATGAGCGGCAGCTTGTGCCGCTTCCAAAGATGCCCTCTGCTGATTGACCCGCGCCTGTATCTCTTCCTTGTCCAATTCGGCCAGCACCTGGCCTTTTTTGACAGGTTCTCCGTAATCCACCAACAGCTTCTTCACGATTCCACTGGCCTTGGATTTCACCTCAACCTTGGTAATCGGTTCAATTTTGCCGGTGGCAACCACACTTTTGGCCAGATCACCACGCTCAACTTTGGCCAGCTTTTCAGGATCAATCTTGGCTCCGCCATGGGACGCAGCCATGGCCACAATCACGATAAGTAGAATCGCACTCACAGAGCCTAAAACGTATAAAAGCCGTCTGCTCTTTTTCTTGCCGTTTGCCACAATCCCCCCTGTAAATACTACATACGCCTGGTACCCGAAATAAGTTCCTTAGATCGGCAGATTCTTAGCCCACTTTATCTGATTTAGACATGCTTTTGGGCGAAAGGGAAGCAATATCTCTTCCGGTGTAAGATTGGCATCATGATCACCCTCGTGCTGCTACGGATCATCCTTCTGGTGCTTCTGGTGGCGGGCAATGCGTTTTTTGTAGCGGCGGAGTTTGCAATGGTAAGCGTGCGCGACACGCGCATTCAGCAACTGATTGAACAGCGCCGCTTGGGGGCGCGCACCGTCCAGAAGATCCAGCAACGGCTCGACGAGTTTCTGCCGGCAGTACAGTTTGGAGTGACCCTGGCCAGCCTCGGTCTGGGCTGGATAGGTGAGGGAACCTTGGCTGGCATTCTGCAACCCTGGATGCAAAATATTCCCTACGCGCGCTGGTATGCCCACGGAATCGCACTAACCCTGGCATTTATCGTGATTACTTATATGCATGTGCTGCTAGGGGAATTAGTGCCCAAATCGCTGGCTTTGCACCGGGCTGAACGCGTGGCCCTGGCAGTGGCCGGGCCGATGGAATTCTTCATGTCGCTCGCGCATCCGTTCCTGGTGGTGATGAATAAATCCGCCAGCATCATATTGCGCGGATTCGGCTCCCGCCTGATGCGCGAGGGAGGCGTGCATTCCCCGGAAGAGTTGAAATTGATTGTGACCGCCAGCCGCCGCGTTGGCCTCTTGCCGGAAGCCCAGGAAGAGATGATCCATAATGCCCTGGAGCTTGGAAACCTGACGGTACGCGAGATTATGGTTCCTCGCCACAATATCTTTTCTCTGCCCGCCGATATGGCCGTGGAAGAGGCCATGGCTAAAGTGGTGGAAGAGCAGCACTCGCGTGTGCCCGTTTATGATCCGGCCAAAGGCAAGGAGAGCATCATTGGACTGCTCTATTCGAAAGATGTCTCGCGGGTCATGCACATGCGGCTGGCGGCGGGAATGCCATTTGCCAAGGTCAATTCCGGCTTAAAAGTCAGCCATATCATGCGCGACGTGTTGTTTGTTCCTGAGGCCAAACCCATTGCTGACCTGTTAGTTGAATTTCAGCAACGCAAGCGCCATCTGGCCGTGGTGGTAGATGAATTTGGATCGACAGCGGGACTGGTGACAGTCGAGGATATTCTGGAGCAGCTCGTAGGCGAACTGGAAGACGAATTCGATATTGCTCAGCGTCCTGTGATTCCTTTAACGGCAGGGGCAGTGGTGCTGGATGGCGCTGCCAATATTCGCGACCTGGAGGTGCAGTATGAAATCGTGCTGCCTCGCGATGAGGGTTTTGAAACCCTCGCCGGGTTTGTGATGGCACGTCTGGGCAAGATTCCCAGAGGCGGAGAGTCCTTTGAATTTCAGGGCCGGCAGTACACTGTTTTGCAGATGGAAGGCCGCCGCATTGCCCGCATAAAAATTGAGAATATCGCCCCAGCCACTCCCTTGGAATCGGTGAGTTGATGCTGCGCTATCTTGTGAGCCGCTTGCTGTATACGGTGCCCGTGTTATGGCTAGTGGTTTCTGTCGTGTTTCTGCTGATCCATCTGGTTCCAGGCGATCCTATCCAACAAATGCTGGGAGAAAACGCAACCAGTGCGGACGTGGAGGCGGTGCGCCATGCCTACGGTCTAGACGTGTCGATAGGCCGCCAGTACGTGAATTACTGGAAAGGGGTGTTGCAGGGCGACTTGGGACGCTCCATGGGGTTCGATCAAAAAGTTGACCGAATCATTGCTCAGCGTTATCCGTTGACATTGCAGTTAACTCTCGCGGCGATGGCAGTGGCCCTGCTGATTTCCATACCTGCTGGAGTGCGCTCGGCACGACGGCGCAATCGCTGGGATGATCGAGTGCTGAGCTTCGTGAGCCTGCTCGGACTCTCGTTTCCTAACTTTGCTCTGGGGCCAATTCTGATTCTGTTTTTTGCCATTCGTCTGGGCTTGGTTCCAGTCTCGGGCTCAGGTACGCTGGCGCACTTGGTGCTGCCAGCCATCACTTTGGGCGGCTCACTGGCGGCCATTCTCACGCGCATGGTGCGCACCTCCATGTTGGAAGAGCTGAGTCAGGATTACATCCGCACAGCCCGAGCGAAGGGGCTTTCTGAAAACGTGGTGGTGTACAAACACGCGTTACGCAATGCGCTTGTGCCAGTGCTTACGGTCATAGGATTGCAATTCGGAGCGCTGCTGGCCGGAGCCATCGTTACAGAAACCATTTTTTCATGGCCAGGCATTGGCCGGCTTACCATTCAGGCAATCAACCGTCGGGATTATTTCTTGGTGCAAGGATGCATTCTAGCCATCGGCCTGACCTATGTAGTAGTGAACTTCGTGACCGACCTGCTGTATTCGCTAGCCAACCCAAGAATTCGACAGTGAAGTATTGGTTTCTTTTCCGCAACAGGCTTTAGGTTTATTTCTTGGTAGGCATCGGAGACTTGACTGTCCCAACCAATGGTCAGAGGAATTGAGCAAGCCCAAGTCTGTCAATGCTTGCACTTCTCAGCGATCACTGAACCGTGATACTGATTGCGGTTGTATGATTCGTTGCTGAGGTCGCAGTGACAGTGATCGAACTCGAGCCAGCCGGAGTTCCAGTTGGCCCGCCGGGTGTTCCACTGCCGCCGCCCCCGCCGCAACTAGCTATTAGAAGAAGACCTGCCATGGCTGCCCATAAGATTAGAGCCCGCCTGGGAGTGCTGCGACTGCGCAAAATAATGAAGAAGAGCAGGCTGAAACAACCGGCTACAGAGAATGGCCAAACAAAAAGGCCAGGTCGCCACGCGGCGAGTGGGGCAGCCGTTGAGTGCGCAGTTGTGATGAGCGTGAGAGTGGTTGAGCCCGGATTGACTCCTGGCGTCAGGGTGGCAGGGGAAAAGCTGCAGCTTGCGGCGGCGGGCAATCCGCTGCAGGAAAAGCCCACAGTCGAAGTAAGGTCACCAACAGGAGTGATCGTGATATTGAAAATAGCAGACTGGCCGGCTCTCACGGTGGCGGTTTGGGGACTCGCATCCATGGTGAAATCCGCGGGAACTGAGACCCGAATATCTTCAACCAGCGTTGCCGATGTGGCCTGAGGAAACGTTGCATCTCCTCCGTACGTGGCCTGGAGATTATGGAGTCCGACAGTGGGGAAAATGACCTTCGTTGGCCCAAAAACCCCAGGCGTCGCTCCGGGTATAAGGGTAGCGACCACGGCTCCATCTGCCCGCAAGACTACAGCGCCGGTTGGGTTTCCTGAAGGGCTTGTGACGTTTGCGGTGATCGTTACGGGATTCAGCGCGCGCGCAGGATTGGGAAAAGCGGACAACGTGACACCGGGGGCTGAGCCGCTTGGTTGCGAGCTATTGACAAAGATGCTAACGGGAGCATTGAGCGCATTGCTGTTAACAAAAACCGTGTTGGTAGCGAGATCCAATGTGCCGGCAAAGCTCGCGGTTAGATTGTTGTGCAGACCGGCCATGGCGAACGATGTGGTCAGTGCCGCCATGCCATAGATATCGACCGGCGCGCTGCCCAGCGATTGTGCTCCGTCAAAAAAAGTGACGTTGCCGGCAGGTACGCCACCGTAGGAAACCACGGAAGCCGATAAAGTGACCGGCAAGCCGACGCTCGTCGTAGCAGCCGATAATGACAG
>DASZEU010000076.1:0-20129 GCA_035940535.1 Candidatus Angelobacter sp.
ACTGAAAGCACCGTGTCTCCTTTTCGCACCTTGTAGTGCGTCGCATGCTTGGAATAGGCAACAACGCCTGCCTCCTCGGAGCCGCTGACTGGAATCACCAGCTTGGAATCGGCTATTAGTTCCGTGTTCTTACCTAAATCGTTGGCGGCAGCAATGGCGCGCTCAGTCGTACGATATTTCTTGGCGACGCTGGTCAGGCTGTCTCCCGATTGCACACGATAGTAGCGCCACATTACCCGCTTGTCCTTGGGAATGGCCGCGATCGCCTGTTCATATTTTTCTTTGGCGCCATCCGGAAGCCGAAGATCAAACCGCTGGTCTTTGGGAGTGGTGCGGCGCAAAAGACTGGGATTGAGTTCCGCAAGACGTTCAACCGGAGCATCGATGCACTCCGCCACCAGTCGCAGGTCCACAGGATAATCCACAGTCAAAACATCGTATTTATCAGCAGGATCTGGCTGGATGCTGTCCAGGCCGTATTGGGCCGGATTCTTGGACATGATGGTCATGGCCAAAATGATGGGCACGTAGTTCTTGGTTTCTTTCGGTAAAACATCGCGCCGGTACAACTCCCAAAAGTCGGCATATCCGGTGCGCTTCACAGCCTGCTGCACATTTCCTGGGCCTGAGTTATAAGCAGCCATGGCGAGGTACCAGTCGCCAAACTCATTGTAGAGGTCCTTAAGATGCCGGGCGGCAGCCCTCGTGGCTTTTTCGGGATCCTGGCGGTCGTCGATCCACCAACTGCGTTGGAGACCGTACCCGGAGGCCCGGGTGGCCATAAACTGCCACATGCCGCGCGCACCAGCGCGCGAGAGGGCCAGCGGATGAAAGCCTGATTCAGCCTGCGCCAAATAAATCAAATCGTGAGGCACGCCTTCCTCACGGAAAATCCTTTCGATCATCTCGCGGTATCGGCCTGACCGGGCCACCGCTCGTTCAAACGTACCCCGGCCCCTTGTGGAATAGTAGTTGATGTAGCCTGCGACGTAATCGTTGATGACCAGCGGCAGGTCAGACTGCGTAGTTTTCAGCTCAGCTTCTGCCTTGGCGGTGACCTTGGGATCAGGAGCGAAAGTCAGGTGATTCGCTTCGTCAATGGGCGCCGGTTCCGATTGCTGCGCGCTAAAACCATCCCCTTCTTTAAAGGCCACCATCTCCAGCGAATGAATACCCTCGGTAATCTTGTCGAACTCCTGCTGCAAGCGGTCATCGGATTTGATTTCCACCGGGGACTGCATGAGGATGTCCACCGCGTGGTTGAAATCTTTCTTGGCGGCATCCAGATGTCCGGCCTTGTAATCGGCTTGGCCAGACTGGTAGGCCTGCTCGGCAAGGGCAATCGTAGCGACGACAGGATCAGGCTTCGGAGGTTCTGGTTTCACCTGGGGAACCACCGGCTCAGGAGGCGGTGCTACGACCGGCTTTTGTTCAACCGTGGGTGCAAGCGCTTGCGGAGCCGGAACTGTTTTTTTGGAGTTCTTGGTTTCGCAGGAACTCAGGAACAGCACTCCAGTGGCTATGCCGAAGATGATGAAATGCTTAACAGAAGGCTTCATAAGAGAGTCTCACGCATTCCTAAAATATACTTTCATTTTGACGAAGAATATCCCTAAACAGCAGCTTAGAATCCTGGTACGAAGGGAGTGGCTGCTTACTGAACCCCCGTATTAGCAAAATATTTGCTTTCTAATTTATGCGCGATTCTTTGTTTTCAATACTTTACGAGATCTATGCGGGGGATTGAGCATTGAAAGAAAAAGAATAAGACATCTAGGTTTTCCACTCAAGATAAATCCAAAGGCTCTATTCACGCTTAAGTAAATAGCAAGGAGCTAACTTGGTATGAATTGTTTTTATAAATTCGGTAACTTACATTAGAAGGCTGATTCGAGGCAGCACGTTGGCAGCAAATCCGTTTCGATAAAGAGAACTGTTCGTGATGATCTTTGCGCGGCCCAGGAAAACTTTAGGGAAACAGGGATGAGAAACGAGGTTCCACCTGCGCGGCTGGATTCAGCTTTTGCTTTACATTTGGGGTAACTTCTTCATAAACTAGTCCGACTTCCCCCCAAGAGCAGCAGGGTCAGGCGGCCTGGATTATCGAGGTTGCGGCCCAAAAAATTATTGAAATCAGGCGGCTTGGTTTGCTAAAGGCAAAGGTACAACCCAAAGACTATATGAGCGCGTTTGCAAACGCTGCTGCCGAGTTTGCGCGCATGGACCAGGATGCCATGGCTACCGTGCCCGCTGTGCTGGTTGAGGAATTTGATGCTGACCGAGCCGAACTTTGGCTGTGGGATCAGGCGTCCGCCTCCTGTTACCTGACCAATTCCGCAGGCATCCAGGGCCAGCACCGCCTTGACTATGTACCTGCTGACTCAGGAGTCGTTGGAAAGATCGCCCATAACCGAAAGCGCATCGAGAATATTGTCCTAGCTACCTTTGGCCGAGACGACCAGGATTTTGCCCGGCAGACGGGCCTTACCTACATCAGCGGTTATCCCTTGCTGGCTGAAGGCGAGGTCGCGGGAGTCCTGGTGATCTACAGCCGTACTGAAACTTCGGAGGAGCGCCTGGTCTGGTGGCGGCTCTACGCGCAGATGAGTGCCACCAGGCTACAGAATGTACTGGCGTCGCAGGAAAAAGACCGGGCAATCAGTCAACTTTCCACGTTGTTTGAGGCTACCCGCCTGCTGAACTCCACACTGGATCTTACGGAGTTACTGGAACTCATCCTGAAAATAGCCCGGACCGAGGTCAAGGCTGATCGAGGCAGCGTATTCCTGGTAGACCATAAACACAATGAAGTCTGGTCCATTGTGGCCTCCGGCCTGGATCATCAGGAAATCCGTATTCCCCTCGGCGAGGGCGTAGCCGGACGTGTAGCCAAGACCGGCGAGACCATCAACGTCGAAGATGCCTACAGCCTGGACTTCTTCGATTCCAGCTTTGACCAGAAATTCAATTACCGCACCAAATCGCTTCTGAGCCTGCCTATCCGTCACCATTCCGGTCACATTGTTGGCGTCATTCAACTGCTGAATTCTCAGGAAGGGTCTTTTTCCGCTGCCAATGTTGAGTTTCTCTCCCGGCTCACGGGTCACATGGCGATGGCCCTGGAGAATGCCCGCGTACACCGTGATTCTCTTGAAAAACAGCGCACCGAAAAAGAGTTTGCGCTGGCTCGTACGATCCAGCGCAGCCTGTTGCCGGAATCTCCGCCGATCGTGCCGGGATACGATATCGCAGTTTTGAACGACCCATGTTTTGAGGTGGGTGGAGATTACTTCGACTTTCTGAATCTCGGACCACAATCGCTGCTGCTCGTCGTGGCAGACGTAGAAGGCAAAGGGGTCGCTTCGGCCCTGGTGATGGCGAATCTTCAGGCCACATTGCGTGTTTTGGTTATGCACCTTCATTCCCTTGAGGTGCTGGCGTTTTCTCTGAACGAGATGCTTTACAACAACACCAAGTCAGGCAAATACTTGAGCGTGTTTCTTGGATTGGTGGATACGCGGCGGAACATTATCCATTACATCAATGCCGGTCACGTTCCGCCCGCCTTGGTTCGCGGCAGGACGGGCGATATAAAGTTGCTGGAAGAGGGTGGCACGGTGATTGGCCTTTTCCCGGCAGCCGATTACAAACGAGGATCCATTAAGCTGGAATCCGGCGATGTCTTGGTCTGTTGCACCGATGGAATCACCTCGATCTCCGATGAGCACGGACACGAATACGGTCCCTTGCGTCTGGCCGAGCGGGTCCGGCGCAACCGCGAAAAACCTGCCCAGGCCATTGTGGATGCCGTCCTGGCAGACGTAGCCGGCTACTCCACAGCCAGTATGAATGTGGATGACAAGGTGCTGATGGTCATGAAGGTCACCTTTGAAGAATCAGGCGATCCGGTATCCACGGCTAGTTGACCACTTAGAACCCCAAAGAGAGCTGTCATGGAGCGATCCGAGACGGGTGATCGCTCGGCACAACTTCTTGTAACGCTAAAGCACCGCCTTTGGGTAGGTAGCTCTTTCTTTGAAACCAATCCTCCATAGCTTCTTGTAAACGCTGCAGAGGCACGCGCGTTCCGATCTCCATCAAGCCGTCGGACACTGGCAAGGTGTCATCAAAAATTGAATCATTGGTGAAGTTGCGCATCGAAAAATTGTCGAGCCACTTGATGGGGCACGGAAGCAACTCGCTGCCATGCTGATATTGAATAGAGATTTTTCGGTAGTACATTTCTAAAACTCCGCAGATTTCCGGTTATTAAGGATTGTTCGTGGTGTAGAAATTACGCTACGCAACCTTGTGTTTCCACATAAGACTCTAAGATAAAAGAAAACTCATAAAAGGGCGGCAATAAATTTTCTGTCGGCTCGTTGATTTTTGTTGCAGATAAAAACGATAAGTCTACACTTAACAACGGCCCAGGTAACTGCGGTGTCCGCAGCGGTACATGGCCTTTGGTGCTGGCAACCACCAGCACGAGCTACGATCTAATTGCAGTAGGAAAGCAGGTCAAAATGTCCAGTAGTAGCTCCCGATGTGGTACAGGTGAATTCGCCAAACGAATCCAATCGATAACAGGTGAGCTTGTGGCTCTTCACGGTGAACTTTATTGGATGGCATTAGATGCGTCCGCAGCGCCCAGGCAGGAACAGCTTAACGATTTGGACATCCATCTAGTCACCGATTTCAAATCCGCTCTAGACAACATGCGGGACCTGCTTTGGAAGTACCTTGAGGCTGCCGCTAAGGTCGAGCCTCAACGCATCCAAGAAGCGGCAGAGGCCCATCGTGTGCGCCGTGTCACTAGGCTGTTGGACTTGCTCCGTGAACGCCTGGGTCAGTACGCCGACGGCCAGCCAACGTCATTCATCGAGCAGATCAGCGCATCGATCAACGAAAAATATCCGAACACTGATAAAGCCGCGTAAGCTGGCACAGTACTGGTTTTACCAACTCATCTCATCTCAGTCGCATCGTTTCATAGTTGGGGCCGGCAAACAAGAATGGACAATAGCCACCTGGACCAGATTCGTCTCGGGAGTATTGCTTGGAACGAATGGCGACTCAGAAACCCGAATCTACGACCCGATCTCAGTGACGCAAAAATCAATCATCTTGCTCCGAAATCGACGCTCAGCCGACATAAAGGGATCTTTCGTCGTTTCCAGGAACTATCTCTTCGATCGATTGATCTAAGCAATGCAAATGTGCGCTCTGCTATATTCCACATGGTTGATTTCTCAGGCGCCAATCTCAATGATGCCGATCTCAATGGAGCAATGATTCGAAGTTGCTCTCTTACTGGAGCGAAGCTTAACGGCGCGGACCTTCATAATACGCAGTTTCTCACCACCGATCTGACAGGTTCTTCATTCGCCAGGGCAACCTTAGGCGGCACTTATTTTGGCTCCACGAAGCTGGCCAACGCGGAAGGATTTGAAAATGCTGTGTACATCTCCCATTGCCATATCGACCATTTCTCATTAATTCACTCGGTTCCCTTGGCGCAAGCCCTGCTGCACGCCTGCATGGTTCCCGAGTATGCGCTACGTGCGGCTGAACTTTATGCCCGAAACCATCCTTATTACAAATGCTTCATCAGCTATTCCCACACCCATGACAGGGTTTTTGCCGGCTATCTACGAGAGGCGCTCCTCTGGCGAGGAATACCAAGCTGGTTTGGACCTCAGGACACACGCAATGAAAAATTCGACGATGACCGTGAGTTGGCCTTTGATTTATTTGGACATATTGACGAAGCCGAACGTTTGATACTGGTAATAAGCCCAGGAGTATTCTCAAGCGGTTGGGTAGGAAAGGAGTTTAGCCGCAATCAATCCCCGGTAATTCCCCTGCTCGTTGAGGATATAGCGGAAGCCTGCACTGAATCAGGGACATTTACCTGGAGTTCACTTGTACAAAGATTTGGGGAATCGGTTCTCGATTTTCGTCGCTGGCGTGATCCTGCTGCATTCACAAAATATGTTGAGATCCTGGAATCCATGGTACGACGGCCCGTTTAAGCTTTCGCCGGGATTCCCAGGGCCCGCTATGCTCCACTCTGGGCTGAGCTATCAGCGCGCCTCCTCGCGCTCATGTTCCGCGAGTAGGGCATCCATCTTGTTCTTCACCGAAGTCCAAACTCTTCTTCTGGCATTTGTTGCGATACCAAGCCTTCCATCAGAAAGAGCTTCCAATTCTTGCTTCGAGCCTGACCAGCTCGGCACCTCCATTGGCTTGGCATTTTCTTGTTCAGATTCTAGCTCCTGGACCTGGGCCCGGCGGCCCGAATTTTCTCGGGCACCTGAAATTTTTCGAAGTTCTTGGCGAAGCGCGCCGCGAGATCGGCTGCGGCTTTGTCGTAAGCAGCTTTGTCCTTCCATGCGCCACGGGCATCGAGAAACTCTGGCGGGACCCCTGGGCACGATTTAGGGATCGTGAAACCAAAGGCTGGCTCTAGCGTAAACTCCGCGTTGGCGAGTTGGCCTTCAATGGCCGCCCGCACCATCGATCGCGTGTAAGCCAGCTTCATGCGCTCACCTGTCCCATACGGACCGCCAAACCATCCTGTATTTACCAGCCAGCATTGGGCGTTATGTTCCTGGATGCGCCGTCCTAGCATCTCGGCGTAAACGTTGGGCCGCAAGGGAAGGAAGGGAGCGCCAAAGCAGGTGGAAAAATTAGGCTGCGGTTCTTTGATGCCAGCCTCGGTGCCTGCAACTTTGGCAGTGTAGCCGGAGAGAAAGTGATACATGGCCTGATCCGGATTCAGCTTCGAGATGGGAGGAAGGACGCCAAAGGCATCTGCGGTGAGGAAGATTACGGTTTTAGGATGCTTTCCTATGCCCGGAATCACTGCACCTTCAATATAATCCACGGGATAAGCGCAACGCGTGTTTTCTGTGCGGCTGTCATCGTTGTAATCGGGCGCATGAGTCACCGGATCGAGAGTCACGTTTTCGAGGACTGCGCCAAACCGGATTGCATTCCATATCTGGGGCTCGTTTTCTTTGGAGAGCTTGATGCACTTGGCATAGCAGCCGCCCTCAAAATTGAAAATGCCATCGGGACTCCATCCGTGCTCGTCATCGCCGATCAGCAATCGCTCGGGGTCTGCGGAAAGAGTCGTCTTACCGGTCCCGGAAAGACCGAAGAAGAGGGCGGTATCGCCATGCCTGCCCACGTTGGCGGAGCAGTGCATAGGAAAGACGTTGCGCTCAGGCAGCAGGAAATTCATGATGCCAAAGATCGATTTCTTCATCTCGCCCGCATACTTGGTTCCACCGATGAGGATGATCTTGCGGGTGAAGTTGACGATGATGAACGCTTCCGAGCGCGTGCCGTCACGTTGCGGATCGGCTTGGAACTCAGGTGCGGAGACGATGGTGAATTCCGGCTCGTAGCTTTTCATCTCCTCAGAGTTGGGGCGAATGAACAGGGCGCGAACGAAGAGATTATGCCAAGAGTATTGATTAACGACCCGCACCGCCCTCCGGTATTTCGGATCGGTGCCCGCATAAAGATACTGGACGAACAGATCACGGCCCCTCAGGAATTCGACCACCCGGTCGAACAACAGGTCGAACTTCTCGGGGTCGAAGGCGAAGTTGGAATCACCCCAGTTCACCTTGTCGGCAGTAATGGAGTCCTTTACGGTAAATTTGTCTTTGGGCGTTCGGCCCGTGTATTTTCCGGTATAGGCAACCAGCGCGCCGTTGTCCGCCAATTGGCCCTCGTCGCGACGAATAGCGTGCTCCACCAGCGGGCTGGAGCGTAAATTACGGTAACTGCTCTCAATAAGGGATTCCAATAAAGCCGTTGTATCCAATACGGGTGTTGCTGACATGATTTAGGGTCTCCTGTTGCTCAAAAGCCCGGAGCGCCCGGCAAGGGGATAAGCGCATAAAACGGGTTTTTTAGCCTGATTTTTGGAGGCGCTAGGCCGTCGTTACCAACATATCTCTTACCGGCGCTTCTTTTACGAGCGCATCGGGCGGCGCGCCAACTTCATTAAGAACTGCATTCAAATGCGCAAGGGTTTCGTCCACAGTAAGGGTGTACATCTCGCGCCCATGCTCATAACTTCCAGTCTCAATGGCAGATTTAAGGTAATGTCCTGCAATTTGAATCGCCAGCGGATCTGTGATGACTCGCCCCGTCCGCTTGTTGTACTCCACCCAGGTTGGATGCGGCAGGGCAATCCATACGGGTTGGCCATTAACCACAAATTTGATGTCCACAGCATCCGCATGGCGGGTAGCTATGGCCACGATTAACGCCTGATAAAGGCAGTGGAGTTTCTGGGCGGTCCAGCGGTCGGTTGCGTGAAAGTCTTCGTACATTGCTGTAAAAATGATATCGGAGACCGGCCAGAGCGGCAAGTAATGTCTCAAAATGAGCATCAAAATGAAAACTATGCGTGCAGTTTGGATATCCCGGCCCGGTGGGCCGGAAGTTTTGGAAATCCGGGAGGTTCCCCGGCCAGAAGCCATCGCAGACCAAGTCCTGGTGCGGGTTCGCGCCTCGGCCTTGAACCGGGCAGATTTATTGCAGCGGCAAGGCCGGTATCCGGCGCCGTCAGGATTCCCCCAGGAAATTCCCGGCCTCGAATTTGCGGGCGAGGTGGCGGAAATTGGCCCGCAGGTAAAGATATGGAAAATCGGGCAGCGAGTTTTTGGCCTCGTAGGGGGCGGCGGGCAAGCCGAATATGTGGTTATCCAGGAGCGCCTTCTGGCGGAGATTCCCAGCAATCTTGGTTGGGTGGAGGCAGCGGCCATTCCTGAAGCCTTTATAACCGCACACGATGCGCTCTGGACGCAGGCCAACCTGCGCCCAGGCGAGACGGTCCTGATTCATTCCGTAGGCAGCGGAGTGGGCTTGGCTGCCGTACAACTTGTCCGAGCAATCCAAGCCGTGCCTTACGGTACTTCCCGCACGAAAGACAAGATTGAGAAGGCAAAAAAAGAGGGACTGGAAGCAGGTCTCGCCATTCAAGAGAACTTTGACGAACTGGCATCGGCCGCCGAGCGATGGACTGGCGGAAAAGGAATCAATGTAGTACTCGATCTGGTGGGCGGCCCTTACGTGAAGGCCAGCCAGAAGCTAATGGCCACTAAAGGAAGAATCATGCTTGTTGGAACCGTTGCCGGCGGCTCTTATGAACTAGATTCGCGTTTTGTAATGGGTAAACGTCTCCAGATACGAGGTACAGTGTTGCGAGCCCGTGCTCTGGAAGAAAAAATTCAGGTCACGCAGTCGTTCGCATCAGAGGTGGTGCCGCTGTTCGCCAACGGAGTTCTGCATCCCAACATCGACAGTACATTCAAGATGGCAGACATCAGCAAGGCACACCAGAGGCTGGAATCTAACGAGACGTTTGGGAAGGTCGTAATAGAAATCTCATGATTAGGCTACCCGAAATTGGAGGATCGGAATCTTGGAGATATTTTGAGAAGCGTAGTGCTTTTATTAGTTCAAGGACTTGCAGCGAGATCCATGGTTGTGAATAAATCAGAGCTTCAATGACCATTAGGGCTGCACCTCTCATGCGAAAGGCCGCTGCTTTTAGATGAAACTCGTCAGACAAGCGTGTTAGCATCATTCATTCACGATGGCACAGGCTGACGCTACGCTGACAAGCCCTGGTCTTCCGCCTATCAAGGAGAACAACAAGCTCCGGGCTGAAGACTACTCTGTCCATGACTGGTATCGCTTCGTTCTATCTTATCCCCCGCACCTCGTTCGCGATTACTTGAACCGTTTCAGGGTCGGTTCCGACATGACGGTACTTGACCCCTTCTGTGGCACGGGTACGACGTTGGTCGAATGCAAGAAGCTGGGTATCCCCAGTGTCGGTATCGAAGCAAACCCGATGCCATGTTTCGCGAGCCGCGTGAAGCTCGACTGGGACATCGACCCTGGCGACCTGCTTTGCCACGCCGAGAAGATTGCTGAGATTGCGATCGAGAGACTCGAACAAGACGGTCTGGCTGAAGTCGGCGAGTTACCTCTTTTCGATTCGAAGCAGACGAAGTTGTGCAATGAAAATAAGCTGCGCACGCTCGCATCTGATATTGAAGACCTGCTACTCACAAACTCCATCAGTCCGTTGCCCCTACACAGAACGCTCTTGCTGCTCGATGTATTGCACGAATACAGAGACAGTCGCCTCTCAGGGCACGAGCGGCTTGCCTTAGCGAAGGTGCTGGTATTTAGTATCAGCAATCTCGATTTCGGGCCAGAAGTCGGAGTCGGAAAGCCAAAGAGAGATGCGCCAGCCGTCATGTTATGGTTGCGCGCAGTGCAAGGCATGGTCAGTGACTTACGAGCGGTGCGGCAACTCTCTGCAGCCGGCGCTGTTGTACACCATGCTGACGCTCGCCAGATGCTGAGAGTCTTGCAACCCGACTCCATAGATGCCGTCATCACGTCGCCACCGTACCCGAACGAGAAGGATTACACACGCACGACGCGACTTGAGTCGGTGCTGCTGGGCTTTATCAGAAGTAAGCAAGACCTGCGCGGTTTGAAGCAAGACTTAGTGCGCTCAAACACAAGAGGCGTCTACATTCTTGACCGGGATGACCTGCTCGTTGCAGATCACGACGAAATTCAGGACATTGCAGAAGCTATTGAAAAGCGGCGCATTGCTCTCAAGAAGACTTCCGGCTTTGAGAAGCTTTACGCACGAGTGACGAAGCTATACTTCGGGGGCATGTTGCGGCACCTGTCCGAGCTTCGTTCAGTGCTGCGACCGGGTGCGCATCTCGCCTATGTCGTCGGTGATCAAGCCTCCTATCTGCGAGTGATGATACGCACTGGTCAGCTTCTTGCCAGCATCGCGGACTCTCTGGGCTACGAAGTCGTGGGCATTGATCTTTTCAGAACTCGACTATCAACTGCCACGAAGGAACAGCTTCGAGAAGAAGTCGTGCTGCTGCGCTGGCCTGGAGCTAAGAGCAGCCCAAGGGAAGCAATGATGAATCAAAAGAACGTATACACCGCCATTATCGAGCGAATATTCCACTCGAAATACCAAGTAGGTACGCGGGAAGTAGACTTCGAGCGTGAGGAACTCGTGACCGCAGCGAGAGAGCTGAAGATTGATCTACCAAAGAACCTTGGCGACTTGGTGTACAGCCTTCGATACCGGGCAGGTTTGCCAGAGAGCATTCAAAACCTCGCTGGTGAAGGCGAGACGTGGATTATCCGGTCTACTGGAAGAGCCAAATACCGGTTCGTTCTCGTGCGCAGCAAGCCCATCATGCCGAACGAGAATATGTCAACGACAAAAGTGCCCGATGCGACTCCCGGTATTGTTGCGAAGTACGCACTTAGCGACGAACAAGCGCTGCTGGCCAAAGTTAGGTACAACAGACTTATTGATATCTTCACCGGCGTGGCGTGTTACTCATTGCAAAACCATCTTCGCACGACTGCCCCAAATATGGGGCAGGTCGAGACAGATGAAATATACATCGGAGTTGATAAAAAGGGCGCGCATTATGTCTTTCCAGTGCAAGCGAAAGGTGGGAATGACAAGCTGAGCATTGTTCAGATCGAACAAGACTTGGCCGTCTGTGCTCACAAGTTCCCTTCGTTGATATGCCGAGCAATCGCGGCTCAGTTCATGGCCGAAGGGGTTATCGCACTATTCGAGTTCGAAGAAGGCGAACACGGTGTGACAATTTGCGATGAGAAGCATTACAGACTGGTACCGCCTGAAGAAGTCACAAAAGCAGACTTAGAGAAATATCGTAACAGAGCAGATCAGTAGCAGGGTTTCTTATTCTCTAGACTGCTTCCGTCGGGCAATAAAACAACCGTGCGGGAAGAATGTTCCGGGGTTCAAAGTCCTGATGAACCTGGTTGAAGCATTCCCGCAGATAAGGCAACACGGTGCGAGAGAATTGGTAAATCAGCACGGCTCCGCCTGGATTCAAGGCTTGGCGCGATTCTCGCATGATCTTGGCTCGCAAGGTGTCGGACATGGGGCTGAACGGAATGCCGGAAATAATGTAGTCGGTGCCTTGAAGGCCCAAATTTTTCAGCTCTGGACGAACATTTTCCGCCGAACCATGGACCACATGCAGCCGGGGATCGGGAAAAGAGCGCCGCATGTAGCGGACAAAATCTCCATTCATCTCAAAAACCACCAGCTTGGCCTGCGGAGACATCCTGCGAAGGATGTGAGCTGAAATCGTCCCCACACCCGGCCCGTATTCAACGATGGTTTGCGCACGGTCCCAATCGATCTTGCGCAGCAACCGGTCAATGAGGAAACGGGAACTCGGAATGATGGAGCCTAGCATCATAGGGTGCTGGAAAAAATTCTTGGCAAACAAAAACGTTTCTTCACCGCGCGAGGTTTTCGATTGGAACATTCTTTTGGGGGTCTCTCTCTTCAGTTTATGGTTTTACGGGCTAAAGCAGAATGTTTACGATACTAGCTTGCTTTCTTAGATGTAAAGCAAAAGAAATGTGTTTTGGTCAGGATTCGAGTTTTCCAGACCTGCAGGCAAGCGCCGCGTCGATGGCCTTGGACAGCTCTTGGGTCGAAATCGGTTTCGACACGTAGCCATCCATCCCGGCCTCCAGGCATTGTTCGCGATCTCCGATCATGGCGTGAGCTGTCATGGCGACAATGGGAATGTGGGTGCCCTTGGCCTTTTCATTCGCGCGAATAATCGCCGTAGCTTCCAGTCCATCCATCTCCGGCATTTGCACGTCCATGAACACCAGATCAAAGGAATTCTTTTCTACAGCAGCCACGGCGTCTTTTCCATTTTCAACCACGACTGCCGTATGCCCAAGTTGCTCCAGCAGCTTAACTGCGAGGTGCTGGTTGATGTGGTTGTCTTCCACCACCAGAATATGCAGGGCATTATTGCCATTCTTAGTTACCGGCGCCTGTGGACACTGCACGGGAGACAACTCTGGTGGCAGGCTCCTGACCTCTTTGCCGGCAGTTGATAGTTGGTTCTTAAAATAGGCAATGAAATGAAAAGTGCTGCCCTGGCCATGCCGGCTCTCGGCCCAGATTTTTCCTCCCATCAGTTTGACCAGGCGCGAACAGATTGATAGCCCAAGTCCAGTGCCGCCAAATTTGCGCGTTGTAGATCGATCAGCCTGTTCGAAAGGAGCAAAAATTGCCTCGATTTTTTCTTCAGGTACTCCGATGCCGGTATCTTGAACTGAAAAATGCAGGCATGTTGTTTCAGAATCCGATTCCTGGGGAACAGCTTTCACTGAAACCACCACCTCACCGCGTTCTGTGAACTTGATGGCATTGGCAATGAGGTTAGTGAGGATTTGCCGCAATCTTCCGGCATCTCCAATCAACGCGTCCGGAAGGCCATCTTCAACGGTCAAAGTAAGTTCAAGTCCCTTCTGCTGGGCCGGGACCGTCAATAGTTTTATGGTTATCGCCAGAAATTCGGACAACGAGAAAGGTGCGGGATCCAAAGTGAGTTTTCCCGCTTCGACCTTGGAGTAATCCAAAATGTCGTTAATCACGATCAACAGTGAATCAGCGGAAACCTTGGCCAGATGCAGGTATTCTCTTTGTTCGGGCGAAGAACTGGTCCCCAGCGCAAGTTCGGTCATGCCGATAATCCCGTTCATCGGGGTACGCATCTCATGGCTCACATTAGCCAGGAACTCACTCTTGGCATGGTTTGCCGATTCGGCAGCTTTACGGGCGGCCTGCAGTTGGGCATTGACTGTCCGCAACTCAGCAGTCACCTGTTCTTTCAGGCGCGCCTGTTGACGCAGGATGCGTATCATCCGCCATTTCCAGTACCAAGCGACCAAAAGCGCCAGCACTGCCAGCACTTCCAGGAGCCGAAACCAAGTGGTCTCCCAAAACGGCTGAACTACGGAAAACGAAACTTCTGCTGGCAAGCTCCAGTCGCTGCCGGGAACTCGCGCCATCACCTGAAACGTATGTCGACCGGGCAGCAGATGAAGGTAGCGAATCTCCCGGTCACGGGTCTCACTCCAAGTGTCTTGTGTTTTTCCTAAACGATATCGAAACTGCACCTGATCTTCGTGCAGATAGGTCAAGGCGGTAAATTTGATGATGGTCAATTGGTTGGCATATTTGGTGGTTAAAGAATCCGGCCATTCGTACGGCTTGGCTTGCAGAACGTGCCAAGTTTCGTTTGAGCTCCCAAACTGCACCGAGGTGACCAGAGCCCTTGGCGGAGTGGGCGCAGAGAAAGTTTTTGGCGGACGAAAATGGGAAAGGCCACGACCGGTACCAATCCAAACGTCTCCATTGGGCTCTGCCAAAAAGCCATTCAGGTTGGTGTCTTCCCAAACCAAGCCATCCGCGCGACCGTAATGGTGCCATTTCTCCTGGTGGAAAACGTCGACACCCCGGTCGGTGCCCACATACACTGCGCCTGTGGGGCTGCTACCGATAAAGTAGATCTGATCGGAGTAGAGACCGTTTAGATGGGTGTAGTGAGTAATCGCAGGCGGTTTATTCTGATCGTCAAATACCAGTCGGCTTACGCCCAGCGGCTCCCCATAGCCAATCCAGATTGCGCCATCCGCAGCCTCAGCCACCGAACGAACCTGGCTTCTCGTCAAACCCTCTTCCATCCCGTACCTTTTCCATTGGCCATTCCGAAGACACACCAAACCATAGCTTCCGGGGACCCACAGCCAGCCGCGTCTGTCGATGATTGGCCTAAAGAAAACTTCGTTAGGACCGGGCGCAGGCACAGTGACTTGCTCAAAATAAAGTGCAGGGTTGCGTTCCGAAACCGGACCGCTGCGGAAGAGCCCCCCATTGATAGGGGTTACCCAGATGCGATTTTCAGCATCAACAAGCACTCCCAAAACTCGGTCATTCAACAGGCCGGATTCGCGTCCATAGCTGGCGATCACCTTCCCTTGGCTGCTAAGACGCGAAACTCCTCCAGGAAACGATGCCGCCCATATTTCACCGTGATGGTCGATGGCGATCGAAGGAGTCATCTCAGCGCGAAGTCCATCACGTTCATGCCACGCACGCCATCTGCCGGTTTTGGGATCCATCGCATTCAGGCCATGATGGGTACCAACCCATAGCACGCCCTGGGAGTCCCTGGTCATCCCCCATACCCGATCATTGGAAAGCCCGTCGAGTCTGGTCCAACTCTCCCAGTGCTGAAACCCTATCCAGCGTTGAATGCCCATCCCGCGCAAGCCGAGCCACAAAGAACCTTCGTGGTCCTGCAAAACGCAACAAACCGAATCGGAAGTCAAGCCATTGGTCGAATCGATGATTCGCCAAGTGCCGTTTTCAGGAATAGCAAGCCCCGTATCGAGGGGGACAAATATGCTCCCGTCAGGAGATCGCGATAAAACCCCGATCGTGCCACTGGCGGGAAGGCCGGCGTCGCGTGCAACAAACGCCTGCGTTCCCTTGACCAGTTCGAATAGCCGCCTCAGGCTTCGAATCCAAAGGTTCCCTTGAGAGTCTGTAAGTATGGTGTCCCATTGCTGCTCTGGGAGATGGTATTGAATACCGGCATTTACAGCGTGATCAGAATCCAGCCGGCATAAGCTGGTTTCACAACCGAACCAGACCGTTCCGCTGCTATCCAGCGCAACGCTGCGAACCGGCTTGCTGAACAACCATTGAAAATGATAGCTGGCGCCGTCTTTCGCAGCCTCTATGCGCACCAGCCCCTTCTTGCTGGCAAGATACAGGCGGTTTTGTCCGTCCGAAGCAAGAGTACTTGCCCCTACGATTTCTATCGGTTCCTGTGAATCGACGGTTGTAAAGTGATCGGCAGCCCGGCGCAGTAGCCCTTTGCGTGTAGCAATCCAAAGCGTCCCATCAGCGGATTCATGCAGGGATTGAATATTCTTGCTTCGAAACGCTTCCGTCCCTCCGAATTCCCGGAAAGTCTTGCCGTCATACCAGTACAAACCGTTGTCGGTGCCTACCCAAACCAACTGATTTCGGTCTTCCAGCATGACATTGACCGAGAGATTGGTAAGTCCCTGGTCTTCGGCATAGCTCTTAAAGCTGTAGTGTTGGGCTCGGACCGGCAGCGAGAACGCCAAAAGGAAAAAAAGAAATACCGCCGCCACGCGGCGCATCCGGATTTGGAGCGCATGCCTCCATTGCCTTGCGGCGTTGGACAATGGTTTTCTCAGATGCTGCGCAACCAAGATGGCGTCTTTCCTTTCGCCAGGCGATTTTCACATCTACATTTGCATTAGCCTGGATCTTGCACCAGTTTGAAAGGTCCTGGGCACAAGCAGGATCTTAACCGCTCATGAAGATCTTCTTACTTATACGACGCTGCGACCAGCATATCCAAGGGGATTATGGCGTACTATATCATTTGTCAGCACCCTTGCAAAACCATAAATAATTAAGTATTTGACTCTGTTTTCAGGGGGAAATCATGGGATTTCCAAAACCATTATTATTTGAGTTTCTTCATCTTTAGGCCCCGTCTCGGCTCCAAATGCAGCCTTTCCTGCAAGCGTCTTGCTGTGTAATGTGTTGGCTTGTGCCTTCGTTACAATCCGCATCATGAACATGGAAGCATTGCTGAAGATCGAGCGTTTGAATGTGAGCTTTGCCACGCAGACAGGCGAAGTAGCTGCGGTGCGTGACTTGAGTTTCAGCATTGCTGAATCTGGCACGTTGGGTCTGGTGGGTGAATCAGGCTCTGGCAAATCGGTCACATCGCTGGCGATTATGCGGCTGTTGCCCCCGCAGGCACGCATCAGCGGACGAATCGTATTCGCCGAAGAAAACTTGTTGGCCTTGCCGGAGCAAGCCATGCAGCGCCTGCGCGGGTCACGCATCAGCATGATCTTTCAGGAGCCAATGACCGCCCTAAACCCTGTAATGCGCGTGGGCGACCAGGTAGCGGAGGCTGTGCGCGCCCACCAGAACCTGCACAAGTTCGATGCCTGGCAGCGCACGCTGGCCGTTTTACGAGAGGTTGCTATTCCAGATCCTGATCGCCGTGCGCGCGATTATCCTCACCAGCTTTCCGGAGGGCAGCGCCAGCGCGTCATGATCGCCATGGCTTTGGTCAATCATCCGCAACTCCTGATTGCCGATGAACCAACCACGGCCCTGGATGTCACCATTCAAGCCCAGATTCTGGAATTGCTGCACACCTTGCGCGAGAAATACCGGCTGGCCATGCTGTTTGTCTCCCATGACTTGGGAGTGGTTTCCCAAGTGGCTGACCACGTGGCGGTGATGTATGCAGGAGAAGTCGTGGAGATTGGGCCAGTCCGGAGTATCTTTACCTCGCCTGCTCACGCCTATACGCGGGGCTTGATTGGCGCCATTCCAACGTTAAGAACTGATCGTTCCAGACCTTTAGTAACTGTAGAAAAGCAAGACCAAGTGCGAAACTCCTTGGCACTTCAGGAAGTTGGACCGGGACATTGGGCGCGCATTGTGCCCCATAATCAGTTTTGATGATTTAGACTTTTCGTTACCCGTGCGAATTCTTGTTCTATCCGATATTCATGCCAACCAGGAGGCGCTGGACGCCTGCCTGCAAGCTGCGCCCCCTTACGACCAGATTTTCAACTTGGGAGACATCGTGGGATACGGCGCCAATCCCAATGAGGTCGCCCAAAGAGTACGGGATATAGGCAAAGTATTTGTGCGAGGCAATCATGACCGTGCGTGCTCAGGCATGATCAGCCTGGATGGATTCAACGCCAACGCTGGCCTAGCCGCGCTTTGGACCCACAACCATCTTACCGACGAGAACCTCGAGTTTTTGCGCCAGCTTCCTAAAGGTCCGCTCACTGGAATGGAGAACGTGGCGCTCGTACACGGTTCGGCGCGCGATGAGGATGAGTATGTCCTGGTTCTCCACGACGCCCAACCCTTGCTGGCCGAAACCAATATGCAGTTGACCTTTTTTGGCCATACGCACATCCAATGCGGGTTCTCGGAGGAAAACAGCCATCGCTGGCAGACGCTGATGCCTGTATACCGCTCCGTGACCGGCAAGCAGCACTTCATGTTTCACCTGCGACCCGGCACCCGCTATCTCATCAATCCCGGCTCGGTCGGCCAGCCGCGGGATAACGATCCGCGCGCCGCATTCCTGCTTTATGACGCGGATGAGGGCTCTATCACTTTTTATCGCGTTCCTTACAATATTCCTGCAGCCCAAAAGAAAATCCATTCCGCCGGCCTGCCTGAACGGCTGGCGGAAAGACTCGCGGAGGGACGTTGAGCCAAGGGAGCTTGTTTCGAAATGCAGTTCCACCATCCGATATCGTAACCGCTCATATTGACGGCGGAGCCAGAGGAAACCCCGGACCCGCCGCTTACGGCGTAATTATTCGCGGCAGCGATGGAAAGATCGTGAAGGAGCTAGGAGAATACCTGGGCCTCAAAACAAATAACTTTGCTGAATATTCAGGATTGCTGGCTGCCTTGGAATATGCGCAAAAAGAAAAGATCCCCGCGCTCAAAGTATTCAGCGATTCCGAATTGCTGGTAAAGCAAATGAAAGGACAATACAAGGTCAATAGCCCAGGGCTGGTTCCACTTTATGAGCGCGCCCGGTCCCTGGTGCGGAAGTTGGCATACTTTGCCATTGACCATGTCCGGCGTGAGGGAAACCGCGACGCGGATCGCGTGGTCAATCAGGTATTGGATCAACAGGAGCGGAAACCTCGATGAAACGCCAGAATATTTCGAGCGGAACCAAGTGGGAACCCATTGTCGGATACTCCCGTGCTGTAAGGGTAGGCAATGTTATCCACGTTTCCGGGACTACCGCCACAGGAGCCGATGGCCAGATCGTCGGTATTGGAGATGCATACACACAGGCCGTGCAGACCCTGCGCAACATCGAATCTGCTTTACAACGAGCTGGTGCGGAGTTGAACGATGTTGTCCGTACTCGTATGTACGTGACCAACATCGCCGATTGGGAAAAAGTCGGCAAAGCCCATGGCGAATTTTTTGGACAAATTCGGCCCGTAACTACGCTGGTGGAAGTTTCCAAACTGGTGGCGCCGGAGATGCTGGTGGAGATAGAAGCCGAAGCACTGATTTCGGAATAATGTATGCGGAATAATTGATATGGATTCTCGAAACTGCAAATTTGAAATCGGCCCCGATCCGTGTTGATCAGTTCAAATCAGTATCATCAGTGTTAAGGTTTTGTTTTTGGTTTTCTCTGAGCTTTCCGTGGTGATAACTTTCTATGAAAATCTCAAATACTGGTTCATCGTCTATTTGGATGGCTGTTGCGCGAATTGCCGTAGGGATTATGTTCCTGTTTTTCGCGCAGTACAAACTCATTCACCGCGACTTTGCTCAAGGGGGATATGAGAAGTATGTCCACGGATATGTAGACCAATCTGCCGTGGGCTTCTACAAGCCATTTCTAAACATGACACTTCAGCATCCAGTCCTCTCCGGCTATGCCGTTGGTGTGGCCGAGTTGCTGATCGGGCTCTCCATGGTGCTGGGCTGGTACGTAAGAGTGTTTTCGGTAGTGGGCGCCCTTTTTATGCTGAACCTGACTTTGTGTACGTGGCAGCTTCCGGCAGGTTCACCCGCGTGGCGATACCTGGGCAACCAACTAGGGAATATTCCCTTGCTGCTGTTGTTCGTCCTTTTCATTGCCCACAGGGCCGGCCAAACCCTGGGTCTGGATAAGTAAGCTCATTTCTGAAGATGATGACTGGATGCGCATCCTAGTGATTTGACCCGTTTAGAAAAAGTATCTTTCGTGAAGACCTAGAGCTTACGGCAAGGGGAAGATTCTCTTGGCAGGAGGGATAGAGAGCGTTCTATATCGGAGCGTCCCAACGAGACAAGAGCGACCACCAGAACATCACAAGCGGATCAGCTTTGAAGAGCAATTCAAGAGATTATTGGCGGCTTACGGAATCCAGGAAGAATGATTCAGCCGTCCCTAACGGGACTCCGTTGGTTTGGAAGCTAACCCAGCATTGGATTCGGCGCCTGGCAGCGCCGAATCATGCTGGGCTACTGTCAATACGGTTCAGTTAAGCTTTTGATGAACCTTTTCGATCAATAGCTTTAGTGCAGAGACAACCGAAAATCTGTGCCGCCCCGCTGGGGCTTGTCATTTATCTCTAATCTTTTC
>DASZEU010000077.1:0-17670 GCA_035940535.1 Candidatus Angelobacter sp.
TTCCAAGAACTCATGCAAAGCGGATTTCCATGCCAGATTCCGCTTGATCTTCCGAAGGGCAGCTATGTTCTACGCTTGGGCGTTATGGACAACCGAACCGGCCTGATTGGGACAACCAATGCCAAGGTCACGGTGCAATAAAAACGATGACATTGCGTTGAAATGCTGATCTAACGCTGCAGCAATCGCTTCAGTCTTCTTTGTAGCGGTACTTGGTCCGGGCATCCAAGTCTCGCGATAGCACTCTCTATTTCACGAGGACGGGTGATATCCTAACTTTGACCCGCAGGCTCTTCTAATCAAAGGAAGCATATAGCAGTTCTAGATTTACTGTGGTTCAAGCACCGGTGGAAGAACGGCCCTTTAGGGCAATACCGTTCAGTTAAGGGCGGGGATCAAGCCAGAAGCTAAGATGAACCAGCCCCGCAAGGGGCGAACGAGAGTAGCCCAGGGTGGAGCGTAGCGGAACCCTGGGAAACATGGAAATGAAGCACAAGCCCCAGAGGGGCGACATAGGTTTTCACACGCACTAGATCAATAAGGAGCAGAAGAAAAACATGAAAAACGCAGTTAAGTCACTCGCAATCATCTTGGCGCTAGCGGCCTCATCAGCATTTGCGCAACAAATGGCTCCGCCATCTGGCGATCCAGCGGCGCACATGCAGCATCACTTCGCCATGCTGACGAAGCACCTGGATCTAACCGCCGCTCAGCAACAGCAGGCGACGACCATCTTCAACAATATGGTTGCGACCCAAACGAACATCCACAACAGCTTGAAAACCGCCCATGATGGCTTGAACTCCGCCATTAAATCCAATGACACGGCGGCGATTGACCAAGCTGCAACCACCATCGGCAACCTCACCGCCCAGATGATTTCCAACCATGCCAAAGCTAAAGCGGCATTTTTCCAAATCCTCACGCCCGATCAGCAGGCTAAGATGACACAGATGGAAAGCGAGCATGGAAACTTCGAAGGCCCCGAAGGCCCCCACGGACATCATGGACCCCCAGGAGCACACTCGGGCAAGCCGCAATCTGAGTAGATACAAAAAGAAAGAGACAGTTTGTTTGAAATTGTTCAAGTCCAGATATCGTTCAAGGATTGGCGTGAGACCGCCAGCCGTAGGTTGGCTCCTGCTGTGCTTCGCGATCGCTTTCCTGTTGCTCACAGGGCCAGCGTTGCACAGCCAGCAGGAGCCAACTATCTCTGTCGATGTCAAGGTCGTCAACGTGCTTGCCAGCGTGCACGATAAGCATGGCGCGGTCGTTCGCTACCTGAACAAAGATGATTTCGTGCTGGAAGAAGACGGCCATCCGCAGGATATCCGCTATTTCACGCACGAGAGTGATCTTCCGCTCACGCTCGGCCTGCTCGTGGACACCAGTTTGAGCCAAAGGCGGGTTCTTGACCAGGAGCGAAGCGCCAGCTACAGATTCCTGGATCAGATGCTGCGCGAGTCCAAAGACATTGCCTTCGTGATTCACTTTGACTTCGAAGTGGAGCTGCTTCAGGATCTCACATCCTCGCGTCAAAAACTCGAAGCCGCTCTCGGGCTGCTGCAGCCGCCGGATTTGACTCGCGTTACCTCGGGCGGCCAACCAGGTCAGCGTCGAAGATTTGGCGGAGGCGGCACCCTGCTCTACGATGCCGTCTATCTGGCCGCCGACGAACTGATGAAGAAGCAGCAGGGCAGAAAGGCCCTCATTATTCTTTCCGACGGTGTTGATACGGGCAGCAGGCTAAGTTTGGCAACCGCCATTGAGGCAGCGCAGCGAGCCGATACGATCGTCTATTCCATCCTCTTTAAAGATGACGAAGCTTATGGACACAGGGGAGGGTTTAGCTTCCCCGGTGGAGGTGGTATGGGCCGGCACGGTAGAGGCCAGCGGTTCCCTCAGCAATCGCTTCCCGACGGCAAAAAGACTCTAGAGCAGATTTCCAAACACACCGGCGCCCGCCTTTTTGAAGTCTCCAAAAAACAGCCCATTGAAGAGATCTACAGACAGATCCAAGAAGAATTGCGGAGCCAGTACAGCCTGGGTTACACGCCCGACAAAGCAACTTCCAGAATTGGATATCACAAGATCCATCTCGCGACCAAGCAGAAAGACCTTTCCGTGCAAGCCCGCGAAGGATATTACCTGGAACGCTAGGATATCTAGCTTACCTTCAGCTTGCTCACATAGCTCTTGATACGTTTCGCGTTGACGCCCACATCGCTGTCGCCAATACGTGAAAGCGAACGCACATCGACACGGCTGCCACTGCCTTGGGGAGTGATGCGAATGACGATATCGTCCTTGAACCCAAACCAGAAGGTGGTCGCAGTCGCTTCGATATGTCCTTGTGAGGGATCGTTGGCCACGATCTCCCAACCAAAGCTGCGGGCTGCCGCCAGGGCGCGGTCAAAGGCCTGAGCAGGCGGAACATCGAGATTCACGGGAGTGATATCAGGATAAATCTCACGCTGCTTTTGGGCAGTCTTGTCATCATAGTCCGCGGAATTGCCGTGTGGAACGCTGTTGCGCGCTGCCATGACTGCAACAAACCTCGGAGGATTGGCCGTGTCGGTGCTGACGTCATGAATGGGTGAGTGCGCTGCGGTATTGATGTTGCTGGCTGGCAACCCCGCTGCAATCAGGCCCAGAACGAGTCCCAGCAATCCACGTCCTTTACTCTGGGAGCGGAAAATCCCGATAAGGGAAAGGATAATGGCAACCAAGCCAAGTAACAGCGCCATAGGGATCATAAGCAAGCCGACCATAAGGTTTCCATGCAACCTGTAACCAGGACCAGCGATCAGCAGAACCAGCACGCCCACCAATCCCAGCCAGCAGCCAATGACCGCAGCTTTTGAAGTTCCAGATTGCGTTGCAGCGCTTGCCATAGTTCCTCCCAGATTTTGAAGAGATAAAAGTGTCGCTTACGAGAGAGCTTTCTGGCAAGCCGAGTTCAAACTTGCTGGTAAGTGACATTAGGCTTCGGCCCCGCGCAGTTACTCTGAGCCATCATGGATTCAAATGACTCACCACATCAGGCATGAATCCACTATCCTCAGCTCTATTGCGATCTGCCTCGGCCCTCAATAGGAACGATCTCGACCAGCACGTTACCGCGAACCAAGTGCAGCACGTCATACCGGTCAACAGTCGGATCGCAATGCGGAACCTCGAATTCGACGCGATCTCCCAACCTGATCTTGACGCCATTCGGCTTGGTCAGCAATCCAAACTCGTCGCCGAAAAACTTGTACTCGCAGCTTTCAAACCCTGCGCTGGCCGGCTTCGGCATTGGGCCATCGGTGGCGAAAGCCTTCAGCCCAGCATCGAGCGTGACGTGTTCCGCCTGGTTGGCGGAGATGACCTGCGCCTGCACAAACAAGCTGGTTTCAAATCGCGGCCCCTCGTGTCCTAGCGCCTCGTGATACTCGCGGTCCATAAAGATGTAAGAACCAGGTTGAAATTCGGTGAGCACTCCCAGGGACAAATCGGCTTTTAGCGTCCCTGTGCCAGCGCCGGTTACAACCGAGATCGCAAAGCCTTCCCCACACAATGCGTCAATCACGCTGACCAATGCGCTCATGCCCTTGGAAACTGCGTCGTGTCGTGCTTCGCCTCCATGGATATGTTGCCAACTCCCGCCATAACCTTGGACACCGCGCAACTTCAGGAATGGCTGCTTTGCAATCGCCCTTGCCACTTCAATCGCCATCTGCGGACTAACAACTCCGGTCCTGCGCTGGCCCACATCGACATCGATCAAAACCGGGAGAATGAAGGAGCGCGCACGAGCTTCGCTGCTGAGCTGTTCCACGACCACTGGATTGTCCACCACCACGGCAAAGTCCCGAATGGCCCCAGCAAGATGAAGAGCCCGCGCGGCTGCCTCCGGGCCAAATATCTGCGACGTAACGAGGATGGACTGAATTCCGTTCTCCGCCATCGCCTCTGCTTCCCCAAGTTTGGCGCAGCAAACGCCAGCCGCGCCAGCATCAACCTGGAGCCGCGCCAGAAACGAACATTTGTGGGATTTGGTGTGTGGCCGCAGTGCTACAGATCGGCCCTTGAGAAGCTGTGATGCAGTCGCGAGATTCCTTTCCAAAATATTGAGATCGACGACGGCCGCCGGTGTGGCAATTCGATAACGCGAACCGGGGCTGCCTCGTTTTGCAAGAGCGTCCTTGATGTGAGTACGCCTGGCGATTTCAGGGGGAAGCATGATGGCAATTCCTTTAGAGAAAACAAATCATTATTTCACGCTCCTATCGATTTTGGGGGCGAGGGCTGTCGCATTGGGGTAACTGAAATGCCCAGTGCCGGAGGTGCGTTAATGAGGTTAGCCCAGGGTGCAACGCAGTGGAACCCTGGGAAAAAGTCAGACGAGCACACGAGCCCCGGAAGGGCGACACTCAATAAGCATTTCCCTGGAAGATGGAGTGTGCCAATTTGAAGCCAATCCCGTAACACAATCTATTTCATGGATTTGCTGCACAAAAAAGCGACTGGCGGCCTGGTTTGTGTGTGCCGAGACACAATGTCTTTCTCAAGACACGAACTCCGATCTTTTTACCTAACCTAACCCCTTTAGATTAAATAACTTGTCGTTTGGTCTTTGCACTGCTTTTCCTTATGGCGTGAAGGAAAGGGGCAAAACGATGCGGCGGCTCGTAGCACTCCAAAACAAAAACTCAAAGGCAATCAGGACTTTATTCGCTCTTATGTCGATCATCTGGGGCGGCCACTTAGCGGCGGCCCAACAGCAGCAGAAGCCTTCGGCTCCAGTACAACTACAGACATCATCGGCAACGATGCAGGAAGTCCCGGTAAGCACTGAGACAAAGACCCTGACACGGTTCATCATGATCAGCATCGCCGACCGGCAACTCGCGCTGGTAGATAACGGACAAGTCGTCAAAACGTTTCCAGTGGCGGTGGGCAAGGAATCCACTCCCAGCCCCGACGGAGATTTCACGGTGATCAACCGCACCGAGAACCCCACCTATTACCACAAGGGCAAGGTGATCAAGCCGGGCAAGAGCAATCCTCTGGGCACGCGCTGGATGGGCTTGAGCCAAAAGGGGTACGGAATTCATGGGACCAACGTCCCCAGTTCGATCGGCAAGGCAGCTTCGCATGGCTGCTTCCGCATGGCCAAGAAAGACGTGGAAGAGCTTTTCAATCTGGTTCGCGTCGGCGATGTAGTGATCGTTCGCAGCGAGCACGACGAACTGGTAGCTCAGGTCTTCAACCCCGAGAAGAACGACACCAGCACCAATAACGCAGAAGTACAGATAGCCGCAGCGGATGCAGGACAGAACTAAAGAATCAAGTGATCGGGAAAGCAAGATCATTCACCGCAAAGGGCGCAAAGGCCGCAAAGGATTTGGGATTAGGAAAGCAAGGTAAGCGAGCACGAACAGAAGGAAGAGCAATCATGAAATTGACCAGCAAAATCACGAGCGAAGCAAAGAGATGGCACTTGTGGTTTTGCTTGGTCTTTTGTTTCGGCGCACGCTCAACAGCCGTCGCAATGAACTGGATCTCACGATTTTGCTAAGTGCTAAAGGCTAAGTACTAAGGGCTAAGAAGCTAGCAGCTAGAAGCCAGCAGCGATCTTAAGGAGACACCAATGTTGTTATTCAAATACCTGCTGATACTCACCGGCTATGGACTGATCGTATGGTCCCTGGTCACTGTTTTCAAAAATCTGTACAAAGTCGTCCAGTACCACCGCCAATTGCGCAAAGCGAATCCGGACAACCAACCGGTCAAGCCGCAACTGAACTGGGCCACTGCGAAATGGGCGTTACCCGTGGCCTGGCTGCCGATCCTGATTGCCTCTGGAATTGTGGTGGTTCCCAGCGGCATGGGCGGCGTCAGAGTGAGCCAGACCTCGGGTACGCGCCCGGGCACGCTTTATCCCGGCGTGCATGTAGTAACGCCCCTGGTGGAATCTGTTGCGCTCTACGACACGCGTGATCAGGTGCTGACCACTGCGTCCTCCAAAGACGGTCTCGAAGCATCTTCAAAAAAAAAGGACACGAGCGGCAAAGACGAACCCGACGGAAAAAAGCCCGAAGTGTTCACCGTGCAATCGAAAGAAGGGCTAAGCATCGGGATGGCCATCACCGTTCGCTACAAGCTCGACCCCAAGAAGCTCGACTTCATTCACTCCAACCTGCCCCATCCTGTGGAAAAAGAAATTGTCCCGCCGGTGGTGGCTACAGTCTTCCGCGAGCTGGCGCCGAACTATTCCGTCCGTGAAATCTTTGCCGGCAAACGCGAAGAGATGCGCCAGGCAGCCAGCGCGCGCCTCATTGAGAAACTTGGCCCCGACGGCATCATCGTCAAAGAAGTGATGCTGCGCGATATCCAGCTTCCTCCCGAATACGCCAAAGGATTGGAAGGGCTGCTGCTCAAAGAACAGGAAGACGAGCAGATGGGAGTGGAGACCGATATGAAAGCCAAACAGGTCCGCATCGCCGAACTGGAAGCCGAAGCCCAGAAAATCCAGCAGGTCAAACACGCCGAAGGCGACGCCCAAGTCAAGGTCCTGCAAGCCAAGTCTGAGGCCGACGCCATGCAGTTCACTCTGCCGCTCAAGGAGAAGCAGATCCAGCAATCGAAGCTGGAGGCCGAGGCGCGCAAGGAAACGACAGTCAAAAATGCCGAAGCCCAGGCCGAAGCCAAGGTCATTGACAGCAAGGCGGAGATGCAACGCCGCACCCTGCTGGCCGATGCCGAGGCCGTTCGCATTCGCAAGATTGCCTCCGCCGATTCCGAACGCATGAAGTCAGAGGCCGATGTGCTCAAAGGGAACCCGCTGCTGATCAACAAGATCATTGCCGAACGCCTTTCCGACAAACTGCAGATCATGATGGTGCCCTCAGACGCCAAGATCTTCTTCAACGATGTGATGAAAGGCGGAATCGCGCACCAAGTGATGGATAACGACGAGGCCACCCAGACTGCCCAAGGAGACGAAGACGACCAAAACGCCGAAGAGCAGGACAACAAACCACAAACGACACGACCGATCAAGACGCATCGAGCCATGAACAGGAGATAGCTCAACGCAGGTGAAATCCTTCGCTTCGCTCAGGATTTCGCCTGCGGGACTCCCGCTTCGCTCACGCCCGCATTGCGGCTCAATTTTCCGCTGGAAATCCAACCGGGTGGCTGTCTCCGCCGGGACGGCCACTCGGTCTAGCGGAATATAGCTTTTGGCTGCTGGCTTCTAGCTGCTAGCAAAACCCAGAATTCTTAACCGCGAATTTGCGCGAATGAACACGAATTTAAGATCAGGGCACCTGTTGATCCGATATTCACTGAGCGGATGATTCGATGCTCGATATGCTCGATAAAATTCCCTGGATAACTAGCTTCTAGCCAACCCCCTCATCAATGATTCGATCATCACATCATCGATTTCCTGATTTCAGATTCGTGTTGATTCGCGCAAATTCGTGGCTGACGCGTCTGGCAGCCAGGAGCCAGCAGCTTCTTCCGTGCTATACTTCGCCATTCCCATCCATGTTGAAAAGCTCATGCCATCTCTGTATCTTTCTGCTCGTCCCGCTGCTATTGAACGGCGTTGGCCGTAGATTTTCAAATTACTCAATTACCAAATTACCCATTTACCCAATCCTACTGGCTCAGCAAGAAGATCCAACTGCCAGCCAGTTCGTGCAAGAGATTCTCTCCCGCGCCGGCTCTCCTTCTGCGATTACTTTGAATTTCGATAATCTTTCTTCGCTCTCTGCGGCTGACCAGGATGCGCTCAAGAAGAGCATCATAGCCAGCTTCCGCTCGGCTGGTATCCGTCTGGTGAAAGCCGAATATGCTGTGGCCGAAATCCAGATCACTTTTTCCGAAGACTGGCAGAATTTTGTCTGGATTGCCGCCATCCGCCAGGGGCCAGGAAATCAGGTCGTGATCAAGAAGGTCCCTAAGCCATCGGCTGCGTCGTCATCCCGGGTACCCACGCTTACGATCCACAAGAGCCTGGTATGGCAGCAAGAAGCTCCAATCCTTGATTTCCTCGTCGATGGGCCTAACCTCTATGTATTGGAGCCCGAGCAGGTCGTGCTCTATGGCAACGAAAATGGCAAGTGGCATCAAAAGCAGACGCTGGCCATTGTCCACGAGCAAACCTGGCCCAGGGACGTGCGTGGCCGGCTCCAGATTGTGAATTCCGGGGGATCGAGCTCCCAGATTACGGCCTATCTTCCAGGCACGTTCTGCAGCGGCACTGCGGCTCCTCCGGTCCTGCAATGTCATTCCAGTGACGATCCCTGGCAGATCGATCTGGGCCTGCTGGCGGCATTCTTCAGTCCGACCCGGAACTTTTTTACCGGAGTGCTGGCCGGACAGAAGTCCGGAGAGTCTGTGCCGGCTTTTTTCTCGGCTGCAATTTTGATCAATGGAGATTCCCGGCAATGGATATTTGCCGGTACCGATGGCCGCGCGCGCTTCTATCGAAACACATTGAATACCCCGGCAGCGACTTTCAACGATTGGGGCAGCAGCTTGGCAGCGATCCAATCGACGTGTAGCTCGGGGCGACAGATGCTGGTGAGTTCATCCAACGATTTGACCCGTCCAGATACAATTCAGGCCATCGAGATCGCTAATCGCGAGGCCGTGCCGGTAAGCCCTACAGTAGAGCTTTCCGGCCCCATCAAAGCCCTCTGGCCGGCAGCCGGTGGACAGGCGGTCCACGCAGCCGTGGAATCACTGGCCAGCGGAAAATACGAGGCGGTGGTTTTTACGGTAACCTGCAATCAATGAAGGCATTTCGAAAACTGCTTCAGCGGACGCCTTTCTATGGCCTCTACAAGGCGCTGGGTCATTATCCTGACTACTGGTATTGGCAGTTGCGCGGCAAGCCAATGCGCTCGCCTCATCTTCTCAAGCAGCGGACCGTGCAGCACTACGCTCGCCAATACAGTCTTCGCATCCTGGTGGAGACCGGCACGTACTATGGCGAGATGGTAGCTGCCATGAAAAGGCACTTTGACCAGATCTATTCGGTGGAGTACGATCCCCAGCTTGCTCAGCGGGCCATCAAAAAATTCGCGCGCGATGCCCACATCAAGATTCTCAAAGGCGATAGCCAAAAAGTAATACCGGAGTTGCTAAGGTCGATCAGCCAACCAGCACTCTTCTGGCTCGACGCTGGCTACTACGGTTGGGCGGGCCTGCAAGGCAACAAGCAAAGGCTTACGACCGAACTCGAAGCCATCTTGCGTCATCCGTTTCAAGGACACGTTATCCTCATGGACGATGCCCGAGGCCTCAATGGCCAGAACGGGGCGCCAACGGTTGAGGAACTCAAGCAACGCATTGAGTCTGAGTTTCCTGGACGGCAGGTCGAGGTGCAGTATGACATCTTGCGGATTACGAAGCACTCAGCAGTCAGCATTCAGCACTCAGCCCCTGAACATCTTCGCTTGCATTGAAAAACAGTTTAGGCCGGGAAGATTGCAGCTCCATGCCGACACGGGGGTTGCCCAAAACGTTTGCTGGCTGAATGCTGAGTGCTGACTGCTGAATGCTACACTGAAGACACGCGGAAGCGAATGGGGTCCGGTGATCCTTCCGGTCTTCAAAACCGGCGAGACTTAGCTTTGCTGGGTCTGGTGAGTTCGACTCTCACACGCTTCCGCCATTTTCAATAACTTAGCGGCCATGTGATCGGTTTGCAATCCGTTCGCAATCCGTTAAGCCAGTGCAAGCTGCGGAATTGCGAGTCTCACGACCTTTAAAGCGGCTTGAGCCATCTCATCTGTAACAACATCGCCGTAAATGTTCATGGTCGTTCTCACGTCAGCATGACGCATTAGCTTTTGCTGGACGGCTATGCTTGTGCCGACTGCATCAAGCCAAGAGCGGTAACTGTGCCTCATGCTGTGACTACTGACGTGCCTGATTTCCGCTTCTGTAGAGACCTTTAGGTATGCTTTGTTTACCGAATCCGCCGACCACGGCAAGCGGCCAAGCTGTGCAGGGCTGGCGAATATCCAGTCCTTCTGGTCAGCAAACTGCGTTGTCTGCTTCCATGCTTTGAGCACTGCCGACAGTTCGCCATCAATGATCATTACGCGTTCCGAGGTTTCCGTCTTTACGTCGTCAACGTGCTGGCGAACGATGCCACGCTGTACCGTCAGTCTGCTGTTGAGCCAATCCACATCAGACCACTTCAGCGCGAGACATTCGGATATGCGAAGCCCGAAGCAAACACACAGCAGAGCAATGGTGCGGAATGTTCTCCCAGATGCTGAGCAAGCTTCTGAAATTCTTCCACAGTCAAACTGCGCGGTTTGCGAGTACGTTTGCTAGCGCCTTTGATCCTGACGAGTTCCATCGGATTGCGCTGTGGAGCGATGTCACCGCACCATCGTGCAAAGTCCCACAGGCACTGAGCAAGCCCTGTATCTGCACCCTCGACTTTGGAGACAGTTGCAGACTATTCAGCCACAATTCAACTGGCCGCGCTTGCACATCCGTAATGGGAGCATCCCCAAAACTTGGGAACGATATGATTACGGAACCAAGCCTCATACGAACGCTGCGAACTGTATCGCGTGGGCATCTTTCCGTTCGATAGCTGTTAATGAGCGTGGTCACCGTTGGGATTGTTGAAGCTGTTGGAACTGGCTTAACAACAGTTTCGGTTTTGGTTTCCAGCGCATCTCTAAGCGGCTTAGCTGCTTTCCATGCGCTGGTTTTGGTGGAATGTTGGCCGAGACTCTTTGTTCTTCTCTTTCCGCTTTCCCACCAGAGGAAATTCCATGTCTTACGTCTTTCATAACCGCATCTTACCGCAATGGAGCCAACGCAAATTTGGCTCATTGATTCTGGTTGTCGCCATGGACGTGCTGTTACCATTTTCTTATGAAGATTCCTGATTGGCTGAAGGAAGCCTTAAGCAGCTACGAACTCAGCACAGAGCCTCACCGCGAACTTGAAATTTTTGAAGCAATAAGAAACGCCAAGAGACAGCACGGCGATGTTCCAGTTGATGAGGAATGGAACTGTTTTCTGACGGAATCGTCAGCTTTTTCGTTTATGTCACGGCGCGGCGAGCCAAGCGTCTGGAATACGTACTTTGGCCCGATGGGAACTTTCAAGCATACAGACGGAACTGAGGTAAGCAATCCCGATATCATGCAACTCAATGAGAACACTTTGAAGCACTGGCAGGAGCGAGCAACATCAGTAAAAAATCCACTGATGTCCGCTCGGTATGCCGATTTGGTATGGGATTTGACCAAAGCTATCACGAAGGGCAGTCCAGATTACAAGTATGCACAACTTGCAATCGACCAGTACATGATGGCTGTTCAGAATGGCTTACACCCAATGGACATGGATGCAGTGCGTTGGCTAGAACGCGCCTTTGCTCTTTCAGCAAGCCTGAAAGACGAGAAACGCGCTAAAGGGCTAATTACGCTGATCTTCGTATTTTATGATCTAGCAGTTAACCCCACTAAGACGGGCGTTTGGATCTTTCCTTTCGACACCCTTTATTCAAGAAGAGATTTGCTCAGCCAAGACGAAGCGGATCGTATCATTGCTGATCTTGAACGAATGTTGGACATCACTTCTGGCGGGGGCAAACCCGAAGAGTTCGACCCTTTTGGCGCTCAGGCTGCCGCTGATCGTCTTGCCCAGCACTACCGCCGTTTGAATGACAAAGCGAATGTGGAGAGAGTTATTAAGCAGTATGGCGGAGCGTTTGAGAAGCTTTCCAAAGAAGCAAGCCCTATGGCAGCGCAATCATGGCTGCTGCCCGTAATTGAGAAATACGAGCAAGAGGGTTTGAAGCAGGACGCCGAACAATTGCGGATTCTCTCAGAGGAAAAAGGTAAACACATCCAGGATGATCTTAAGGAGTACAGTGCTTCATTTTCGATTACGCAAGCGGAGCTTGAAGGCTTCGTCAAAGAGATGCTTGCCGATGACCTCGATAGTGCTCTTGGTCGCATTGCCGTTAACTTTACGCCAGCCGTGGAAGCGACACGTAAACACTTGCATGAGATAAGCGATATTGCACCGTTGATGTCACTTTTCTCTGTTGTGAAGGTGTCATCGGATGGTCGTGCATCTGCAAAAATCGGTTCTCTGGAGGAAGACCCGGATGGCAGGTTGCACATGGAGATTGGGAATCACATAGGTATGTATGTCCCGTTCTTGAGCAAGGTCATTGATAGCGTCAGAGAGAAATATTCGCCCACTCCAGAGCAGCTAATTGACTGGCTTTCGCAATCATCTGTGTTCCATGAATCACGCAAAGAATTTCTTTTGGAAGGGCTACGATCTTATGAAGCTGGGGATTACCTTAAGGCAATTCATGTTTTGGTTCCTCAAGTAGAACATACGCTCAGAAATCTTCTTGTCCTTATGCAAATTCCGACAACTAAAGCCGTGCCCGGACATCCTGGTATTACAGATGTGAAGAGTATGAATCAAGTTTTACAAGATGAGCGCGTTAGAGAGGCACTGACAGAGAACATGTGGAGATATCTCACAGTGCTCTACATCGACCGCCGTGGTCTGAATATACGTAATGATCTGGCTCACGGGCTTATGGAGATGAAGATGTTTAATCGGGCGGTCGCCGACAGGGTGTTTCACAGTCTCCTTGTCTTGAGCTTGCTTCGTGCTGTTTCCAAGCCTGATATGGATGATTTAGCACAGATCAAGACAAAAGAGCCAATTGCAACGACAGACAGTAATCCTGAAGCGTCTTCGGCATGATTCTGAGTGCATTTTGCATCCTCTCCACGTGCCGTTTGCACGGCCTTGCATGTCCTATATAGTTTTACGTGCCATCCGTTGCTCTGTAAGTTGCTGAATTTACGTTTTCAGGCGGATTCGACTCTCACATGCTTCCGCCAGTTTCACGACGCGGCCTAAGCCATCTATCGAGCACCACATCGGCATAGATGTTCATTTCGGTGCGGATGTCCGCGTGGCGCATGAGCTTCTGTTGGATGGCTACTGGAGTTCCTCTTGGTGTCGACGCAGCTAAGAGTCCAAGGCACTATTACCGTGACCAGAAATTGGTGGTTGCTTCTTTGCGTCTTCCATCGAGTCAACAACTCTTTCGATACTTCCTTGGAACTCTTGGTGTTCACGAAGAAGATCAAAAGTCTCCGCGCCTGCTTTTTCCTTTATCCAGTCGACGAGCGCGGCCTCGCCGTTTAGCCCCTGAGGCGAAGAGAGATACCCCACAAAGGCTTTCAATGTTTTCTCTGAAGCACCATTTCCATTCGCCGCGCGTATTCGTTGGAGCTTGCTTACAAGAGCATCGGTATCATCTTCGGCTGCTGCTGCCGCGAGATTGACGCCCTCGATGACGACAACCTTGTCGCTCGATGTCTTGAAATGTCGTACAGGAACAGGGCGTCCGCCAAAACCAGGAATAGTACCCCTTTGGAGTTTTCGCGTTAACTGCCGGCCTAGCGAGCGGGTGAGCACTCGGTCAATACGTTCTGTACGTTCCGGTGACCCACGCTCTGGCGTGACGACTGCTTCGTAAAGAAGCTCCACTTCTTCATCGAGATTTCTGCAGTCTATCGCTTTAGGTTTGGATAGACGAACACTGTGCACAAGTAAACTGGACAAATGCTTCCACCAAGCGTCCGAATGGGGTGACAGTTTAGATTCTGCGTAGGGGATTATGCCGCTCTTCAGCCACTGGTCAATCTGACTCTCTACAACTCGCAGGTACATATAAGACGTTCCTTTGAGACCTTTGATCTTTTCATCGTCGGCTGCAAATCTCACGCGCACCTGCTCTAGATGAGATCCCCACAAGACGACGCCCACCGGAACAGACGAACCACGGATTTCATCCGTTACAAACGTGAAGACGCTGTAACTAAAGGATTGGGATATTGTCGAATTGCTCATGATTAAGGCCTCCCCACTGCTGGATTTGTAAGATCTTCGGAAGAGCCTCGAAGCGCCGCGCCAGCTCTTCTTGGATGTCGTCAGGATCAAGTTGTGATGCCTGCCACCATTCGTCAGGCACGTCTGCAAAGCCTTCTTCAATTTGGTTTAACGAAAATCTCGCTTTTTCAATCGACTCCCAAACTGCATCTACTCCGCCCGCGAGACCAATTGCATCGGGAATGAACAAACAATCGGCTGCACGGCGAACATGCATCGAATCACGCCAACTCCCATCAGAAAATGGCAAAGAGCCGCAGAAACAATCTGACTGATCCGCGGCAATGAAGGTAAACTTAGTTCCCTGTGGAACCATCAGAGTGTTTCCATAGACAGTCCTGTCGATATTGCACACCAAGCTGTCCACCACCCACATGTCGATGATTGCTTGAAGACTGTGCACATTCTTGATACTTCCAGGCGGCGCGGGCGTAGGAGCAGGAATCGCGTCTTCCTTGAACCTTGAACCGAAGTATCGCCCGGGCACAATCCTGAATGGCATATCCGGCACATCATTCCAAGATGCCGAGAATGTCTCGCTCGAATGGACGATGAGCGCATCCAGAACCGGCACGCCAGCATGCATAAACAGCGATCGACACACAACCTCGGAAATCATGGCCGCGGCTCCTTGCCGACCCTGGCAAAACTTGACTACGCATAATTTCCCTGGCTGATCACTGTGGTCAGCGTCGCCGGTGCAGAAAGTCTTTCGCGGCGCCCATCGGGTAGGCCCCATCGATTGAACATCGCGATAAGCGTACACCTGCGGAAGCGGCGACATGTTGACCAGCGAGGTTCAGAAAAACCGGGGAAATACCAATTCTAGCCTTCTGTCGAACAGATGTCACATTTCCGAGAAGGTTAGCTCCTATCGTCCAGAATGTGGGTTTGCCGGCAGATGCGATTTCTCACACACTTCCGCCAAAAATAGATTTCAAATTAAAAATTTTAAATTGCAAGTTCAGACGCTTCTTCCGTCGCGAGGTGCAAGTTCTGCTCTGCTTCTGGTGGCGTGATTCCTTCTGGCAGTCTGCCGCCGTTGTACTCCGCCATGCGGTTTTTCCATTTCAGAAAATCAGTGATCGTCTGCGGCTCGATGCGGACTTCCACGCGGCGCAAGCTGGCCAGCAGCAGGTTCATCTCCCACATCAATCCGATCTCTGTGCGCTGGTTTGTTCGGCTGGCTTTTACGGCTACGGTGATCTCGCGTCGTTTGCACTCCAGCAGGCCCCAGGCGCGAGGCAGCTCGTCGCTCCTGATCATTCCTTGCGGGGCAAGGTAGAAGCGCTCGCAACCCATGCCGATCTCCGGTTTCCTGCGAAACGGTTTTTCCCGGTCGGCCAGAAAATCGGAGCGCGAGATCTTGCATTCGATCAGGACGGAGCGGCAGGAGTTCTTCCAGCCAATCACGTCGGGCACCTCTCCGCTGGCGCACGACTGCTCGGAAAGCACGATGCCGCAGCGATAGCGCCGCCGCAGCCACTGTTCAGCCAGGTAAATGAGCTGCTGGTGAGTCATCCAGAGGGTTGTACCCCAGAATAGGAGATGAAAACAATAGCTTGTTGATTACTCACCTTCGGAGATCATCTTTCCCAGGGTCGGTTTGTGCTTGGCTTTCTTCAAACGCTTGGCGCTCTCCTTCTTGCGCACCGGCGGAGGCGTGCCAAGAACCTCCCGCGCCAAAGACTTGACCGCCGTGGTCGCGCTGAATCTGCCGGGTTTCTTCTTTTTCCGAGCCACAAGACATTCCAATCTATCCTACATTTGTCAGGGTGCGAAATATCCGGAGATATCGAGCACCAGGTGGGTTGGGTTCGATCCAAATGCGCTGATCTGGGCGTTGTTGGTCGGAACAATCGCCAGATTCGAAGTGATCGCTCCATCGCCGGCATTCAACGTTGAGACCAGGGGTTGGGTTAAGCCCTGTGGCCATAACGTCAGGAAGCCAAGGCCGCCAGCGGGGATAACGGTAGCGTTCAGCACGTATGCTTGGGAGACCGGCGGAGCAGAACAGCCCTGATCGCCCACGGGAATGTCAGCCTGTCCACTCTGCGGAGGGATACCGAGAACCCGGCTGTCTAGCACGCGGCACGGCGTGAGCGAGTGGAACGACAGTCCACCAGCAGCAGGGGGCGCAAAATATCCATTGATGTCGATTACCAGGTCCGAGTCATTTGAGGCAAAGACCGATATGGCTCCGCCCGTACCTGCGGGAACGATTGCGGCATTGGCAGTGACCACGCCCGTGGGCGCATTGAGTGTGGAGACTACGGGCTGCGTAGTCCCTGTGGGCCATGTGGTCAGAAAGCCCAATCCACTGGGTCTTGGCACAGAGGTGAAATTCAAGGAATAAGCTTGCGCCGTCGCCGGTACATTGCAGGTACTTGAAAGAATGGGAAGACTCCGGGCTGTGCCTGCCACGAGAGAAGGGCCTCCCAGAGCGCCTGTCGGTCCGCGGGTATCCACCAGGCGACAGGGGGTTAGCGGAAAAAATGCCAAAGACGAGGGCGTTGTGGATGGCACGAAATAACCGTTGATGTCGAGAATCAGGTCCGTGTTATTGCTGGCAAAAACGGCAAGCCCCCCGAGCACGCCAGCAGGCACGATGGCAGCGGCGGCCTTGACCCGGCCATCGGTTGAGTTGAGGGTTGAGACCAACGGCAACGGTTGCCCGCCTGAAAACATCGTGAGGAACCCGAGCGGGCCTTTGGGAACAACCGTGGCATTGATGGAATAGGCTTGTGCCTGGAACGGTATATTGCAGTTGCTCGCTGGAACAGTGAAGCCTCGGACTACTCCGCCGATCAACGACGGGCCGCCAAAGGCGCTGACGGGGTTCCGCGTGTCGACCATTCGGCACGGAGGAACAGGCACGAAGTTGAGGCTTGCTCTGGATGCCGGGTTGAAGCCCATGCCACAGAACCCGCCACTGTCGTTGACCCAGTTTTCTTGGATGAGAAAATTCCTGGTTGTGACATTATTCGTAGTTGGAAGATTTATGTTGGCTGCGGCGCCGTTTGGAGCAAGGAAGAAATTGCCAAACTTGAAATTGCACAAATCACCGACTTCGCCTCCCAAATTGTTATGGAACCAGGCATTGAGGTCAGGGTCGGTAACGGTTTCATTGATCTCGTGTGCTATCACATTGGCCATGGCATCGGCACCCAGGTTTCCGTTGGGAGTCGTGCTTTGGGCTGAGCAACCGCTGGGGCATTGAGTGGCAGGGTTGCCGATAAAGCCAAATTTTATGTCTGTACTCTTGATGGTTGCGCGAGTGTGATACCCGCAATACTGTGTGCAGAAACTGCCTTCCGTGACATCGGGAGAGGTCAGCACAAGATAAATTCCATTTGGGTCAGCGGGAAGCGAGTTGGCATTCAGCGCTGCGGTAAGCGAGGCCTTTACTCCGGTTGTGCCCAGACTCGCACCCTGAGAATAGTTGTCAAAGAACTGGCCGGCCAGGGTGATGCTATTTGCGATATCGTTGCTGTTATCTCCGTAAGTAGTGTTGGTGTTGAAATAATTCGAATTATTCAGCCCGAATATCAAATCGGGCAAGATTGTGGTGGCAGTATCACCGCTCCAGTTGCCATACCAGATGAAATAGACATTATGTGGCCCGGCCATAACCGGGCCGCCATGATACTCGATACCATTACCGGTGTTTACCGACTCCGGCTGGAGTGATCGTTGCTGGCTGGC
>DASZEU010000078.1:0-6823 GCA_035940535.1 Candidatus Angelobacter sp.
GCACAGATTTTCGGTTGTCTCTGCAATAAAGCTATTGATCGAAAAGGTTCATCAAAAGCTTAACTGAACCGTATTGGCAGTAGCCCAGCATGGTTCGGCGCTGTCAGGCGCCAAACCCAATGCTGGGTTACCTTCCAAACCAATGCGAGTCCCGTTAGGGACGGCTGAGTTTTATGTCGCACAGCTATCTGTGCTGTCTGCTCCACATCGTCTTCACTACCGCCGAACGGGACGAGATGCGAGACAGGCTGCATGCCTATTTGAACGGAATCGCCCGCGAGAATGGAATGACAGCTCTAGCGGCCGGGGGCGTTCCCGATCCTATCCATTATGATGCTCTCCCTGGGACGAACTATATCGCCAGCGAAAGCTGTTCAATTGCTAAAAGCCGGATCTTCGAAATGGGTAAACGAAAGCTTTCCGGAAACGGGAAGATTCTCTTGGCATGAGGGATAGGGAGCGTTCTCTATCGAAGCGTCCCAATGAGACAGGACGGTAGCCTACACCCGGCGACCACCAGAACCTCACAAGCGGATCAGCTTTGAAGAGGAATTCAAGAAATTATTGGCGGCTTACGGAATCCAGGAAGAATGATTCAGCCGTCCCTAGCGGGACTCCGATGCTTTTTGAACCTAACCCAGCATTGGATTCGGCGCCTGACAGCGTCGAATCATGCTGGGCTACTGTCAGCCATCCCCCTTCGGGGACTTAACCCCATAAAATCGTGACACATTTTTCATGATTACTGCAAAAGCCGTGCCTTGGAGTTTCTACTACATTTCGGAGGTGCTTTGAAATCTGTGATAGAGTCCCGCCGGGACGTTTGGCAGTAGCCCCAATACGGTTCACTTAAGGAATTCGAAGTTGTCAGGGACTCAGATGGTCAGCGCCAGAGGCGCGCTAAGAAGTTAGCCCAGCGTGTGAACGCTGGGAAAAGATTAGAGATAAATGACAAGCCCCAGCGGGGCGGCACAGATTTTCGGTTGTCTCTGCAATAAAGCTATTGATCGAAAAGGTTCATCAAAAGCTTAACTGAACCGTATTGGCAGTAGCCCAGCATGGTTCGGCGCTGTCAGGCGCCAAACCCAATGCTGGGTTACCTTCCAAACAAATGCGAGTCCCGTTAGGGACGGCTGAGTTTTATGTCTCACAGCTATCTGTGCTGTCTGCTCCACATCGTCTTCACTACCGCCGAACGTCGGCCCTTGGTTCGGGACGAGATGCGAGACAGGCTGCATGCCTATTTGAACGGAATCGCCCGCGAGAATGGGATGCCAGCTCTGGCGGTTGGGGGCGTTCCCGATCATATCCGTTATGTTGCTCTCCCTGGGACGAACTATGTCACCAGCGGAAGCTGTTCAATTGCTAAAAGCCGGATCTTCGAAATGGGTAAACGAAAGCTTTCCGGAAACATCCTGGGGCAATCTTTGAGCGGCATTTTTTAACCTAAAGGGCCGCGATAAACTGCTGGTGAAATTCCTCTCCGTAGGCCATGCTGAAGGTCTCGGCCAGGATTTTGGCGGTCTCGTAGAAGCTGACCAGGTCGAAACTGCCTTTCTTCAACAACTTCTCAAAGCTTGGGGGTGGCAAGAAGGGCAGCACTGCCATCCGCAGGAGCCACAGGCGCAGCCGGCACCGGATGATGAAGGAAGCCATGCGGCATTGAATGGAAGCCACCCGCAATTCATGGACGCACTTTCGCAACTCCGCGGGCAGATCTTTCCAGTTGACTTTGCGCTCAAACCGGGTCCAGGCCAGAAACAGCCCGCAGTTGTGGCGCATGTCCAGGCAATAGTGGAGGGCAAGATGGATGCGCTTCCACTGCCACACCTTGAAATCCTTGGGTGACATGCGGCTTCTGTATTCACCCTCAACATCGGGATGGAGAGTTCCATACACGACTTCCATATCGATCTTGCGCAAGAACGGAACCACGTCGTTGGCGGTTCGTTCAGGGAAACCGCACAGCCAGCTAAACAGAGAGCGGGTGAAGTAACTGCAAACAAACCCTGCTAAAACGGCGACCACCAAACTTGCAAAGTTCATTGTTCTTTCCTTCCCAAAGCACGAAGATAACCACGGACGATCTTCAGCATTTCTTCCGGTGGCATGGGAGGCGACCACTCCTCCTCCCGCTCCGGGCCGGCAAAAGCCAGCAGCCAGATCAGCACCCCTAAGATGTATGCCACACCGGAGATGTTTCTGGTGAAGACTTCGAATTTTGTTCCGAAAATAGAAAGGGCGAAGTACCCTATGAATGGCCCGATTGCGGAGATACCAAAGCCCATCACAATGCCGGTGGGGTAGCGGCGAAAGCCAATATCAAGCGGCTTGATCAGCGCGCCATAAAATGCTGCTATTCCTGCTTGAAGGAGATTGATCGCGATCCCCATGCGCAGGATTAGCCCAATGACCGCATGTGCGTGAGCGGGTGGATTCACGACAGCATTGATTGCGGTAACGATCAGCACCAAAGCGATGACACCATAGTAGAGCAGGCGAAAGCCAAGAACTTGGTAAAAACCTTCGTAGACCGAGTGGAAAACCTCGTGCAAAGCAACTAGGCCGAGGACCAATAACGCGGTATTGGTCAACCAAAAGATATAAAAGTACGCAGTGTAATTGGCAATGGTCAACAACCGAGCGGCCGTAATTGGCACCGACAAGAAGATGTAAAAAACAAACAACGGAAAATGGCGGCGAGCATCTCTGCGGAGCAAGAGGATAACCAGCCAAATCTCTAAAATCAGAGAGACGCAAAGGTTGATGACATTGATTACGAACATGAGAAAGAAGGGGCCAGATTAAACCAGCCCCTCCCTTGCAGGGAAGACAATTCTAGTCCCTCGGACAATTCGGTGTACCCGGGAAACACAAGGGCGGTAGGCCGCCACCACCATCTTTTCTCAATGCAGTTTCGTTCCTCGGACAATTAGGCGTACCTGGGAAGCAGAAGGGGGGGGCACCGCCGCCGTCTTTTCTCAGGACAGCTTCGTTTCTGGGGCAATTAGGCGTACCTGGGAAACACAAAGGCGGTTGACCGCCACCACCGTCTTTTCTCAACCCGGCTTCGTTTCTCGGACAATTAGGCGTTCCGGGCGTACACAAAGGGGGCAAGCCACCACCATCTTTTCTCAACCCAGCTTCGTTTCTTGGACAATTAGGCGTTCCGGGCGTACACAAAGGGGGTTGGCCTCCGCCACCGTCTTTTCTCATATTAAATTCGTTTCTCGGACAGTTAGTCGTACCGGGCGTACACAAGGGGGGATCGCCTCCGCCGCCGTCAAGGCGGGGATGGAGCGTGGTCGCAAGCGCGTCCTGGCTGGAGAGCGATGTCACGCCAGACAGCACAGCCACGATCAAAGCCACATAAACAGTTGTCGTTTTCATGTTTTGTAACTCCTTTTGAATGAATCGGTCAGGGGGAGTGAGTGCAAGGATAAGCTCTTTGACCGAGCCGTGATGGGCAACAACGCGAAACCAGGCTGTCCGTGGAAATTGCAGAAAAGCAAGGAGTTAACTAAGGGTATTGAATGAGTCGATTGCTCCGGGAGTCGTTGGGCAATCCTGCTGGGAGGACTCAGATAAATGTCGTTTATAGTTAGAAGATACCTGAAAATGTGGCATTGACTTTGCCTCCTCAAGGTAGCATTATTGGAGTATTCTAAGACAGGTATGAGGTTCACAATGATGAAATCCCATGACGGTAGTTCCAGTAATCCTCCCAAACTTACACCACGGCGCCGAGGCCAGGGCGACATCGCGCCAACCATCCCCAAGAGCTACACCCTTCCGTTTCCCGTAATTCTGGAGCTGCGCCGGGCTGCCAAGGAATATGGTTCGCAAGGCCGGGCGTTGCAGGTGGGATCGGAGATTGCCATCCGGCTGAGAAAGCTGCCCGTGGTGCAAAAGCCCGACAAAGACATGCTCATGCGCATGACCTACAAGCTGCCGCCACGCACCGTGCACGTAATCCAGGAATTGGCCGAAGCAGAATATGGCGGAGACACCGGGCAGGCCATCACGGCCTGCGTAAAGATACTGAAGATCAAGAAGATTGATTGAAAACTCCTGCCCCTTAAGGTTGACCGCTCAGGGTCAGTCAGCTTCTTTCAGCGTAACCTTGCCGAATTCGCTCTTGATGTTTTCCCGCACGGCTTGCCGCACCTCCGGGCCATCCGGCAGGTTGTGAGCGGCAAGAAATTGGCCCCATCTGATGTAAAGAGCGCCCTCCTGGTCCTGATGCAACCCTGCACTGATCTGCCTGAGCTTCTCGTCCATTATGTTTCCCCGTTCCCGGTTCAGTGCGGGCATTGTAATTGATACCTATAGGAACTACAATAATGTTGACATCTTTAGGAATCATAAGTAACGTAGCACTCGAGAGCAACATGGCTGATAGCGAAGTTAAACGCTCAATCCATTTGGCGCAACCGAAGCGCCACCCGCTTGATACTCGCAAGAAGCACCGGCTGTATGAAATGCTTTACGACCTCAACCGGGGATTTACCATGACTCTGGAGTCATTGGATCGTCTGGCGAAGATAGGTTTCTTTCGCCGGAATTATCTGCGCGCTCTGCATACTATGACAGATGAAATTCGTGCCAGGGCCAACTATGAATTGGCGGGGACTTTGAGAGATCACGAGCAATGGGAAGCGTCGCAGTATGGCCGGCTTCGGTTGAAATGGGAAGGGCAAGCCAAGCAGCCTGCCTATGAAGCCGGAAGTGTACGAAATCGAGCTCGCAAATAACGTTCTGATCCATCCGTGGAACCCACCCTTCGCTAAAAGCGCGAAGGATGGGGCGCCCCGCCTGCTGGCTGGCTTATCTGCCTATTTCTTCCGTTGTTGAAACGGCGGGCCACCTTCGTTCGTCCGGCTGGTGCCGGGCGAGTACCCATCAGCGCCAATCAGTTCAAATCAGCGTTCATCAGCGTTGAGCTTTGGTTGCGGCTATGTTGCACTGCGTCTTCATGTCTCCGTGGTGGTTTGGTTGTGGTCTTCTATGCTGTGGCGAAAGCTGAAGTTCAGCGTTGTGAGACCGCTCGGACAGCGGTTTCACAACGCCTTGGTAGGGTTTGGTTATAGATGGAACGGGCGTGTGTTGAGAACCCGGTTAGAAGCCTAAGCCGAAGTGAGTTGCAAAGGTGACCGGATTGGTGTCTGGCCCCCCTGTGGGCCGGTTGAACTTCACCGGCAGGTCTGCTTCGACAAAGTAGGCTTTGAAGAAATGGCTTTGGTCTTTGAATTTCCAGGCTTTATTTACCAAAGGAATAAATCCCACTTGCGAAGAATTCACATCGAAGGCCGCCCTCAAACCTACGGAGACACCGTGCTTTACACTCCACACCAACCCCGGATCGATGGTGAGGTTCACAGAACGTGGATCATTGGAAACATTGGGAACCATTTCCAGATCGAGGGCCATACGGCCTTGGCCTTTGAAGGTGACTCCGATGGGGAAGCCGATTGCGAAGCTATCAAAAATACTTGTGGTTTGGCCGCCAGCATGAGTGACCCATGGGATTACAGTGCCGACGTGGCCGCCCACCGTTATTCCGCCTTGAGCGGAAGCCGGCGGCACAGCACCTACCAACAACAGGGCGACTGCAGCAACGAAAACTATTTGCTTAAAAGCAGTATGTCCATTTTGTAGAGTATCGAATGTCATGTTCCTTCCTTTTACTTCATTCTCCTGTTTTTATTTTTTAGATTGGAAGTGGCGACTCACCGGTGGAATATGGCTGAATCGCGTCTTGAACCTGGAACCAAATCGCTTTGGTAGGCCCCGGGAAAGAACTTCTCCCGGCTCCTGGAAGCGGAGTTCCGGTCAGGAAGGTGCGTTGGTAGAGAGGCCGGTTCTTCGCTTCTGTTTCCAATCACGCCTTTTCAAATGTTAAAGCCGCGTGAATTAGTTTAAATCAGAGCTTTCAGTTCGCAAACGCCGAAGAGGAATAATTTTTATAAAGAGGGCGTAACTCCTTTTTTGCCTTGACATTAGGGTGGTTGAGCGTAACCTATGTGCCAATTCAAAGTGCTTGCTTATTTGGATTCGTCGGCGGACTTGAGCAGTTAACACACAAGAATACACACCGCTCCCGGCCCGCTCGTTGCAAATACTGGCAATGCATAGATGAAATACACCTTGTTAAGAACAGCAGAGAGGGTAATTCTATGATTTCCATTTCGACTCGTATTTGGGCAGGAGTCTTATCGGTAGCACTTCTGCCTATAACGGCAATCGCGGATGAGAAAGACGCCAATGCTCCGGCGAATAAAACAGCAGCCACAGGAACGACAACGACAACGACGACAAACAATACGGCTCCGGCAACAGGGTTGGGTGCGAATACCGATCCATTATTGCGGCTGCTCGTCAACAAAGGAATCCTCAGCGCCATTGAGGCAAATGGCCTGATGGGCGCTCCAGCAAATCAGATGCATAACCGCCTTCTTCTGCTTCTCAAAGATAAAGGAGTTCTCTCGGCAGAAGATTTGGGCAGCTTAAATACGTCATCATCCACATCCACGACAACTGCATCCACCACAACCGCAAGTGAGGCCCAACCAGCGCCGGTGCCGGTCGCGGCGCCCACCGCGGATGCAAGCGTTGTAGCGGTTGACCAGCAGCACAGCGGTCCTCCGCAGACACCGCAAACTGCGCCCAGCGGCCCCGTTCCGGCGGTCGCGCCGATTCGAGTCTTAAGCTTCGATCCGCCCAAACGTGAAGGTCTGATTCCAGACATCAGTATTGGAAAAAACATTCATCTCAAGCCTTATGGTTTCTTTAAAACCAGCGTCGTCTACGATACCCAGTCGCC
>DASZEU010000079.1:0-11116 GCA_035940535.1 Candidatus Angelobacter sp.
TCAGCATTCAGCCAAACTGATTTCACCGCAAAGGACGCGAAGGACGCAACGGAAAATAAATTTTTCAGAGTACGAATGAACATGAATGAAATCAAAATCAAAAAATGCTCGGTCTTCATTTTTTTATTCGTGTTTATTCACGTTAATTCGTGGTTAAAACTTCTTGCTTTTCTCCGCGCCTCCGCGTCTCCGCGTCTCCGCGGTGAATTAGGTTTAGCTGAATGCTGAATGCTGAGTGCTGACTGCTGAATGCTATGTACTTCGAACTCCATGCCCGCAGCGCTTTCTCTTTCCTGCAAGGAGCAGTACATCCGGATGCGCTGGCTTATGGCTGTGTACAAATGGAATTGCCGGGCATGGCGCTGGTGGACCGCAATGGCGTATGCGGGTCGCCTTTTTTTCATCAGAGCATGACCAATAACAAATTAAAAGCATACGTAGGCGCTGAGATTGGTCTGGCGGAAAGCGGTTGGCTTCCTATATTGCCGGCGACGCAAGCCGGTTACAAAAATCTTTGCCGGTTGATTACCGCCTTCAAGCTTCGGACCAGCAAGAGCACTCCAGCAACCGCAACCTTCTCTGAACTGGAGCAATTTGCCGGCGGTTCTGTTTGTCTAACCGGAGATGAAGATGGCCCTCTCGCCCACGCATTGTACAAAGGCGGCAAAGAGGAGGCTCGTCGTCTGCTGGAGCAGCTTAAGTCTATTTTTGGGCCAGAAAATGTCTATGTGGAAGTTCAACGCCACTTCCGCCCGGAGCAGGAGCAACGCAATCAAGTTGCGATTGAGCTGGGAGCTGAACTTAAGCTCCCTCTCCTGGCTACCAACGGCGTGCTCTATGCTACCCCTGAAGATCGGGAGGTCCTGGATGTCTTTACCGCCCTCCATCACAAGTGCAACCTCGAAACTGCCGGACGCCTGCTGAGCCTGAATGCCGAACGCCATATCCGCACCGCCGCACAGATGACAGAGATTTTTCGAGACCTGCCAGCAGCCATCGCCAATACCATAGAGCTTTCCTCGCGCTTGGAATTCACTCTGGAAAATCTAGGCTACGAGTTTCCTCCCTACCCGGTTCCTGATGGTGGAACGCAGATTGACTTTCTGCGCAGCAAAACCATAGAAGGAGCGCAAGACCGTTACAGGCCAGTCACCGACCGGGTACGACGGCAGCTTGAGCGCGAGCTTGCCCTCATTGGCAAACTCAAACTCGCCGGCTACTTCCTGATTGTCTGGGACATCATTCGCTTTTGTCGTGCGCACAATATTCTGGTCCAGGGTCGGGGTTCAGCCGCAAATAGCGCGGTCTGTTACGCGCTGGGTATCACGGCCATCGATCCCATCGCCATGGGACTTCTCTTCGAGCGCTTTCTTTCCGAAGAGCGTAATGAATGGCCCGACATTGATCTGGACCTGCCTTCCGGCGATGACCGGGAAAAGGTCATCCAATATGTCTACCAGCGGTATGGGCAGCGGGGTGCGGCCATGACTGCCAACGTGATTACTTATGGCTCCAGGCTAGCCGCCCGCGAAGTCGGCAAGGTCCTGGGATTTGATGCCCGCACTCTCGACCTGCTTTCTTCGGTGTTCGGCTCCTGGGAGTGGAAAGACCCCGACGAAACTCTGGAGCGCCAGGTTGGCCGTGCTGGCCTCGACCTCAATCATCCGCGCATCCGCTGGCTGATCTCGCTTTGCTCGCGTATCCGCGGGCTGCCGCGCCATCTGGGGCAGCATTCCGGAGGAATGATTGTCTGCCAGGGAATGCTGGATGCAGTCGTCCCGCTCGAACCCGCCTCCATGTCCGGAAGAGTGGTCTGCCAATGGGACAAAGAGGCCGCCGAGATCATGGGATTGGTCAAGATCGATTTGCTGGGTCTGGGCGCTCTGGGAGCAGTGCGGGATTGCATCGACCTGATCGACCATCATTATGACGAAAAAGTTGATCTTGCCCATCTGCCGCAAGACCCAAAAGTCTACGACGTTATCTGCAAAGCGGATACAGTTGGCCTCTTCCAGATTGAGAGCCGCGCCCAAATGGCCTCGCTGCCGCGCAACAGTCCACGCTGCTTTTATGATCTGGTGACCCAGGTTGCATTGATTCGTCCTGGACCGATTGTCGGCCAGATGACCAATCCATATTTGAACCGGCGGCAAGGAAAAGAATTGGTTACTTATCCTCATCCGTCATTGGAGCCTGTGCTGGAGCGCACTCTGGGCGTGCCTTTGTTTCAGGAACAATTGTTGCGGATGGCCATGCTGTGCGCCAACTTCAGCGGCGGTGAAGCCGAGGAGTTGCGCCGGGCGCTGGGCCACAAACGCTCTGAGCAGCGCATGGTAGCCATCGAAGCCAAGCTTCGCGCTGGAATGGCCCAGAACGGCATTGTTGGCAAATCGCAGGATGATATCGTCCAATTCATTACCTCGTTTGCGCTCTATGGCTTTCCCGAATCACATTCCGCCAGCTTCGCCCTGATCGCATACACCACAGCTTTCTTGAAAGTTCACTATCTTGCCGCTTACACTGCCGCTCTTCTCAACAACCAGCCTATGGGCTTTTACAGCTCCGCAACCCTGGTGCAGGATGCGCGCAGGCATGGACTGAAGTTTCTCCCGGTCACGGTCACCAAATCTGACTGGAACTGCACGCTGGAAAAGATGGAACCAGAACAGCCAGAACCAACCGAGCAACAAAGCAAAAACATCGCCCTGCGAATCGGCCTGCGTTATGTGCGCTCTCTCCAGCAAAGGACTGCGGAGCATATCGTGGCCGAACGCAAACTGCGTTGCTTTACTTCCATCGCCAACCTTTGCCGTCGCGTGTCGGAATTGAACAAAACTGAGCTGAGAATGCTGGCCACCTGTGGAGCACTGGCCGATATCTCCGGCCCCAGCCCACATCGCCGCGATGCTCTGTGGCAGGTGCAGAAATACGGCGGTTGGAAACAGCATCCACTTTTAGAGAGGGCTTCAGAATCGGAAGCAGAGGAAGGCGATTTATCTTCTCCGCTGGCCCGCATGAATATCGAAGAGCGGCTGGTCGCCGACTATCATTCAACTGGCTTAACTCTTGGTCCACATCCTATGGCCTACAAGAGAAACGATCTGCGCGGAACAGGCATAAAAACCGCAGCCCAGCTTTCCCAAATGCGCCATGGAGAGTTCGCTATCGCTGGAGGCCAGGTCGATACCCGCCAGCGTCCAGGAACAGCCAAGGGAATCATGTTCATCAGCCTGCTGGATGAAACCGGCTTCTCCAACGTGGTGGTCATGCCCGACGTTTTAAAAAAGTACTGGACGGTTGTCTGTACGAACCGCTTTCTAAAAATAGAGGGCACAGTCGAAAGCGTGGATGGAGTTATCCACCTGAAAGCCAAACGTATCCTGCCCTTGGAAGTCAGTGCCGCGCAGATTGAGTCGCATAACTTTCATTAATGCCCCAATCATGGAGCAAGCAACACCCACGTTAGCCATCGGCATTTTGAAGAGCGTATCTGCCTATCTTTCCCGCCGTTGAAACGGCGGGCTATTCTAATTCGTCCAGCTAGCGCCGGACTCTGGAGTTTCTACATTTCGGAGGTGCTTTGGAATCTGTGATAGAGTCCCGCAGGGACGTTTGGCAGTAGCCCAGCATGGTTCGGCGCTGTCAGGCGCCGAACCTAATGCTGGGTTACCTTCCAATCCAATGGGAGTCCCGTTAGGGACGGCTGAATTTTATGTCTCACAGCTATCTGTGCTGTCTGCTACACATCGTCTTGAACGCCGGCCTTGGATTCGGGATGAGATGCGAGATAGGCTGCATGCCTATTTGGGCGGAATCGCCCGCGAGAATGGGATGCCAGCTCTGGCGGTCGGGGAGTTTTCGACCCTATCCATTATGTTGCTCTCCCTGGGGGCGAATTATATCGCCAGCGAAAGCTGTTCAACTGCTAAAAGCCGGGTCTTCGAAATGGGTCAAATGAAAGCTTCCGGCAAGGGGAAAAATTCTCTTGGCAGGGGGGATAGGGAGCGTTCTCTATCGGAGCGTCCCAACGTGACAAGACGGTAACCTACATCCGGCGACAACCAGAACATCACAAGCGGATCAGCTTTGAAGAGGAAATCAAGAGATTATTGGCGGCTTACGGAATCCAGGAAGAATGATTCAACCGTCCCTAACGGGACTCCGTTTTGTTTTGAACCTACCCCAGCATTGGATTCGGCGCCTAACAGCGCCGAATCATGCTGGGCTACTGTCAAACGTCCCCTTCGGGGACTTAACCCCGTAAAATCGTGAGTACAAATGTAGAAACTCCAGCGCCCGGCTAGCGCCGGACTAGCAGCCCTCAGCGGCAATCAGTTCAAATCAGCCTTCATCAATGTTGAGCTTTTGGTTACGGCTATGCTGCATTGTGGCTAAAAGCAGCGTCGGAGCTGCCCTTTAACCTGGCCAACGGTGGTGAGATTTCGTTTTCCCTCGCGCCCTTTCCGGTAAAATGGCTTCGATTCTGTTCTTGGCTAGTGGTTTTCCATAAAAGCTTCCTGCGAGATTGGCACAAGCTGACGAATCACCCTGACAGTCTTCATACAAAAAATAACCCACTGCTGTATCTTGTGAGCGATCACCTGTACGTTTTGTGCATCTCCACCAAACCGGCAAGCTCCCCATTGGGGTGAGATTTAGTGGAAACTTCAACGACGCCTTCATAGTTCAAAACCACTTGCGCTATTTTGTTGAACGCTTCACCGTTGATGGTCTTTATGAACGGATGTTTGAAGTCGCCATCTTTGGACGCATCGTAAATGGTGAGGAGTGCAGGCGTCTTGATATCTTTTCTGGAATGTTCTGGCCGCAGTTGTATCTTCGAGATGTTGTCCAGATTCTGAATATCAACCTGGATGGTGACAGTCTGGTGGTCGAAATCAAAGCTGAATTCAGCTTTTCCGGTGGCCGGGGTTTGTACTGCGGGTGACTCGTTTCGTCCGAGAAGATCGGCGGACCACGTTACGACCGCGGTGCGCTCGCTCGGGTCACTCTGTTGTGCTGGCATGAGTGGAGCGAAGAACAACATCGCAGCGGCCAGAAGCAGACCTCTAGACAACGTGAGCATTCGATTTGACCTCACTGTTCCTGCGCCCATTTTAGCAAAGATGAGAATTCGGCGGTCATGACAAGTAATCCCAAAGACACAATGAACTCAGCATAATAAGATGACAAAGCTGGCAATGAGGGTATATAAATCTGGTCTGCAACTTGCACCGGAAATCTGATGACTGTCATGCGAAACGTAATGAGAAAAGTCACCCTTGCTGTTATCGCCGCCCTGCTGGGTTCCCTGGCCTTACAGGCACAACCGAAAGTTTCTGTCTGGACGCAGCACAACAGCAACTCCCGCACCGGCAGCAACACGTCGGAAACGGTACTGAAGCCCACCAACGTCAATGTTCGTAAATTTGGAAAGCTCTTCAGCTACACGCTTGACGATCAGACCTATTCCCAGCCGCTCTATATTCCCGACCTGACGATGGAATTCGATGGCAGGGTCCATAATGTGGTGTTTGTCACAACAGTGAACAACACGGTTTACGCATGGGACGCCGACAACGATGTAAATGGAGGCCATCCCCTCTGGAAACGCAACCTCACGCCACCGGCTCCCGCCCACGTTCCCAGCGCAAAAGACTTGTCTGAACTCGGGGCCTGTGGAGGTCAATATCATGACTTTGCCGGAAATCTCGGCATGGCAGGCACTCCCGTCATCGACATCAACTCGAAGACTCTCTACGTGGTCTCTCATATCATCAATGACCAGGGTAAACACGTTCAGCGGGTGCACGCGCTCGACATTACCAGCGGCAAAGACAAGTTGGAAGCTAAGGAAATAAACGCAAAAATTAAAACAAAATACGGGGATGTGGAATTCAATCCTGTATTCAATAATCAGAGGCCGGCTTTGGCCCTGGTGGGTGATGTGGTCTACATAGGATGGTCTTCTTATTGTGATTCTGGGGATTATCACGGCTGGGTAATGGGCTACAAAGCTTCCAACCTCTCCCAGGTAACCGCCTGGAGCACCACCACCACGGGCGAGAAGGGTGGGTTTTGGCAGTCGGGTCAGGGAGTGATGGTTGACGATAAGGGCAGCCTCGTTCTTGTGACCGGTAATGGAACCTCTAACGAGGAAGGAAACTACTCTGAGAGCGTTGTTAAGCTAAGCCCGAATCCACAAGGAGCGTTGCAGGTTTCGAGTTTCTTCACTCCCAACAACTGGGTGTTTCTCAACGACAAAGATCTTGATTTCGGTTCCGCCGGAATGGTCCCCATTGCTGGCACAACTCTGATCGCGGGCGGTGGCAAAGAAGGGATGTTTTACCTCATCGACGCCGACAGCCGCTTGCCGCAATTCAAATTGCTTCAAGAGTTCCAGGCAGTGTGGCCATCCCCTGGTACTGCTTCCAGCCACATCCACGGGTCGCCTGTGTACTACGAGGCCAAAGCTAAGACGGCGAGATTCGAGATGGAATCTGACATTAAGTCTGAGATTAAATCCGAGACTAAATCCGACAAGTACATTTATCTTTGGGGCGAAAACGACTTTTTGCGTGTCTTCGAGTTTATCGACAAGGGCGGACCACCCCACTTAAAGTCAACGGCGGTGGCGGTAAGCACCATGAGGGCGCCACAAATCCTGCCCCCGACTCCACCAGACAGAGTACCCAAGGGCGGCATGCCTGGCGGATTTCTGGCGATCTCGTCCAATGGAAACGAGGATGGCATTCTATGGGCGCTGGCGGTGTACGCCTGCAACGCCAACCAGCATGTGGAACCGGGCATTCTCTATGCATTCGATGCCGCAGACTTCCTGGGCAAAAAGGAGCCAACTGCTCAGTTAAAGGAGCTTTGGAACAGCAAGGAGTATCCGGCCCGCGACGACGTTGGATACTTCGCCAAGTTTACGTATCCAACCATCGCCAACGGCAAGGTCTACGCAGCGAGCTGGGGAGCGGTCCCGTCGCATGAATGGGACAAGTGCGCTCCTAAGGAAGTACCTTCTGACCGGGGGCAGCTCAATGTTTACGGAATGCTTCCGTCTCCTTAACACCAAAATCAAGCTCAACGCTGATGAACGCGGATTTGAACTGATCGCCGCTGATGGATGCCAGTCCGGCGCTAGCCGGACGAATGAAAATAGCCCGCCGTTTTAACGGCGGGAAAGATAGACACATAAGCCCAAGTCCCCCTTTAGAGCCTGCTCTGAGGTGCAGCCGAAGGGGGGGACGGCTGAAAATGGTTGTAGCAAGTACAGAGAGTCCTATCGCACCACGGATGGTTTGGGCTGATACACGTTTTCACACAAAATGACATACCACCGGCTTAATCGACAACAGCCTCCGTGGCGGACCTGGAGCCAGGCATGGCTGGCTTTAATTGCAACTGTAACTTCCCTGTTCGTCTTGCTGATTTTCCAACCGGGTGCCGTTGCACAGAGAAAGACCAATCAAGCGCCACGATATAAGGTTTTAGATCTGGGTCCAATCCAGACGATTGCATCAGATCTTGTTCCGGGGCTCAATGGATTGGGTGACACGGTAATCTGGCGTCAGGAGAAATCTTTGGCCTTTGCACCTGTCCTCATCACCGGTCATCAGCAGATAAATCTGAAAATTCCGCAGGGTTACCAAAATAGTTTTGCCTATTCCATCAATGACAAGAGAAACGCTGTAGGTTGGGCGAATACGACTCTGAACCCTGTGGACAGTTTTTCCGTGACCCACGCCTTCCTGTTTACCCACGACCAGGCCAATGATTTGGGTACCCTGGGTGGCAACTGGAGCCGGGCTTATGCAATCAACAACCAGGATGTGATCGTCGGCATTTCGGAACTGGCGAACAATCAACGACAGGCTTTTTGGTATGTCGATGGCAAAATGTCACCACTGGCTCCACTTCCCGGCGGCCAATCCAGTGTTGCTTTTGCCGTTAATGATCAAGGAACCGTGGTGGGCGGTGCTGAAGTGCCACATACGAATTCGGTGAAGGTGGTGGTGCACGCTGTGCTTTGGCGGAGCGGCGTCCCCACCGATTTAGGAGTCCTGCGGCCCAATGGCAGCAGCGTGGCTTATGCCATAAACAATCATGATGAGGCCATAGGAACGGCGGACGGGTTGGCCGGAAAAACAGTATTCCTCTACAGCAACGGACGAATGTCGGACCTTGGTATTCAACGAGGTCGCGCCTTCGCCATCAATGACAAGCGGCAAATTGTAGGCACGCAGCAAGTTGGTGAAGACCGCCATCCGCATTCGCTGGGTTTCCTGTGGGACCACGGGAATTTATACGACCTCAACAACTGCCTGCCTAAAAGCAGTCCCTATCAAATCCAAGAGGCCTTTCGTATCAACAATCGCGGCCAGATCCTGAGCGCTGGCGTCTTTGAGAACCAACTTCACGCTTTACTCTTGACGCCAGTGAACTGAGGTCTTCTATTTTCTTGCATTGGAGACCGCATTCGTCTTCTCTCCTTCTCTCGTCTCCGCAAGAATACTCCACAAATACCGTGGGAATACTTCTTTATCAATCCGCTCTGATTCTTCGGCACATCTTAATGACTTACGCAGCATCGACCTGATCGAATGGATATATCCAGTTTCCACAAAATTTCCGTTTGCAGCGAGTCTTAGCTTAGCTCAAGCCAATCAGCGCCAATGCCGGAGTGATCAGTCGTAGCAGTCTTGAGGGCTTCCTTGCAGTATACTTGGCCTGCTCAAGTCTGCTGCCTGGGGGAGGCCTCCATGGAAAGCTACGATTACATCATCATCGGCGCCGGTTCGGCTGGTTGTGTTCTCGCCAACCGTCTTACGGAAGATCCCGCCGTCAAGGTCTTGCTGTTGGAGGCAGGAGGCCCTGATAACGAAAAAAATATTCATATCCCCGTAGCCTTTGGAAAGTTGTTTCAGACGGGGTGTGATTGGAACCTCCACACGGAGCCGGAACCCTTCGTGTCGGACCGCAAGCTTTATTGGCCGCGCGGCAAGGTGCTCGGCGGAAGCAGTTCCATCAATGCCATGATCTACATCCGTGGTAATCATAAAGATTACGATCAGTGGCGCGACCTTGGAAATTCCGGCTGGGGATTCTCGGAAGTTCTGCCCTACTTCAAGAAGGCTGAAAACCAGGAGCGCGGACCTTCTGAGTATCACGGCATTGGCGGCCCGTTGAATGTGAGCGACCTTCGCTGTCCGAATCCGCTTACAGAAACCTTCATAGAAGCAGCCCAGGAAGCCGGCTTTTCCGGCAATCAGGATTTCAACGGAGAGTCCCAGGAAGGATTCGGTCTTTACCAGGTTACACAAAAGGGCGGCAAGCGTTGCAGCGCTGCCGTGGCTTACCTGCATCCGGCCATGTCGCGCCCCAATCTCACAGTGCGGACCGGTGTGCATGTCAGCCGAATCTTGTTTGATGGCAAGCGCGCACATGGGGTCAGCTTCGTAGAACAAGACCAGAGCATCAAAGCCCACGCCGATCGAGAGATCATCCTTTCCGCTGGGGCCATTGGCTCGCCTCAGTTGCTGATGCTTTCTGGCGTTGGCCCCGCCGATCAACTTCGAAAATTTGATCTATCGGTAGTCTGCAATCTTTCTGGTGTGGGAGAGAATCTGCAAGACCATCCTGTAGTTCCGGTGGCCTACGAATGCACCCAGCCAGTCAGCCTGGCCTCAGCCGAGAGCCTGGCCAACCTGCTTCGCTACCTTCTCTTTAAACAAGGCCCGCTCACTTCCAACGTGGGTGAAGGCGGGGGATTTATCAAGACCTCTCTGGCGGGCGCCACGCCTGACGTTCAGTTCCACTTTGGTCCAGCGTATTTCATCAACCACGGCCTCACGCCCATTGAAGGACATGGTTTCACCTCAGGACCAACACTGGTTCGTCCGCGAAGTGTGGGCCGCATTCAACTCCGTTCCGCCAATCCGCTGGACGCCCCACGCATCTTTGCCAACTACTATTCCAACTCTCATGACCTCGACGTGATGGTGGAAGGCATCAAGGTCACGCGCATGATTACCCATTCCAAGGCCTTCGCCAAATACCGTGGCCGCGAAACGCATCCTGGCGATAACGTTCAAAGCGACCAGGAATTGCGCGCCCATGTATGCAACATGAGCGAGACCTTGTACCACCCTGTTGGGACCTGCAAGATGGGCCCAGCGAAAGATACAAATGCGGTGGTTGATTCCGAACTGCGTGTGCATGGCGTGGAAGGATTGCGTGTGATTGACGCGTCAATCATGCCGATCGTTCCCGGAGGCAACACCAACGCCCCCACCATCATGGTTGCCGAGAAAGCCGCTGACATGATCAATAGAGGGGCGCGAACGGTGAACACGGAAGAGGTTGTATTGAGCGGCGCAGTCCGTTAGCGCGTTTTTGCAAATCGCGTTTTTGCAAATAATGTTAATTCAACCGAAGACTTGTGTCTGGTCTTAAACATCCCGCGGTCGATGGTTGCTACAACCAGAAACTCGTTAGGCGATAGTTCCGCGCCCGATTAGAATTGTCTGTCATGAACACACGTATCAGGGCACGACTTTAGCGTTTAGCCGGGAACGAGCGCCAGCGAATGACCGACTGCGGAGTCGTGCCGCAAGCCGCCAAAGTTAGTCTGGGCTTCACAGGCCGCTGAAAAAATGCCCTTTTCGCGAGCTTTGTGTCAGGGCACGAGTTCACTCGTGCCCTGGAGTTTCTACATTTCGGAGGTGCTTTGGAATCTGTGATAGAGTCCCGCCAGGGACGTTTGGCAGTAGCCCAGCATGGTTCGGCGCTGTCAGGCGCCGAATCCAATGCTGGGTTACCTTCCAAACCAATGGGAGTCCCGTTAGGGACGGTTGAATTTTATGTCTCACAGCTATCTGTGCTCGGCAGGAGGGATAGGGAGCGTTCTCTAGGACGGTACCCTACATCGGGCGGCAACCAGAACCTCACAAGCGGATCAGCTTGGAAGAGGAATTCAAGAGATTATTGGCGGCTTACGGAATCCAGGAAGAATGATTCAGCCGTCCCTAACGGGACTCGGTTGGTTTGGAAGGTAACCCAGCATTGGATTCGGCGCCTGACAGCGCCGAATCATGCTGGGCTACTGTCA
>DASZEU010000080.1:0-6989 GCA_035940535.1 Candidatus Angelobacter sp.
GACCAGAATGACCTTGGCCCCGCGACGCAGAGCAGCTTCGGCCACCGCATAGCCCATTTTGCCGCTGGAACGGTTTCCCAAAAAACGCACTGGATCAATCGGCTCGCGGGTCGGGCCGGCCGTGACCAACACCGTTTCGCCCGCCAAATCTTGCGCTGCGCCCAAAGCTTCCATAACAGCATGAACAATGGTTTCGTTAGCTGCCAGCCGGCCAGGCCCCACCATGCCGCAAGCCAGATAACCGCTATCCGGCTCTACCACGCGGATTCCACGCGCTTTCAGCAGCCGGATATTTTCCTGCGTGGCGGGGTTATCCCACATATTCACATTCATCGCCGGAGCAACTACGACTGGGGCGGTAGTCGCAAGAAAGAGCGTTGAAAGAAAATCATCGGCCAATCCGCGAGCGAATTTGGCGATGGTATCTGCGGTGGCCGGTGCTACAACCAAAGCGTCAATAGATTGAGCAACCGCAATGTGCTCCACGGCGGACTCGATGTTAGGCTCTTGAGCGCCTGCGCCAAAAAGGTCAGTAATGACTTTTTCGCCGCTGAGCGCAGCAAAGGTAAGGGGACGCACAAATTCCTGGGCAGCGCGAGTCATAACCACTTGAATGCGCACGCCACGGTCCTGCAAAAGGCGCACCAACTCAGCAGCCTTGTAAGCGGCAATGCCACCGGAGACACCAAGGGCGATCTTCATATAGAAAGATTGTAGTCCGCTTCCACCTCTAAAAACACGTTGTCATCAAGCGCAGCGAAGAGCCTGCACTGAGGTGTCGCCGAAGTGACCCCGAAAATGCATAAATATTCCACGTCAGAGTAAGAGGCAACTCGGCAACGCTCGATTTTTCCGTCAGTCACGCAATCCGTAGCTCGTATAAGCCAAACGCCCGGCTGGTGTTTCTTGTTACAAATTAAGTGACATTAGGCTTTAGCCCCTGCGCCGTTGCATTGAAACTTATTGTGGAAAATTCAAAATGACCGGCTATTTTGGAGCCTGCTCCGACGGAGCCGCGTCGCTCTTTACGGTGAACTGAATTTTGCCTGCGGCAATCTCATCCTGGGCAATGCGGCAGGGTTTACGGGCGTTGGTACTGACCAGCGGCGGCGCTCCTCCACTGATCTGGCGGGCGCGGCGCGCGGCCACCAGGACATAACGGTAATTGCTGTCGAATCCTTCCATCAGCTTCATAAGCTTTCGACCTCGGTATTTATTTTGCGGTGGAGGAAGAAACGTCGCAGAATGTAGCCAGAATACCCTTGATCTTGTCTTCCATGTTGGACTTCAAGCATTTCTCCGCCGTCTCCAGGTACCGTCTATCTTCGGGGGAAAGGGGCGTCCCAGAACGCTTGTGGCGTTCACTCAAAACAATAGCCTGTAGCTGATCGACCGATTGCTCCAGGCGGTCATTGACTAAAATATAATCGTAATTGGGATAGTTCTCAATCTCTTTTCTCGCCCGGTCCAGCCGCTGGCGGATGGTTTCCTCGGACCGGACATTTTCACTGAGGCTGCGCTTGCGCAGGCGCGACTCCAACTCAACCCGGCTAGGAGGCAGCACAAAGATGCTGACCGCCTCCGGCATTTTCTCCTTCACTTGGCGTTCGCCCTGAACGTCGATATCGAGCAGGACGTCGTTTTCCTTCCGGAATGCCTGCTCCAGCACTGTCTTGGCCGTTCCGTAATAGTTATCAAATACCTTGGCATACTCCAGGAATTCAGCGCGGGCCAGCATCTCCTCAAACTCCAGACGGGTGATGAAGTAGTACTCCCGGCCGTTCTGCTCACTGCCGCGAGGGGAGCGCGTTGTAAAAGAGATCGAGAACTCCAGGTTGGGGACGAACTTGCGCATCTCGTTGACCAGCGTGGATTTCCCCGAACCCGACGGGGCAGAAATGATGTACAGGATTCCACTCATTCGATGTTCTGCACCTGCTCCCTGCATTTTTCAATGTCGGACTTCATCTGCAATCCTAATTCCGTAATGCGCAGGGCTTCGCCGGCAATCCCCGAGGTTTTGGAAAGCACGGTGTTGGCTTCGCGGTTCAATTCCTGCAATAGAAAATCCAGTTTCTTGCCTACCTCGCCACCCTGGTCCAGCAAGCCCACAAAGTGCTGTATATGGGTTTGCAGCCTGACGATCTCCTCCTGTATGTCGCTGCGCTCGGCCAACATGGCAGCCTCCTGCACGATGCGCTCTTCTTCCACGCTCACTGCCAGTTCCTGCATCCGAGTCCGAACTTTTTCCATGTAGGCGCGGCTCACCGCGCCCCGCAACTGCGCCACCTCTCCCGTGACCTCTTCCAGAGCCTGCATCCGGCGGCGCAGTTCGGCATCGATGCCCCGGCCTTCCTCTTCGCGCATAGCATTAAGTTTTTCGATGGCCTGCTCCAGTGTGGCCAGCACCTTTGCTTCAAAGTTACCGTTCAACTGTTCTCCAGCGCCCAGCGCACCCGGAATCCTCAAGATGACATTTAGATCCGGCTCACCCGGAGCGCCAAACTCTCGGGCCGCTTTTCGGAATGCCGATACATAGCCTCCTACGAGTTCACGATTGAGTGCGAATCCCTCACCAGCCCGCCGCTCTACATTCAAAGTTACATCCACGTGACCACGGCCCAGATGCTCTTTCAAGATCCGCCGGATCTTGATCTCCAGACCATCCAGCTCAGTGGGTATGCGAAGCTGCGGATCGAGGAACCTGTGGTTGACAGACTTCAGGGACAGGGTGAACAGCGTCCCATCTTCGACCTGGGACTTCACCTGCGCGTATCCGGTCATGGAGCGGATGGCCATATTTTGTTTGAACCTTTATGCGGGGGAGAGATTTACTTGGTACTACCGTTCAAGCTGAGGCTCGCCGGTAGCCACCTCAGTAGTATGTTCACCTATTTTCGGCTCTAAATCCATAAACTGCAATTCATATAATTTGCGGTAAGTCCCCAGACGAGTCAGCAGATCGTCGTGGGTGCCGGAATCGGTGATCCACCCGTTTTCGAGGACCACGATCCGGTCGACGCGGCGTATGGTGGTCAGCCGGTGAGCGATCACAAATACGGTTCGGCCAACGATAAGGTTTTGCAGGGCTGACTGCACCAGGGACTCAGATTCGGCATCCAGGGCGGAAGTGGCTTCATCGAGGATCAGGATGGGGGCGTCCTTTAGCAATGCGCGGGCAATCGCAATACGCTGGCGTTCACCACCGGAAAGCCGAACGCCCTTTTCCCCGATAACGGTGTTATAGCCTTCCGGCATTCGTAAGATAAAGTCATGCGCCAAAGCCGTGCGTGCCGCCTGAATGACGGCTTCCTGGCTGATATCCGGCTGGCCGTAAGCGATATTGTTACGCACCGTGTCGTTAAAGAGGATCGTCTCCTGGGTGACAACGCCTATCTGCGCTCGGAGCGAGGCCAGAGTGACGTCGCGAATATCATGGCCATCAATCTTGATAGCTCCGGCACTGACGTCGAAGAAGCGTGGGATCAACTGAACCAGGGTGCTCTTTCCAGCGCCACTTGAGCCTACAATGGCCACCACTTCGCCCTTACGAACTTCGAGGCTCACATTGCGCAACACCGCCGCTGGCGTGCTGCCATTCGGCTCAGAATAGGAGAACCTTACATTCTCGAAACACACCGTTTTACGAAATGGAGGCAGAACCGTAGGTGCAGGTCGTTCCTTGATCTCATCCTCTTCATCCATGAACCGGAATATCTCGGAAGAAGCACCCAAAACTTGCTGGAAGCTGTTGTTGAACAAAGCAAACTTGCGGACCGGATCATAGAGCTTGAAAACCGCTACGATAAAACCGAAAAAGACTCCAGTGGTGAAGTAATGGCTCTTGATCTGGTTCCGTCCTAGCCAGAGCAGCACGGCGATGGCCGCCGCCCCAATAATATCCATGAGCGGAGAACTGAGCGCCCACGCTCGCACCGACCGCAAATTGGCTTTGAAGAGTTTTCGAGCAGCAGAAAAGAAACGCCGGCTCTCCCACAATTCCATGCTGAACGCCTTTACGATACGGTTGCCGGTAATGGTCTCGTGCAGAATGTTTTGTATGTCGGAAAGTTTGTCCTGGCCCTTGCGGGTAGTATGCCGCACGCGCAGCCCGATTCTTCCCGCGGAGAAGACCACGAAAGGTACAAAGATTAAGAGCACCCAGGCCAGTTTGCCTCCCAGGGCGACTACCACGAGGGCCGTGAAAATCAGAGTAAAGAACTGCTGTAGGAACTCCGAGAGCACGATCGAGAGCACATTTTGAATCTTCTCAACGTCACTGATCACCGTAGAGACCAGCTTGCCGGTGGAATAATGAGCGAAAAAACTAGTGGAGCGTTTGAGTATGCGCTGATATAGATCGTTGCGCAGATCGGTTACCAACCCATAGCCCGCGTAGCTGACCAGGTAAGTTCCCAGGTAATCACACAGCCCCTTGATGATAGTGGCCCCCACCAGTGCCGCAGCCACAACACTTAAAGGATTATGCCAATATTTTGGCATAAATTGCTGAAGATAAACGGCATGTTGGAATCCTGGAAATCTCTGAAACAGCGTAATATTTTGCGCAGGCGCGCCCGGGTTCAATACCTGGTCGAAGATTGGGCCGATCAAAAGGACGCGAAAAGCATCCAGCAGGCCCACCACCGCCATGAGCATGACGGAAAGAAAGAACTGCAGCCAATAGGGACGAATATATCTGAGCAACCTCGTCAGTTGCGGCATGAATCACCCATGGCCCGTAGACGCATTGACATCTATTCTAAAGGAGCAATTCCGAATCGGCGATTGCATGGCGGAATACTAAAGTAAAGTATTGTTAATTGGCCGAGTGGTGCTGATTGAAATAGACCTTACTTCTTTTGAGCTTATCTCCTAGAAAACTTGACTCATGCCGCAAAGCGTTAGAATCAACCGTCCTTCGATGGAACCCTCATATAAATTCAAAAATGATCCAAGAACGGCTCGCAGCAAAGTTGCTGATTGGCTGGCCCTGGTCGCCAGCGGCATTTTGATTGCACTCTTTGTGCTGTTTCATGGAAAGGAGCTTCTCCTCAGCAGCCGCTTTGCAACGACGCTCGCGATCACCATGGCGTTCGCTTTGGTAGGACGTCTGACCCATGGAGTCAGCACTTCCGGTGCAGTTGCCGGGGCCGTGGTCGCTTTCCTGATGGCCACTCGTGATCTGCGAATGTTCTGGATTCTCTTGGTAGTTTTTGCTGTGACCCTGGTGGCCACACGCCTGGGCCGATCGCACAAAAAACAGCTTCACATTGCTGAATCCGACAACGGACGATCAGCCTCGCAAGTCATAGCGAATCTGGGTATTGCCGGGCTGATCATGGCAGTTCCATCCTTCGGTGCATGGCGGATCATGGCCTTGGCTGCGCTAGCCGAAGCCTCTGCCGACACAACCTCCAGCGAAATCGGAACAGCCTTCCCCGGTCGCACCGTGCTGATCTCTACATGGAAAACAGTCTCTCCCGGTATCGATGGCGGAATCAGCATGAGCGGCACCTTCGCCGGCCTGTTCTCAGCCGCAATCATCGCCGCCTGCGGCCTGGCCTTCGGACTGACGACCCTGCCAGAAGCAACCGCTCTGGCCTGCGCCGGAACCGGAGGAATGCTCGTAGACAGTCTGCTGGGAGCAACTCTGGAAAAACGAGGCTACTTAAACAATGATCTGGTAAACCTGTTTGGAACTTCTTCCGCGGTGCTGGTTGCGTGGTTAATGATGCAATGAGAAACGGCGAGTATAAATTTTTCCCTCTAAAATGCCCTGTCATCCTGACAGGCGCGTTCTTTGCGCCTGGAAGGACCCCGAAAATGCATAAATATTCACGTCAGATTAAGAGGCAACTCGGCAACGCTCGATTTTTCCGCCAGAAACCAGTCCCGCGCAGCCCTCAGCTCAAATGCAACAACCACAACGTATAACTCGTAATCTCATGAAACACAGCCTCGTTCTTCTTCCACACCGACTGCGGTTTTGAGTTGGGACGTGGCGCTCCATACACCGTTATTCCTTGGCGTCCAAGCATCTGCTTGATGCGAAAGATATGGTATCCATCGCTCACAGCCAGGCAGGTATTAATATGATTGGCGCGCATGATGGTGCTCACCCGTCGCGCCGATTCCGCAGTATCGGGGCTTTGGGTTTCCGCGATCAGGGCGGCATCGGGAATGCCATGCGCCTTCAGGTATTCCCTGCCGACCTCGCCTTCTGTGAATTGAGGATCAGCGCCTGCGCCTCCGGTGGTAATCACCATCGGGGCAAGCCCGTTGTGAAACAGTCCTACAGCGTGGTCGAGGCGGGCCTTGTAGACTGGCGACGGCCTTCCGCCATACTCCGCAGCGCCGAATACCACAATGGCATCGGCCGGACGTGACTCGTCCTTTCCTGATTGCCGCACGATGCTTTGGTACACGAAGGCAATGTAGCTGATCACCAGGAGCAGGAGCGCCAAGAGCAGCCATTTTTTTTTGCTCACAGCCGCCATCAATTCAGGTATTCCGCCAACTCCCCTTCTGCAATGGCGCCCTGGCGCAGAATGCTGACTTTGCCCCAATCGCTCATATCGATAATAGTCGAAGCAATGTCGCGTGGACTGGCGCCGCCATCCACAATCAGGCCAATGCGATTACCGAGTTGCGACCGGACTCCGTCGGCGGTTGTACATTCGCTTGCCCCGCTAATGTTGGCCGAGGTAGCGGTGATGGGCACGCCCGCTGCGCGAATGATTTCAACCGGGATCTTCGCCGCGGGCAGACGCAAAGCGACATTGCCGGTATTGGCCGTGACTTTCAACGGCAGCCGCGAGGAAGCCTTTACGATGATCGTCAGCGGCCCAGGCCACCATTTCTCCGTGATCTCATAAAAAATGTCAGGCAGAGGGCGGGCCAGATATTCGGCCTGTTCCACGCTCTCAATCAACAGCGACAGTGGTTTGTGACGGCTACGCGACTTGACGTCATAGATAAGGTCTACT
>DASZEU010000081.1:0-5869 GCA_035940535.1 Candidatus Angelobacter sp.
CAAGTCGAGCATCCGGTTACCGAGATGATCACCGGACTGGATCTCATTCGGCTGCAAATTGAGGTTGCCCAAGGCAGGCCGCTCCCTTCAGCCCAGCCTCAACCACACGGCCATGCAATTGAAGTCCGTCTCTACGCGGAAGATCCAGCCAATGATTTTCTTCCTTCAACGGGAACCTTGCATGTCTGGCATCCTCCGGCTGGAATCGAGGGGTTGCGGGTGGATTCTGGGGTTGAACAAGGCACGGAAATTGGTGTCTACTACGATCCTTTGCTCGCCAAGGTGATTGCTCATGCTCCGGACCGTGGAACTGCCATTGCCAAGTTGGTTTATGGGTTGAAGAACTTTGCCGCGCAAGGCGTCGTGAATAACCGGGAGTTTCTGATTGATGTCCTGGAGCATGAAGAGTTTCGCGCCGGCCACGCCCACACCGGATTTCACTTGCCGGCACAAAGTCACAAAAGCAATGATACCTCGTTAGCAGCGGTTTTACGCGCTTATATTGAACGAACCGAACACGCACAACGCAAGATTCTGCCCTCCATCCCGCTGCGTTACCGCAACAACCCGTATCTCAGTCCGGCGATGAAACTGGAGATCGGCGGGCATGAATACCACGCATCCTTTGACGATTCGAGCGTCGAAGTTTTGCAAACGTCGCCAGGGCAGGCGGTCGCATTAGTCGAGGGAATCCGCCGCCAGTTCCATATCCATCAGCACGGCGACGACTACTACCTTCACTCCAACTTCGTGCAGCGCAAGGTCACGCGCTGGCCTCGCTATCCCCGGCGCATTGGGGCAGGCCAGCACGAGACTGCCAATTCCCCCATGCCCGGCCAGATTTTGCGTATCCTTGTAGCCGAAGGCCAGCATGTAAAACCCGGAGATCACCTCATGGTCCTGGAAGCCATGAAGATGGAGCAGACAATCAAGACGACCATCGATGGCGTGGTCAAGGCCATCCTGGTCAAGCTTGGTGATATTGTTGCACCAGGACAAATGCTGGTCGAAATTGAATCCATGGAGAATGCTAATGAGCACCCAAGTAGTTCAGCAGCAAGCAACTGAGTTTCCTTACTTTACGGAAGAGCACGACCTTATCCGCCAGACGGTGACGCGCTTTTGCAAAGAAGAGATCGCGCCCTACGCCGCTGAATGGGATGAAGAGGGTATCTTTCCCCGCGAGTTGTTCAAGAAAGCCGGCGACCTGGGGCTCTTCGGCATTCGCATCGATCCCAAGTGGGGCGGCGGCGGCCTTGACTGGTGGGCCACAACCGCTTATGTCGAGTCTCTGACTTTTTCCGATAGCGGCAGTGTCAACATGGCGCTGATGGTCCAGTCGGATATGACGATTCCCGTGATTCAAGAACTGGGCACCGAAGAACAAAAAGAACAATTCCTGCGGCCTGCGGTACGTGGCGAATGGATTGGATCATTGGGCATCAGCGAGCCTGGCGGCGGGTCTGATGTCGCCAATATCAAAACCCGTGCGCGCACCGATGGCGACGACCTGGTCTTCTCCGGCCAGAAGCTGTGGATCACCAACGGTACTCGCGCAGACTTCATCGTGCTTGCGGTGCGCACCGGCGTGGAAGGCCACAAAGGAATTTCTCTGGTTTTGTTTCCTACCAAAACCAAGGGATTTTCGGTTGGCAAGAAACTCAAGAAAATTGGCAACCTGGCTTCCGACACAGCGGAACTCTTCTTTGACGAATGCCGCATTCCGGCTCGATATATTCTCGGCCAGAAAGACCGGGGCTTCTACTACATCATGGAGAACTTTCAGGGCGAGCGTTTGGTAGCTTCGATTGGCTCCCTTGCCGGGATGGACAAGGCTCTTCGCAATGCCATTGAGTACGGCCGCACCCGCACAGCCTTTGGCACTCCTATCGGAAAGTTTCAAGTGTGGAAGCACCGCTTCGCCGAGCACCTAACTGCCGTAGAAGCCGGACGCTGGCTGGTGTACCACGCGGTTGACTTGGTGAATCGCCGCCAGCGCGCGGTGAAGGAAATTACCATGGCCAAGCTGTACACTTCGGACCTGTCACAAAAAGTTGCTTACGATTGCATGCAAATCATGGGCGGCTTTGCCTATACTACCGAGTATCCGATTGGCCGCATGTGGCGAGACGTCCGGCTCAGCACCATTGGCGCAGGCGCCTCGGAGATCATGAAGGAGATCATTGCCAAAGAAGAAAAACTTTGAAATGAACAACAAAATCATTTGGCCACGAATTGACGCGAATCAACACGAATTGGATTTAGCAGTCCTTAGCTTTTAGCCGTTAGTACTTAGCTCTTGGTATTTAGTCCAACAAATTATTGGCAGCGGCCTGATCTACTTTGCTATTCGTGTTAATTCGCGCAAATTCGTGGCTAATATTGGTTTTAAAGCTAAATACTAAAGGCTAAGTACTAAAGGCTATTAGCTAGAAGCCAGGAGCCAGCAGCTACATGCTCGATTACAACTTAATCCATCGTTTCAACGCCGGTGATGCTCTGCGGCGCACTGCGGTTCGCTATCCTACGCAGCGGGCGTTGCATTTCCAGGGACGTGATCTTGACTATGCCGAATTGGATGCTCTTGCCAATCGTGTTGCCCGGTTGTTGATGGCCAATGGTATTGGGCGCGGTGACAGTGTGGCCATCTTTTCCATGAACTCGCCGGAATATGTTGCGACATTTTTCGGGTGTGCCCGAATTGGCGCTGCGCTGGTGCCCATCAACCTTATGTTCACCGCCGATGACGTGGATTACGTTTTCGAAAAGACTCGCGTCAAGGCCCTCCTGGCGGAACCGATGTTTTTCGACAAGGTTCGGCGGCGGCCCGCGGTTTCTTTTTTGATGGACAATGTTTTCCGTGAAACGCTGGCTAATTATGATGGCTCTCCAGTAGAGCAGTATGTTTCCAGTGAAGATACCTCGCTCATCGTTTTTACCAGTGGCACCACCGCGCGTCCCAAGGGCGTGGTTTTGAATCACCTCAACCTTTACGCTTATCTGTTAGGCGGTTTTACTGAGCATGGGGTGGATCGGACTTTCCGTTACCTTCTGTCTTTGCCCATGTTTCATATCGCCGGTCTGGTGCAATCGTTTTCCTGTTTTGCTTCCGGGTGCGACAGCGTGATCCTGCAATTACCCAAAGCCGAGCCCATTCTTCAGGCAATCCAGACGCACAAGATAAATGTCATGGCTCTGCCGGCTACGGTTTGGGTGGGTCTCGCCAGTGTGCCTGGTATCGAGATGGCTGATCTATCGTGCCTCAAGCGATTATTTGTCTTTCAGTATTTGCCTACGCCTGTGTTTAATCGCTGGCGGCAAATGGCGCCCCAGGCTGAATGGATCAATGCATGGGGACAGACTGAAACTACCGCCATTGGATCGTCGACACCTCCGGCTGAGCTCGAACAGATGCTGGCCGCGCCTGATCCCATCGGCGTCCAACATAACCCGCTGGAGCTTCGAATTGTCGATGACGAGATGAATGACGTGGAACCAGGAAAGCCGGGTGAGATCGTGGTGCGCGGTCCCAGCGTTACGCCCGGCTATTTCGAAGATCCTGAGGCCAACGAAGCTCTCTTTCGCGGTGGCTGGCATCATACCGGCGACGTTGCCTATCGCGATGAGCACGGCTGGATGTATTTTCTCGATCGCAAGAAGGACATGATCAAAACTGGCGGAGAAAATGTCTCCAGCCAGGAGGTCGAAGAGGCCATTGCCCAGCATCCAGGTGTTGCCGAAGTGGCCGTCGTCGGCTTGCCTGATCCATATTGGATCGAAAAGGTCGTCGCTTGTGTCGTGCCTATGCCCGGCGTGCAGCTTACCGAGCAAGAACTCCTGGTCCACGCCCGGTCGCGTCTTGCGAATTTCAGAGTGCCCAAGCAGATATTCATCTTGAAGGAGTTCCCGAAGAATCCCAGCGGCAAAGTGCTGAAGCGTATTTTGCGGCAACAGCTCAGCGCAGACGTTACCGGAGCAACAGCATGATCCGCATCGCCAACGGTTCGGCCTTCTGGGGAGACTCCGGAGAAGCCCCCCTTCAGCTCTTGCGCGGAGGACCGCTCGACTATTTAACCCTGGACTATCTGGCGGAAATCACGATGTCCATCCTCCAGAAGCAGCGCGCACGTGATCCGCGCGCCGGATACGCTCATGATTTCCCCGGCCTGATCAAGCGAGGCGCCAAGGAAATCGTAGAGCATGGCGTTAAGGTAGTTGCCAATGCGGGTGGCATCAATCCCGAAGCCTGCCGCGAAGCTGTTTTGGCAGTGCTGAAAGCAGCAGGATACAGTGGCCGCATCAAAGTTGGAACTGTCATGGGCGACGACATCATGCCTCGCCTGGATGAGTTTCTGGAGCGCGGCATCGAGTTCACGAATCTCGATACCGGCTTGCCTTTAAGTACTGTGCGCTCCCAGGTGCTGAGCGCCAACGTTTATTTTGGAGCGTTCCCGATTGCCGAGGCGCTCTGCCAGGGAGCCGGGATCGTTATTACTGGCCGTTGTAATGACGCGGCACTGGCCCTGGGCCCGATGATCCGCGAGTTTGGCTGGAAGGCCGATGATTGGGACCGGCTCTCGGCGGGAACGATTGCCGGCCATACCGTTGAGTGCGGCGCGCAATGTACCGGAGGCAACTGCCAAGTGGATTGGGAGACCATGCCCGACTATGCCGGCATTGGTTATCCCATTATTGAAGCTGAAGCCGACGGCGGCTTTGTCATTACCAAGCATCCCGGTACCGGAGGCCGAATTACCGTAGCCAGCGTGACTGAGCAGCTTCTTTACGAAATAGGTGACCCACGCAGCTACATTACTCCGGATTGCATTGCCGACTTCAACACCATTCATCTCGAACAGCAGGCCCCGAATCGAGTGCGATTCAGCGGCATCAAGGGCCGCCCAGCGACAGAGTTCTATAAAGTTTCGATCAGTTACTCAGGCGGCCACAAAGCCGTGGGTACGCTGGTCTATGCGTGGCCCGATGCCTTCAAAAAGGCCAAAGCTGCTGACCGCATTCTGCGCGAACGCATGGCCAGCATGGGACTCAAGTTCGACGCCGTCCGCTCCGAATTTGTAGGCGCAAATGCGTGCCATGGAGAGATGGCAGGCGAGCCTTCGCCGGACATTGCGGAGATCGTTCTTCGTCTGGCTGTGCGTGGCACAGACAAAACTTCGATTGAGCGATTCACTCGGGAGCTTGCGCCCATAGCCCTGAACGGTCCGCCGGCAGTGACCGGACTGGGACATGGCCGCGCCAAGGTTGAAGAGATTGTTGCCTATTGGCCCGCTTTGATGCCCAGGGGCTTGGTGGCGCCGCAGGTTTCAGTTGTAGGAATTGAGTAAATGGGTAATTTTCGGAAATCAGTTCTATTTGTTCTTCAAAGTTGCAAAGTAACAGTCGAAGGGGTATAGCCTGATGCCACTTACTTTGTAACAAGGAACACCAGCCGCGCCTTTGATTTTTACGAGCTTGGGCTGCGAGCGACTAGCTCTGGCTGAAAAATCGAGCGTGGCCGAGTTGCCTCTTAATCTGACGTGGAATATTTATGCATTTTCGGGGTCCTTCAAGGCGCAAAGAGCGCGCCTTTCAGGATGACAGGGCATTTTAGAGGGAGAAATTGATACTCAGCCGCCGAAAAAGAGGGAACATGCCCAAGATTCAGCTTCGTGAGATTGCGCATGCTCGGTCTGGAGATAAAGGCGACAATGCCAACATTGGCCTGATCGCGCTTAAACCGGAGTATTATCCTGTTCTTGTGCGTGAAGTCACGGCTGAGCGTGTGAAACAGCATTTTGCTGGAGTCTGCTTCGGTCCTGTGGAGCGCTACGAGATTCCCAATCTGAATGCGTTGAACTTTGTCCTGCAC
>DASZEU010000082.1:0-3383 GCA_035940535.1 Candidatus Angelobacter sp.
GGTTTCCATTGTCCTGAACAACGCTCCTCTGGCCCGCTACATTCCACCTCACACCAAGACGCGAATTCAGAAGGCTGCCAAGAAACTTGGGTACCATCCCAACATCTTCGCCAAGTCTTTGCGCAGCAAGCGCAACCATACCGTTGGCGTGATGGTCTTTGATGTGACCGATCCTTATTGCACGCTCATCATTCGCGGCATCGAGAATTCTCTTTACCAGGCTTCGTACCTGCCGATGCTGACTGATGCGCATAATGACCGGAGCCGGTTTGAGCGCTATCTGGAGATGCTTCTGGAACGCCGGGTTGAGGCGCTCATTGTGCTGGCAAACTGGCTGTTCATCGACATCAACCTGCTGGCCGACCTCGAGAAATCGGAAATTCCTACGGTCATCATTGGTCGCGAACTGGAGTCCAAGTCGATCAGCTCCGTGATTGTCGACGAAGAAGGCGGCGCAAATGCAGCCCTGGCCCATCTGCATGGCTTGGGACATCGGAAGATTGCCTTTGTGCGCGGGCCCAAAGCATTGATGTCTGCCAAGAAGCGCTGGAAAGGAATCCAAAAGTTTGCCCAGGACGCCGGGCTCGATCTTGATCCGAAACTGATTGTCGACCTTCCCGACCAGCTCAACCCTAATGTGGGCGTAGACGATGGCTACAAGATGACCGAAGAACTTTTGAAAAGAAAGCGGGGCTTCACTGCCTTAATGGCCTTTGACGATATGACCGCTCTGGGAGCAATACGGGCGCTGACCAAGGCAGGCGTGAAAGTTCCCGAGCAGTGCTCGGTGATTGGTTTTGATGATGTGATTCCATCTGCGCTGTTCGTTCCATCCCTCTCCACGGTGCGCCAGCCGATGGAGGCCATGGGTACCACGGCCGTCAATATCGCCATGGACGGCATTAGCGCCAGAGCGGAGAACCGTGAATTTGCCGCAGTGCAGCGGAAGCTGCCGTCAGAATTGGTGCTTCGGGAGTCCACGCGGGCAATATCGTGAAACCGCGCCTAACGCTTTTTGCCGCAGATTTGCGCAGATGATCGCAGGTTTCGTTGGAAGAACAGCCCTTAGGCCCAAATGTCTTTCCAGTTAAGGCCCTGAATCAAGCCAGAGGCTAAGATGAACCAGCCCCGCAAGGGGCGAAAGAGGGTTTCCCAGGGTGGAGCGTAGCGGAACCCTGGGAAACATGGAAAATGAAACACAAGCCCCAGAGGGGCGACATAGGTTTTATTCTCCATTGTGAGCAGTTGTTGATTGAGAAGATTCCTGGCCACCTTAAGAAATTTGTGGATACAATATTTTCTAAACCTCTATAGTTTGTAGACTCGGTTATTGCCAAATATTCCCATCAATATCCTTACAGATACTACTATTCCCTTAGCCAGACTCTTGCAAATTCACCCAACTTCTGGTATAAACAACAAACTGGAGTCAAACAATTCGCGTCATTCGCGAGGACGTTAACTGTCGTGGCTGATTGAACGGGGTTGGCGGAGCTATATCAAAAACATCGGTTCCCGTACAGCCAAATGATTAGAAAAATCCAACTTAGTTGGTCCTCTCTTCGGTGGAGTCAGGTCAAATCCTGTAACCCCGCCCCATCGTCAGCTTTTAACCAACTTTAAACCAACTTTTTGGCCCCGAGGCCCAGGTCAAAGGCCGATCATGCCCCTGTAACGGGGTAGCGGTATATTCCCATAAATCCGAGGATTTCAGGCTTTAAAGCCTGATAGTGTTCACTGAGAGCAAATTGAAAGCTGTATAGGTTTTTGAGGATCCAACCTCGAAAGCGCTGGAATTATTGAGCCAAGTGAAACGCAGTGGAACCCAGGGAAACGTCAAAACAGACACCCGATCCCCAGCGGCTTCTTTTGAGCGGTATCTAGATCGAATGAGAAAACGATTTTTAGCGGTCAGAATACTGGTACTCACCTTATCGGGACTGGCCGGTCTACCGATTAACAGTCCTGTTGCAACCCGGGAACTCGATGCCCGCACCCGTAAAACATCCGCGCCCCTTGCTGACGATTGTGGGCCAAGCACGAACCAGATTGTCGCGTTGCAACTGCACTCGTCTCTCGAAACGCCAACATTTCCGGGCAATGACGACTGGAACAAAGCACAGCCAGTCGTCTTCTGTAGGGATTGGAAAGGAGAGCAAACCGACCCGCAAAGAAGAACAGAAGTCCGGGTGCTCTGGTCAAATCAGTTTCTATACTTGCGCTTTGAAGCCCACTATCGAGACATTTACCTTTACCCGGAGACGAACCAGCGCCGCGAGAAGCTTTGGCTTCGGGACGTTGCGGAAGTATTTCTTCAGCCGAACGGCAACCAAGGGCAGCACTACAAAGAGTTTGATGTGAGTCCCAACGGCAACTGGATCGATCTGGATATTTCGCCGTTGGGCGGTACGGAACTGCTGTGTGATATGAAGACCAAGGCAGTTATTGGCAGCGAGAAGCATATCTGGACGACGGAGCTGATCATTCCCATGAAATGCCTCACACAAAATTTTGATCGTAACGCAGGCTGGCGGCTGAACTTTTTTCGCATTGAAGGCAACAACCCGCACCGATTCTATTCGGCGTGGCGCCCTACCAATACGGAGCATCCTAACTTTCACGTTCCTGAGGTTTTTGGGACGTTGAAGTTCTCCTATGATTGACCTTTTTCCTGGAGTGAAATTGCCATGATGAACCGGCGAACTTTTCTAAAGACCATGGGTGTTGGTTTTCCCGCCCTCGCTGCCGCCGGCCCACTCCGTCTGCTGGTGGCGGACTCTGTGCAACGCAACCTGAAAAATTGGACATGGATCACCATCAACACCAGCCGTTCGAACGATGATTGGAAACGCATGTTCGCGGTGATGAGAGAGTCGGGAGTCAAGGCGATCCTGCCGGAAATCTATGACGGACGAAATGCTTATTTTGCCAGCCAGCGATTGCCGGTAAAGACAGACCTATTAGGAAAGATATTGCCGCTGGCGGCCGCTGAAGGCCTGGAAGTCCATGCCTGGATGTGGTCTATGCCCTGCATGATCGAAGAGATCATCAAAAAACATCCTGACTGGTACAACGTGAACGCGAAGGGCGAGTCGGCGGTGGACAAACCAGCGTATGTTCCTTACTACAAGTTTCTCGATCCCGGTCGCCCCGAGGTTCGCGAGTGGGTGCAGGGTACGGTTAAAGAACTGGCGGCCATCGGTGAGTTGACCGGCGTCCACCTGGATTACATTCGCCATCCCGACGCGATCCTGCCATCTGGTTTGTGGAAGAAATACAACATCGTGCAAGACAAAGTGTATCCGCCCTATGACTACGGGTATAGCCAATACGAACGCCAGGAATTCAAAAAGAAATATGGCCTCGATCCAATCAAGATCGAA
>DASZEU010000083.1:0-8094 GCA_035940535.1 Candidatus Angelobacter sp.
GATGGGGTTTGCGGTAGTAGAGGTACTATTGCCCGCATAGAGCAAGGCAACTGGACGAGCCGTGTCCGCGGTGACGATCAACGATCCAGAATCTCCGGTAGCACTGAAATTGCCGCCATTGACCACGACCTGGTTGGAAAATGTAGAAGTAAAGGCTTTTGCGCCACCGCACACAGCCTCGTAATCAACCGATACCATCGTGCTCACCGATTGCAAGGTCGAGCAGGTCAAGCCCGTGCTCCTGCCGCTTTTGGCCACTTTTTCATTGGTGGAGAGTACGGTCGCCGGTATGGCCAGAGTGCTGGAAGGCGGAGCCGGAGCGATGCTGGAAGATCCCTGCGCGCCAAGATCGAGAATGGCTCCACTGGTATCAACCGTGGCCGCAGAGATGATTTGGGCAATGGCCGCATCCACGTTGCTGGGCGCGGGCCCGTTGGCGCCGTTGCCCGGCTTCAGCGCGGCTGCCTGCGTTAAAGTTGCCACTGGCGTTCCGGCGTTGCAGTTATTGTCCACTAGCCCAGGCTGGCTGATTTGCTCGCCCGCCTTTGCCTGGTCTGACTTGGCCAGAACGTGGTTGTTGCTCAGAATGAAAAAAGTTCCATTGCGCTGAACCAGTGCGCCGAGAGTACCAGAACAGCAAGTTATGCTGTTGCCGTTAGTAACCGAATCGTTGACGTTCCCACCGCTGGTTCCTAACTTAACCGGAACCGTCTCCGTATGGGAGTTATCGTTGGGAAACACGATCGTTACTGTAGCCGTTGCCGTCTTGTTGGCATCAGCCTGGGAGACTGCGGTAATGGTAACTGCATTGGATGAAGGAAATGACGCCGGGCCGGTGTATTTTCCATTCTGATCAATTGTCCCAACTGCGCTGTTGCCCCCGGGGATGTTGTTCACGCTCCAATTGGAAGGTACGAGTGCGCTGGTGCCTGTGCTGGGATTAGTGGCGTTGAATTGCTGGGTTCCGTTCAGGGCCACCGTGGCAGAACTTGGACTCACCGAAATGCTTGGTGGAGGCGGAGGAGGTGGCGGGGTGGAACTTCCACCCCCACATCCTATGATCGCAAGAATCAGAGCGCAGCTCAGAGTAATCGTACATAAATCGCGCATAGAAATATCAGCCCTCCGCTCAGGACCCCTCTGAGAGTAGTAGCAGGTTTGCGGTTAGAGGTTGTATGAGATCGGGCTACAAGAAATCATAGATCGCTGGCTGAGGACCTCTCCAGCCACCGCGTCAACATTGAATTTTGTTTCACGATGGTGGAGCAATGCTTGGCTCAGCCTGATGATTCTGAGCGCGAAGTGCTTGGTTCGGTCCTTCAGTTCTTTTGTGCTTGTCTAAACTCATGTCATTACGATGTCACTTGATCTCCGATCACCCGATTCTCCTTCAGCCAATGGTCAGATTTTCTCTCAAGATTCCGATATCTTTGTCGCCTCTCCCGGAGATATTGACGATCAGAACGTCTGATTTTTTCATTTTTGGAGCACGTTTAATGCATTCAGCTACGGCGTGGGCGGACTCTAGCGCAGGAATGATTCCTTCTGCCCGGGACAGCGTGACTAGGGCGTCCAGGGCTTCCTGGTCTGAAGACGCGAGATATTCTGCCCGTCCAGTATCGGCGAGGGCTGCGTGCTCAGGACCAATCGATGGATAGTCGAGCCCTGCGGAGATGGAATGCGTAGTAGCGATTTGTCCATGATCGTCCTGAAGGACGTATGAGTAAGTACCTTGCAGGACACCGGGCGCGCCACCCCGGAAACGTGCGGCATGGTCACCCAGGGCTGTCCCACGTCCGCCCGCCTCAACTCCGATCAGCTTGACTTGCTTGTCCTTGAGGAACTGGTGAAAAATGCCAATGGCATTGGAGCCGCCGCCTACACAGGCGATCACCGCAGTGGGGAGCTTTCCCTCAGCCTTAAGAATCTGGGCCCGCGCCTCGCGGCCAATTACAGAATGAAAATCGCGCACCATGGTGGGGTAAGGATGAGCACCCAATACGCTGCCGAGCAGATAATGCGTGTCGCGGACATTGGTAACCCAATCCCGCATGGCTTCGTTGATGGCGTCCTTGAGAGTACGAGAGCCGGAATCGACGCCGCGCACTTCTGCGCCCAGGAGCCTCATACGGAAGACATTCAACTCCTGGCGGCGCATGTCTTCTAGTCCCATATACACGACGCAATCAAATCCGAAGAGAGCGCAGACGGTAGCGGTGGCCACACCATGCTGTCCAGCACCGGTTTCAGCGATGATGCGGCGCTTGCCCATGCGTTTCGCCAGCAGCGCTTGTCCCAGGCAATTATTGATCTTGTGCGCGCCGGTATGCAACAGGTCTTCCCTTTTCAGGTAGATCTTGGCGCCGCCCAGTTCTTTGGTGAGACGCCTGGCGGGGAAAAGAGAAGTGGGACGTCCTGCATAGTGCTTCAACAGCCATTCGAACTCGGAACGGAATTTTTTGTCACGACGGGCCTTTTCGTACTCGCGCTCCAGTTGCTCCAGCGCTGCCATAAGCGTCTCGGGAACGTAGCGCCCGCCGTAGACGCCGAAGCGTCCAGGCGCCGGTTTCTCGATGATTGCAGCCTTACTGGTCATTGCTGCTCCGCCTTCCTGACTGCGGCGACAAAGGCCGATAGTTTTTCGGGATCTTTTCGTCCCGGCGCGCATTCAACTCCGCTTACCACATCGACTCCCCAGGGAGAAAATTTTTGCATGGCCGCTCCCACATTTTCAGGATTCAGTCCACCAGAGATGATAAAGCGCAAATTCTCTCCGCTAACGAAAGCGTGGGTCTTATGCCAATCAAAAGTCTTGCCGCTGCCTGATCCTGAATCGATCAAAATGGAATCCACACACTCATGATGCTGGCGGAAAAGAGCCATGATCTCTTCAAACGTATCATTCGCGAGAATTGTCTTGATAACTCCAACCCGGCGTCCACGGTCTGCTCGGGCGAAGAGGCCGGCCACAAATTCAGGTGTTTCTTCACCATGCAATTGCACCGCTGTAAGTCCCACTTGCTCGACGGTAGCCCGAATGGTTTCTGAAGACTCGTTCGTGAAGACGCCAACCCGCTCGATCTTGCCGGGAAGCTGCGCCGCGATTTCCTGGGCTTGCTGTACGGAGACGCGACGAGGGCTGCGAGCAAAGATAAACCCCAGCGCGTCCGCCCCTGCCGCAACTGAGCCGAGGGCATCTTCGACAGATGTAGTACCACAAATTTTGATCCAGGTCGGCATAAAGTTCTTAGGAGAAAGGGGCGCAATTTAGTGAATTGTTCCCCGCCAGGAGGCAGAGTCGGCCGCAAATTGTGGAAGGGTACCGACTTCTTCAAGAAGTTGTCGCAGCTTCTTCCCAGGATCACTGGCGCGCATCAAAGTCCCGCCAATCAGAAAAGCGTGATAGCCGTAACTGTGCAACTCGCCGATCTCGCTCCCGCTCGCAATTCCGCTCTCGGCAATACGCAGAATACGATTTGGCATGCTGGGCGCCAGATCGCGCAGTATATCCAACTTCACCTCAAAGGTACGCAAGTCCCGGCTGTTGACGCCAATGATCTCCGCCCCGCCCTCCAGAGCACGCTTCATCTCATTTTCATCATGGACCTCGCATAGGGCATCTAGTTGCAGCTCGCGGGCGCGCCCGAGGAATTGGCGAAAATCGGCGTCATTCAGCGCAGCCAAGATTAAAAGCACAGCATCAGCGCGATGAGCACGGGCTTCGATGATCTGGAACTCGTCCACAATAAAGTCCTTGCGCAAGCAGGGTAGTTCGGTAGCCGCGGATGCTTCCAGCAGGTTGGTTAATGATCCGTGGAAAAACTCTTCCTCGGTGAGCACAGACAAAGCGGAGGCTCCGTTTTTGGCCAGTTGGTTGGCTAAAGAGCCGACTGGAAAAGATCCTCGAATCACTCCCTTCGAAGGAGAGGCTTTCTTGAGTTCCGCAATGATCGCGGGACCAACCTGGGACATGGCCACCAGCCTCTTACGAAAGCCACGAGGAGAATGATTGCCCGCCTTTTCCTCCAGGACACGCATGTCGGTTTCTGCCTTGGCCCGTGCTACAGCGTGACGTTTGGCTGCGAGAATGTCATCCAAAATGGGCATGGAGAGAATAAGTATATTTGATTTGAATCAGGGATTGCCAAAATTGCCACAATTCGGTGATGGTTGAGGCTGACACACGCATTCAGGCAAAATGACCCACTCCCTGAGGCCAGAAAGTTGGTTTAAAGTTGGTTAAAAGCTGACAATGGGGCGGGGTTGCAGGATCGACCTAGTTCCGTCAAGGGAAACCAAATTAGGGTTGATATTTTCTAATCTTTGGCTAAATATGGAGTTGATTGTTTTGGATATAGCTCCGCCAACCTCGTTCAATAAGCCACGACAGTTAACGTCCTCGCGAATGACGCGAATTGTTTAACTCCTACTCTTTGCTTATACCAGAAGTTGAGAGGATTTGCAAGATTTTGGTTAAGGGAATAGTAATATTTCTAAGGGTACCAGTGAGAAATTTTTAGCGATATGAATCAAGGGCATCGTGCCCAGCATTATCTGAATACCAGGTGCGCTACGCGCGATTCCACATCCCAGTAGATGATTGCAACGGCTGTCAGGTCGAAGGCGGCATGTGCGACCATCGGCATGAAGATGCTGCCGGTGTATGCAAAGATTGTTCCGAATACCGCGCCTGTGATCATCGCCTGTTCGACGCCGGGGACACCTTGAACGAAGTAGTGGAGCGCCCCGAACAATACTGAGGTGATTAACACGATCGATGTCTTCGCCCCCATGCCCGATCCAAGAAGCTTGCTCAGCCGCTCGAACATATACCCACGGAAGACGGTTTCCTCGCCCCAACCCGCGACGACGATCATGGTGAGGATTGCGCCGGGGAGTGCGGCGCGGTTTCCTGCCAGGTAATGGTATGCATGATTCACCGGATCAGCGCCGAGCAGCGGCATCACGACTGCTTTCATCAGGAATTTGAATGTGATGCCGAACACGACGCCGACAGCCGCATCGCGAATGCTGCTCTTCGGTCGTACATAACCAATCTCGTGCCAGGGTGTATGCGACAGCCACACCCATATCAGCACGAGAACGGCACCGAGTGGAGGCAGAAGCAAATTGCCCGCGAGGATCACAAGAATTGCGATGATCCCCAGAGATCCGAATCCGCGCAGCTTAGCGGCGAAGTGATTGTTGGCCAGCAGAGGAGCCGCCTTCGCCGCGTCGTTACTCTTTGGTGTATTCATCTTTGATCACGACACCGCCGTTTTGCGTGGTGGCTCGGATTTGCGGCTCGCCGGCGCCCAATCGCAGAGTCTGGCGGCCACCCTCTGAGGTCCTCTGGGCATTCTGGCAAGCGGTTCCCCGGCAGACCAAGCCAGCGTGCACCGAAGCTACAACCTCCAGCCCGGAACTGAAGTTCTTGGGAACGGCGATCGACAAGCCTCCGTTTTGAGTATGCGCGTCAAGCCCTTTGCCTTCCCACCGCTCGGGCAGAGCGATCGACAAGCCACCATTGGCCACAGTGGCGTTGACCTCTCCACCACAATCCCGAATGGAAACTCCGCCGTTTTTTGCCCGGACAGTTAACTTGCCTGTACTGTTCTTCAAGGAAATACCGCCGTTGGTAGTCTCGGCCTCGGCTGTGCCGGAGAAGTGGTACAGCGAAGCCCCTCCATTGTGCACTTTCAGGTTCACGCTGGCGTCTCTGGGCGCTTTTACCAGAAGCAGGGTAGCCACATTAGAGTGGCCGGAGTCCTGGGGCACAGCAACGGAAACTGTTGGTCCTTCCACTGTCAATTTAGTCTCGTCCAGAATCTTGTGGGCTTCCGGCTCGGCATCGGCTGCAACTTGTTTGCAAAGTTTTACTGAGAACTCTGGTCCGTCCCATGTGGTTACTCGGATTCCGCCATTGTTCGCGGCACGAATGCTTAAAGGTTGATTAGGAAGCATACGGGTTTCTTCGCCACTAACTAGTGTGGCGTACTCGCCCTGATGCAGTTGAACGTGATCGCTGCAATTGTCGCTGGTAGCGCTTTCATAGTTGGTGATGGAGATGCTACTGGAACGATGTTCCCGTCCGTACATCAGCACCACGCCCACGGCAGCCACCAAAAGTCCAAATATGACCCGTTTCATAGAAACACCTCTCAATGGCTGATTAGACGAGAGGGCTTGGTTCCGGTTAGCCCAAATTAGCTGCTGGCTCCTGGCTGCTAGCTTCTAGCCAGAATGCCACATCCGATGGTCTTATAAAGTTTATACAGAAAACATCTCCAGCGGTCGGACCGGTTGGCCGCAACTCAAAGATTCCAATTCTCGATTAGTTCGCCTTTCCGGCCGCCTGCTGGGCTTCTTTGTCGTCTCTGCTGTGGCCATAGATCGACGGTACCTTGGCGCCCATGGGACGGAGGTAAGCCGAAAGCTGTCCGCGATGATGGACCGAGTGGTTGATCATGATGTTGAGAAAAGAGATGATTGGCAGCGCTCCGATGGGGGATTCGAGTACTTTGGCGCACTGTTCTCCGGTTAGCGCCTTGAGTTTCGGAAGATTGCTTTTGACTTGTCCGTCGTACCAAGCGACTACATCCTGCGAGGTCTTGATGGTTTCTGGCATTTTTCCCGGAGCAGGAAAAGCTCCGGTCGTAATCGCGGTGACGAAAAATGTCTCAGCCCCGGCGATGTGCCAGCACAATTCCAGAGCGCTCATCGACCGTTCATCGGGCCGATAATCCCCTTTATCGGTTGGGACAGCGGCAAGGACTTTGCGGGTGGTTTCGATTTCCTTTTCGAATGTGGGTAATAAGAACTGCAAAACAGTCGTGGCTTGATCGGATTGCATTATGGGGGATCTCCTTAAAAAATATTCTTCTTGGGCATTTTGATTTTAGCAGCGACGTGGCTTCAGCGTTTTTCGGCTAAAAAGCTTGCGAAAAAAAAGATTATCAGGGTTGATTTGTGTCAGGGCACGGCCGGTCCTGAGGTCCGCCGAAGGAAGTTTACTCGTGCCCTGGAGTTTCTGCATTTGTACTCACGAGTTTACGGGGTTGAGTCCCCGAAGGGGACGTCTCACAGTAGCCCAGCATGATTCGGCGCTGTCAGGCACCGAATCCAATGCTGGGGTAAGTTCAAAACCAACGGAGTCCCGTTAGGGACGGCTGAATCATTCTTCCTGGATTCCGCAAGCCGCCAATAATTTCAAACATGGATAGGATCGGAAACTCCTCCGACCGCCAGAGCTGTCATTCCCATTCTCGCGGGCGATTCCGCCCAAATAGGCATGCCGCCTGTCTCGCATCTCATCCCGATCCAGGGCCGGCTGTAGTGAAGACGATGTGGAGCAGACAGCCCAGATAGCGGTGAGACCTAAAATTCAGCCGTCCCTAACGGGACTCCCATTGGTTTGGAATGTAACCCAGCATTGGGTTCGGCGCCTGACAGCGCCGAACCATGCTGGGCTACTGCCAAACGTCCCTGCGGGACTCTATCACAGATTCCAAAGTACCTCCGAAATGTATAAACTCCAGGCCCAGGCTGAGTTGTTGACACGCCTCTAGCGCTTGCATTCGTTACGGTCCTGAGTTTTTTCTCGAATTATGAATAGTTCATGCCCAGGCGGGGAAAGCTGTGCTCAGGTTTCAAATTACAAATTGCAAATTGTAAATTTCAAATCTTCTTCACTCCTGCCATTGCCGACTGTCCTCTTGGGATGCTCAATGATTTCCATTCAGCGCCTCGGAAGTGTTTTGCCAGAAAAACAATCTGGCCTATGTGATGGGCGTAATGCAGGAGCTGGCGGTTGATGGCAGACAGCACGGTGTGCTCCTGACCGCGAATGAAGACGATGCGACTCAGGTCTTCCGGCGGGAGTGCGTCGAGAGCCTGAAATACGCAACTCCATCCGGCCTCCCACCATGCAAGTACCTGTTCCGGCGTGGTCGCTGGCTCCAGCACAAATTCCTGGTCGCGGTTGCGGTCCGGCTTTTCGCCGTCAGTGGTCAGGAAATCGGTAAACCGCGAGCGCATATTGCCCGCCAGGTGCTTCACGATAAGAGCGATGCTGTTGGCCTCGGGATCAAGACA
>DASZEU010000084.1:0-12168 GCA_035940535.1 Candidatus Angelobacter sp.
CTCTATGCACTGCTCGGCTTGGCCGCCATTTACGAGGCATTCAAGGAAATCTTTGAGCCATTGTATGATTCGTGGTGGTTTCGTCCGTTGCTGGCTCTGGTTGTTTTGGGGACGTTGGGCTATTCCATCTGGAGGGCCATCTATCATTCGCCGGTGCAAGCCTACATATTCGGTGGACTCGTACTTTCCCTGGAAATCGGCGTGCGTTATATCCAAGGCGGCATCTTTGCCCTGTGCTGGGTAACATACCGGTTCTTCAAGCTCACGCCTTCCAGATATCCGCTGGGCATTGTGGATGGTTTTGGCATCGCGGCCATAGGAATCCTGGCGGGCAGTCTTTTCCGTTCCTCTTTTGGAATCCGGTTCAACACATTTTTTCGTTTTGTTCCCGCTGTTTCTTACATCGTCGCCGTGTTAATCTGGCTGGCCGCATTGCGCGGTCCGGAGACCGAGCCGGGCGAAGACACCCCGTCCGTGCCTTTGCCGTTGTTGCGGGGGATTCGAGACGAGTTGCGGCGGTCGTTGGAGGAGGCCAAGCGCATCGGCAAGAACAGATGGAAACGAATCCGGCTTAGGTATTCTTAAAGCGATTCGGCGCATTTCTTGGTCACTAACCACAATGGAACACGCTCTCGCCATCATTACCGCAATATACTTGGCCAACGCCGGCACGTGGACCGAATTTTTCCTGAGCCCCTGGGGCGTCATGCTGGTGACATTTCTTGGCAGTCTGCTTCTGCAATTCCTCACTTGGGGATGGGCCTACCATCCGTTGCCTACGCGCTACTTCCTGGAGGTAGTGCGCCTGTTCCAGTGCGTCCGGGAAGAAGAAATGGAAGAGTTGCTCGATGCAGAAGCCGAGGCCCGGCGCCGGGCGACCATGCCAAAAGACGAATTTCGCGCCGACCAGCGAGAGCGAATCTTTCGCGCGCGCCAATATCTGGAGCGCAGGAGATACAACGCCCGGTTGGTCCTTGCCTGGGCGTATATTTGGCGCAACTGGATCTTGGCCAAGCCGCCGGCCGAAACCGAAAAGGACGACGCCGAACGGTACGTGCTGATCGAGGAAATTATCCGGGCGGCCACTGAATATGATCTCTATTCCTTTGGGGCCATCTGGAAGCTGCGGCTCTGGGATATGTACATCGATCAGCTCTTCCGCTTTCCCATTCCCAATGTGGCTGATCTGCTGATTGCCAAGAAGATCAACGGCCTGGCCGCCTACCAGGACCTGATGAAAGCCATTGGCGACTTCAGCCGTTTCGACGGAGGAGAGGAATGTTATGTGGTAACCATGTTCTCGCTCTGTGGCCGCATTCCTGAAGAAGACGTTTAATACTCGATGCTCCGCGCGTCTTGCACCTCGGTCATCCGGCGGATTTCCTGCAAGACATCGTCAGGGGCGCTGCTATCCACCTGCACCATGGCAATCGCCTCCCATTTGCCGGATTCATTGCTGCGGCCCAGGGCAAGGTTGGCGATGTTGATCTTGTGTTTTCCCAGGATGGTGCCAATCTTGCCGACGACCCCGGGCACATCGTTGTTGCGAATGCATATAAGCTTGCCCTCCAGGGGGATTTCGATGCGAATGTTATCGACGCCGATCAGACGCAATGATCCTCCAAGCAGGATCGTGCCGGTTACCGAGTGTTCGTCGGCTGGGGTTTTGAGTTTGACTGAGATCACATTGCCAGCCGCGCCATCCGGACCTTGGGCCTGCTTGCCTTCGTGGATCTGAATGCCGCGCTCCTGGGCCATGGCTGCGGCATTGACCACGTTGGCCCGCTCAGCCACCAATTGATTCAGCACGCCCTGGATCGCAGCATTGCGGATCAACTCGGTTTTCCACTCTGCGATCTGGCCGCCGTAGCCTATCGTGATCTCCTGCACCGGACCGCTGATCACGTGGGCCAGAAAGGCCCCAAGCTTCTCGGCCAGCGCAATGTAAGGCCGCATCTGCACATATTGCTCGTGCTCGATGGAGGGCATGTTGACCGCATTTTGGATCACGCCGCGTTTCAGGTATTCGCGGACCTGGCTGGCGATCTGGACTCCCACAGCATCCTGGGCCTCGTTGGTCGATCCGGCGATGTGCGGAGTAGCAATCACATTCTCTAACGCCAGCAGAGGTGAGTTTTTCGGCGGCTCTTCGGTAAAGACGTCGAGCGCCACTCCACCCACATGCTTGCTGGTGAGGGCTGCGGCCAAGGCAGCTTCATCGATCAACTCACCGCGTGCGCAGTTGATAATGCGGACGCCACGCTTCATCTTGGCCAAGGATTTTTCATTGACCATGCCGGCCGTTTGTGGAGTGAGTCCAACGTGCAGCGTCAAATAGTCGGAGGCGGCACAAATCTCCTCCAACTCAACCAGGCGGATGCCCCGCTCCGCGGCCACCTTGGCGGCGACAAACGGATCATGGGCGATGATCTTCATCTCGAAGGCGGTGGCGCGCCGGGCGACCTCCATGCCAATACGCCCTAGTCCCACAATTCCCAAAGTTTTGCCGCGCAGCTCCGTACCCTGAAGCAACTTCTTCTCCCACTTGCCGGCGCGCGTGGTGGAATCAGCGCGGCATAGATGGCGGGCCAGCGCCAGCATGAGCGCCAGGGTGTGCTCGGCCACCGCTACAGCATTGGCGCCCGGAGTGTTCATGACCGCGATGCCGGCCTTGGTGGCGGCCTCGAGATCGATGTTATCGACTCCAACGCCGGCCCTCCCAATCACTCGCAGCTTGCCCGCATTGCGCAACAAGCCAGCGTTTACATCGACCGCCGAACGCACGATCAAGGCCTCAGCATCAGACAAGGCGCCCACCAGATCACCATTGAGTTGTTCGTGAGTAATCACCGCCCAACCAGGCTCTTCGCGTAAGAGCTGGATAGCATTCGCCGCAACTTTTTCCGCAACAATAATTTTCATGAAAGCTCAAATTAAAATTTCAAACCGTTTGATCAGTGTTGATCAGTCAAAATCAGTGGCATCAGTGTTAAAGTTTTTATTTTTATTTTTATTTTTGCGTTTCAAATTAGAAATTAGAAATTAGAAATTGCAAATTCCTCACGTCTGGCAATCGACTGTGAGTACGCTGTCTGGGCAGCGCGCAGCCCCGCGCCAAATTCAACTTTCCTGCCAAGTCCTGCCAGCACCTGCTCCAGCGCGCCGATAATGGAAATGGTATCCAGATAGTCGTAGAAACCCAGGTGAGCGATTCGGAAGAGCTGTCCTTTCATCTCGCCCTGGCCGTTGGCAATGACCGCGCCAAAATTGTTGCGAAATGCCTTGGCGATATCGCCCGAATCAATCCCTTCCGGAGTGGCAATAGCAGTCAGCGCGGCTCCCGGAGAGCCGGGAGAAAACAACTTCAAGCCCAGAGCATGAGCGGCCGCGCGGGTCATGGCCGCAGCCGTCTCCGCATTACGGATCAGGAGATCGCGTCCAGCAGCCAGATCACCGCCACCCTGTTCACGCAGGTAATCCAGGGCCGTGGACAGAGCCGCTACCAGGGCCGTGGAAGGCGTGTACGATGATTCTCCCTTGGCGCCGTTCTTGTTCTCCTTGCGCAAGTCGAAGTAGTAGCGAGGATTCTTGGTTGTCTCCATCCTCTGCCAGGCCCGCGGGCTTACCGCGCAATAAGCGAGGCCGGGCGGAATCATCACGGCTTTCTGCGAGCCGCCAATAATGATGTCGATGCCCCAGCCATCCACATCGAAAGCTGTGGTGCCCAAGCCGGTGATGGCGTCCACGACCAGCAAAGTTGACGTGCTCTTCAACAGTTTGGCAATCCCTTCCACATTGTGGCGCGCTCCGGTCGAGCTTTCAGTTCCCTGCATGTAGAGGACTGCATGTTCCGGTTTGAGCTTGGCTTTGACCTGCTCAACAGTCACCGTATCTCCGTATTCCGCGCGGACAGTTTCCACTTGGCAGCCATAAGCCTTGACCAGCGATTCCCAGCGCTCCCCAAATTTTCCGGCAGAAACCACCAGCACCTTGTCGCCGGGAGAGGTTAGGTTCGATACCGCGGCTTCCATGGCTCCGGTGCCGGAGGCGGTGAAAAGCACAACATCGTTCTTGGTCCCGACAAAGATCTTCAGGTCGGCCAAAACCTTGGCATAAAGTTTGCGGAATTCAGCCGTGCGGTGATGCATGGTGGCCGCCGCCATAGCGAGTTGCGCGGCTGGTAGAAGCTGGGTAGGACCTGGAGTAAAAAGACGATTTTTGAGAATCATGTTGATCTGTATCCTGCGACTGAAGTTTTGTTAGGTGAATCAGGGTTCAAGCAGATTGTCTGGCTTCTGCGGCAAGCCGGTCAACAACACCAGAGTTGAGGTTGGATCATACGCATCTTCACCCATCAGCCCCATCCTCGCCCAAAGCGTTTGGGGCTTAAAATCATTGTACCTGCGCCCGCCGATTCTTGGGAATGCTTTGCGAATGGATTGATGACAATGCTGAAAGAAGCTTGGGGAACCGAGCCTTTTTCTTGTGGGACGGTACCGACTTCTATTACATCAACGATCTCGACGGCATCTCCAGGCCAAGCATCGATGCAGCAGGTCAAAAAATCTGCGAAGTAATTCCGGAAAAAGATCGCCACATGATTGTGTTGAAAGAACTTCGCCTGCCAGGGAAGGATCACATATCCAAACAGGCTGGACTCAGATCACGCCTAACCCTGCATAAATGATTTGGCCGGGCGCTATGCGCCGCAATGCATCCATTGCGTCCGGGATATGGAGAAGAATGTCACCGAGATCGCTCGACGCGGTTCGGATAACCAAGAGAGAAATTTTCCGCTGTCTAAAGTTTGTTTGATTCGCAATGCTCTTATCAATGGTCACCAGAACGTCAAAATTGCCTTCTGCGGCATCCAGCAATTTCCCATTTTTCAAACCTTTATATCCGGCAAACGAAACGGTTTGAACATCGTGGCCATACTCAGCCACGATCAATCGCAACTTCACATCGATGCATTCATCTAGCAGAATTTTCACAGCCTGGCCAGCAAAGCGGCTTTTGCTTCTTCTAAAGCGGCAATAGCTTCCTGCCGCCCGACCGTGGGGAAGCTTTCTAGAAATTCCTCAAGCGATCTCCCATGTTCCAGAGCATCGAACAGATTCTGTAAAGGGACGCGGGTGCCTACAAAGACTGGTTCTCCGCTCATAGTTTCAGGATCTTTATGAATCACAGACATATCGACCTCCCTGAATATTCTAAAACATCAAAGTACGGCGACTGAGAGAATCCCGCCTTGCGTTTATAATCGCATTCATGGGACTCCCTGAGCAGATTCAAAAAGATATGGTTGACGCGATGCGCAATCGCGACGAGTTGCGGCTTTCCACCTTGCGCATGGTGAAGTCTGCACTCAAGAACAAAGAAATTGACAAGCGCGCGCCCCTCGACGAAAAAGAAGCCCAGCAAATCCTGAGCACTTTGATCAAGCAGCGCAAAGACTCAATCGAACAATTCCAGAAGGGCGGACGCCAGGAGTTGGCCGACAAGGAAGCCGCTGAGATCCGCCTGATTGAAGCCTACCTGCCCAAGGCCCTGGGCGAAGAAGAGATCACCGCAGCCGTGAAAGCCACCATCGCCGAAATGGGATCTCCAACCATGAAGGACATGGGAACCGTCATGAAGAATGCCATGGCCAAGCTGCAAGCCTCCGGCGCTCGCGTGGAAGGCAAGACCGTAAGCGAGATTGTGAAGAAGCTTCTGGCTTCTGGCTCCTAGCGTTTTGACCACGAGAAGATTCGTTTTTCCCGATACCAAGTTCTTCTTCGGTGCAGCAGCCACAGGGGCTAAAGCCTAATGTCACCTACTTTTCGGTGGCTGAGTATCAATTCTCCCTTTAAAACGTTCTGTCATCCTGACAGGCGCGTTCTTTGCGCCTGGAAGGACCCCGAAAATGCATAAATATTCCACGTCAGATTAAGAGGCAACTCGGCAACCCTTGATTTGCCCGCCAGAAGCCAGTCCCCGCGCAGCCCGCAGCTCGTATAGATCAAACGCATGGCGGGTGTTCTTGTTCTAAAGTAAGTGACATTGGGCTAAAGCCCGATTGATTCTTAAACGCTTTGCGGCACGAGTAAACTTCCTTCGGCTTTACCTCAGGACAAGCTGTGCCCTGACACAAATCAACTCTAATAGCTCGTTTTTCCGCAAGCTCTAAAGTCATACCCTGACACACGTCTGCACGCAAACTGACCCACTACCCCGCCGCTGAACATTTCAGTGTCCAACGTCGTTCACTTCCTAAACAACATGGAGTACGCTGAGCCATGCAATTGCTCTGACATCATGAAATTCAAAATGACTCACCCCGTCGTTGTATTATTAGGGATACATTTATGAGGAGCGAGGACAACAAAATGACAAAGTGGCTGGCACTGTTCTTGATGACGGTTTTGACTGTAACTATGGCGGACTCCGGGCAAACGCTGACCAAGGCTGACCGGGATAAGGGCGTGGCTGAGTTGGAAGGCTCCCGGCAGGCGTTTCTCGATGCTACGAAAGGGCTTTCGCCCGCTCAATGGAATTTTAAGGCTGGGCCGGATCGCTGGTCGATTGCAGAATGTGCCGAACACATTGCGCTCAGCGAAGAGTTCATTTTTGGAGTGGTTACCAAGCAGGTGATGAGTTCTCCTGCGACCCCCGAGAAGCGCGATGCGGTCAAGGGAAAAGATGAGGCAATCGTAAAAATGCTTCAGGACAGAAGCCATAAGGCCACCGCTCCCGAGCCGATTGATCCGGCAAAACACAAATTGTCGGCGGAAGAAGCGGTAAAGCAGTTTCTGGCAAGCCGCGCTCGAACCATCGATTACATCAAGACTACGCAAGACGATCTGCGCGACCACTTTTTTGACCATCCCGTTCCGGCCATCGGAACGCTCGATGCCTACCAATGGATCATGCTCATTTCCGGCCACTCGCGCCGCCACACTCTCCAGATTTTGGAAGTCAAGGCCGACCCCAACTTCCCCAAGAGCTGAACGCGCATAACCCCTCAGCAGGAAGCTATGCGTTTGGACTTGCTGTGATTGAGCAGTTTAATAGCGTTGAACTGTGGCTCTAACTGCGCTGCTTGAAGCGATCCAGCAGCCCAAACAGGGGTATGGCCAGGGCGCCGTTGCAAACCGCACAGAACAGGAGATGTCCCCAGTTCTGAGGCTCGCTGGCGCCTACCAGGCCTGTATCAATGACCGTGTAGATGAGCCGGTGTACCAAGTAGAAGGCAAAGGTCATCAAGAAACGCGAACCGGGATTTTCCACGTCGAGCCTGACTCCCAGCGATGAAGCGAGATAGCCGATCATGGTTTTAGCGATGCCATTCAGCCCGATCGGTTGGGAGGTAAAGGCGTCCTGCACAGTCCCAATCAGCGCCCCGGTGAGCAACCCGGTAATAGGTTTGCGCCGGGCAACGGCAAAAAAGATTGTGACCAGTAAGGGAAGATCGAAAATCGCCAGAAACCCGATCCGGACCGGCAAAAAAATCTGGAGGAAGATCGCCAGCAAGGGAATGCCTACGGATGTCCCCCAACTAAATCGGTGGACATCAATCTCCTCGCGAGAAGTGTACGTAACAGCCACGCTCATTCGGGCGGCTTCTCCGCATTTGTGGGGGGCGCCTCGGTTACTGGCTTGTCGGGCTTGGTAACCTGCGGGGGCACAGCCTGAGGAGACTGATTAGGTTCCTCTGCCGGTTTCTTTGGCGTTTTTGTGTTTAGCGTTTTGGCGGGAAGGGGCTTGGTATTATTTTTTTCGGCGCTGGAATTTGCTGCCGCGGCTGACTTCTTCGGCTGATTCGTCGTGGTATTTGGGGCCGGCTTCGCCGGCTGCGTGGAGGCGGCAGCGCCGGTCTTATCTTGAGGCTTTCCCGTAGATTTCTCTTGCGAGCGACTCTTGTCTCCAGGTTTTTCAGTCGCCTTCTCCGGCACTTTGGGAACGGTAGGCAAGCGTTGCGCAAGGATATCCGCAGCGCGGATGGGTCCCGAAATCTGATTCACATTGGGCAATTCCTCCGTCATTTTTGTCACCACCAAGACCTCTTCCAGGCGGCTGAGGTTGGTGGCTGGCTTGATTGCAATTGAGAGGAATAAAGTCCGGTCTGGATCGGGATTCACCGCAGTAACGACACCGACTGGCAAGCCTTTTGGATAGATACGATCGCCTCCGCTGGTCACAACATGGTCGCCGATGTCCACTTTTTCGTCGGACATCACATTCTTGACCAGCGTCTCTCCCTGGCTGCTGCCATGCAGATCGCCTTGCAATCGGGATTTTTCCAGAATCACCCCGGCGCCGCTATCACGATCATTGATCAGCAGCACCTGGGAACTCATGAAATAGACTTCCTTCACTTTACCCACAATGCCATCGGGAGTAATCACGGCCATGTCTTGTTTCAGGCCATGGTGCGCTCCTTTATCGATGTAGATCACGCGCGACTGCTCGCTTCCAGACGTACCGATGACCTGCGCCGCAACGGTCGCGCCGATAAACTTTTCCTTGAATTCAAGCAGGGCTTGAAGACGACGGGCCTGCTCAGCATCTTCTTTTAGCTTTGCCTGCTCCATGCGCAAGCGATCCACATCTGCCTGAAGTTTGCGGTTTTGGTTGCGAACGTCGTGGAGATCGACGTAATTGTGCCAAGTGTTCCGAACCAAGTGTCCGGCGCCAATGAAGGTCTTCTCAACGGGTGTAGCGATGTTCACAGCCCATACACGGATCAAACGCGTACCGCCGGAACCGGGATTTTTAGGATCATCAGGCCGCTTGACTTGAGTGGCCAGCATGATCACTTGAACGAAGAGCACCGCCATAAGCAGCAGCGGATTCTTGTAACGGCTGAAAAAACTTTCCATGTTCTAACACATCTAGATCGTCTTCAGAATTATTGTGGGCTGCGGATCATAAAGGCTGCGAACAAAATCATTTGTCACAGCAACTGCGCAGGGCTAAAGCCCGTGATTTTTATTGGCTTTATCGGCACGAATAAATTCGTGCCCTGACACCTTCATTCAAAATGACCCACTACCCTAAAGCTGTCTATCCACTTCAAGCCATCTATTCAATTGATATCTTGCGCAAGAGCTTGAAGTCGCTGAGCATCTTTCCCGTGCCCAAGACTACGCTGGCCAGGGGATCATCGGCGATGGAAACCGGGAGGCCGGTTTCCTCGCGAATTCGTTTGTCCAGATTCTTCAGCAGAGCGCCACCGCCGGTGAGCACGATGCCGCGGTCGCTGATGTCGGCGCTCAACTCAGGAGGCGTGCGTTCCAGGGCCACGCGAATGGCGTTCATGATAGTGCTGATGCATTCGCTGAGCGCCTCGCGGATCTCGCTGTCGTCAATGGTGATGGTTTTGGGCACGCCCTCGATCAGGTTGCGGCCCTTGATCTCCATCGTCAGCGGCTTATCGAGCGGATAGGCAGATCCGATTTCAATCTTGATCTGCTCCGCGGTGCGCTCGCCAATCAACAGATTGTATTTGCGCTTGAGGTAATTCATGATGGCTTCATCCATCTGGTTGCCGGCCATGCGCACGGAGCGCGAATAGACGATGCCACTGAGAGAGATGACGGCGATGTCCGTAGTACCGCCGCCAATGTCAACGACCATGTTGCCGCTGGGCTCGGTGATGGGAAGCCCGGCGCCAATCGCTGCTACCATGGCTTGTTCTACGAGATGGACCTCGCTGGCCTTGGCGCGGTATGCGGAATCCATCACGGCGCGCTTCTCTACTTGCGTAATCTCAGAAGGCACGCCGATCACGATGCGCGGATGCACCAGCATCTTGCGGTTGTGCGCCTTCTGGATGAAGTAATTCAGCATTTTTTCCGTGACTTTGAAATCGGCAATCACTCCGTCTTTCATTGGCTTGATTGCAACAATGTTGCCGGGCGTGCGGCCCAGCATCTCCTTGGCTTCTTTTCCAACCGCTTCCACTTCCCCGGTGTTTTTGTTGATGGCGACGATGGATGGCTCGTTCACGACGATGCCTTTGCCTTTGGCGTAGACCAAAGTGTTTGCAGTTCCCAAATCAATCGCCAGATCGCTGGAGAACATGCTGAAGAGCGAACGCCAATTATGGACGCGCGAATTCTCTGACTTAAAACCGTTTGACGACATACCTGCTTCTTTCTATTCGAAATTCCTGGTTCTAAATTCCAAGCTCTAAAATCTTTGGCTGGCCACACCACGAGACCGCTGGTGACGACCGCCACACGCCACTCCCCAGCGGAGCCTGTCTCGAACTTAAATTGGGATTACCACAGATAATGGAGCAAAAACCAACCCGGAGCTATAGGAGATTCTACTGGATAACGACATTTTGTGTCTGACTCTTTACGCCACCTTTCGCATTTTGCGCCGTAATAGTAATCACGTTGAGTCCGGTCGGCAATGGCGAGGTAAAGTGGATGAAGGTGCCATCCCGGTTCACGACGGCCACTTGCTGATCATTGACCATAACCCGGGCCGTGGGTTCAGTGCGTCCCCTCACCTCGATGATATGCCCATGCTGCCTAAACTGTTCGAGTTCCAGGACCGTACCCACCCGGTCTTCTCCCTTAGGAATGATCGTGAATCTGTTCTTTTCGCTTTCCACCGACAACTTGCCGCTCTCGCCAACTGACTGCACATCCCAATAGTATGCGCCCTCCACAAATCCGGTCATCTGTACCTGGGTGGCGGCCACCGTGGTATCTACCAATAAAGACGAGAAATAGGGGTTTCTTGAGACCCTCAGGTGGTATTGGCTGACATTATCCATCGGTGTCCAGGAAAAGTTCACCTTGTTGACCTTGCCCGCCACGAAGATAGGCTGCATATTGGCAGGGTCGATCAAGGTCGGCGGGCCAATTTCCTTGGTCTTCGTCATGGCGGGCGTTTCTGAATTGAAAACTACTTTTTCGTAATTACCCAGCTTTACCGTCTCGCTGCCTGGCCGGCTGACCTCGCCGGAACCTTTTTTCAACAGGATTTCATGATCATCTTTGCGGGGGTCATTTTGCACCTGGGCGGAGGTCTCGGAACCCAGGCTGGCCGTGGCGCCAGCCACCGTAACCTGAGACTTGGAGCCTTGGCTGATAGTCGAGGTGGTCAGGTCCACCGTTCCTGTAGTGACCTCGACAGTAACTGCCGTCTGCTGGTTTGAGTTGACTGAATTCTCTTCAATGCGAATCAGGGAATCGGTTTTGACGGTGTAGTTGGTTCCGTCGGCAAAAACGATCTTGGCAATCCCCTCGGACGATGTCTGGACGATATCCCCTTTTTCCAGGGCCACGTTGTAATCAGCGCTTATCCAGCGATTGCTGCTTATTTTGTGCACCCGGACGGTGCCATCAATATTGGTAAAGTGGGCCTGCTGCGGCCCCGGATCGCCATTCGTGGATCCGTGGGGATTGTCGGCCAACCCTATCTTAACCAGCAGCTTGGTAAATAGGTTTCCCCCTGACTGCGCCAGCCGATTGGTGGTCTCTGGAAAGGCCAGATACATGACTACTCCGGCCAAGGCAAACACCCCCAGTAACCCCAGAAAAACACTGCGGTAGGTGATGGTTACGTACGAAATCTGAAAGCCGGATTTGTGTTTCTGTACCACAGGTCTCGCGTTCAGGGGGGAGTTTTGTGGCTACAGAGTACCATAATTCCATGTTTCGAAAATGCCCGGCGGGCCAGCGCCTTAATCGTTAATACTCTTGGGAGGCGATTCCAAGGGATTAGCACTTTTGGGGGAACAGTTTTTAGTGCTTATTTGGCAATGTTTCGGGTGCTGTAGAATTTAGAAAACCATGTCTACCTATCCTGCAATCCACTCCGCCAGCCTGGAACAGCTCCATTCCCGAATTCGCGCCCGCTCCGCCAAGGTGGGGATCATTGGTCTGGGCTATGTTGGGCTACCGCTGGCGCTGCTGTTCAATGAGGAGCGTTTTCCGGTCACCGGCTTCGACGTGGACGCCGCCAAGGTGAAATCGCTGAACAGCAATCAATCTTATATTTACCGCATTCCCCAAACCGAGATCGCTGCGGCGAGAGCCAAGGGATTCACAGCCACCGACGATTACCGCCACATTGCGGAGATGGATGCCATCATCATCTGCGTGCCCACTCCTCTGAATGAGTATCGGGAACCTGACCTTAGCTACATTCGCGCCACCGCAGAGG
>DASZEU010000085.1:0-5973 GCA_035940535.1 Candidatus Angelobacter sp.
CGCTATCGTTGAACGTGTTTGGGCCGACTTTGAGCCTTACCGAAAAGCCCATGCCAACGTGACAAATTCTCAACCGGCTGAGGACAAAAACCAAAAACCGGTCACCAAGTAACTCATTGAAGTTCCGCGTTCATGCAATAATCTAGTCACGGTGTGACTTTACTTAAGCAAGCTCCAGCGTGCGATGCAGAAACGGCAACGTTTCTTGCTTGGGAAATCTACGGCATCCACGCCACCGCCTCTTCTCTGCCCAGCGAACGCGACCAGAATTTTCTATTGCAAACAGAATTGGGTGAAAGGTTCGTCCTCAAATTGGCCAATGCCCTGGAGGACCGCTCTCTACTGGAGGCGCAAAACCTTGCCATGGAACATGTCGCCCAACGTCTCTCAATTTGTCCGCAGGTTATTCCAACTAAGTCGGGTAGCACCATTTCTGAAATTGAGTCCGAATCAGGAACCAAGCATCTGGTGCGGTTGCTCACTTATCTTCCCGGCGTACCGTTCGGGTCGATCCGCAGGCATTCCCCTGAACTGCTTTGTGACCTTGGCCGTAAGCTGGGCCAGCTAGATCGCACACTGGCAAGCTTCGACCATCCGGCGATCCATCGCGATTTCCATTGGGATTTAGCTAACGGTCTGAGGACATTCCATGAGTACCAAGGACAGATTGCAGACCGGGAAATGCGCGCTCTGGCCGGCAAAGTAGCCGATGATTTTGAACACCGATGTGCGCCTTTGCTGGGCGGGCTACGCAGAAGCGCCATTCACAATGATGCCAACGACTACAACGTGTTGGTCGGGGGCGGGAGCGATCTCTACAATCGCAACCAAAGCGTTGTCGGGCTGGTGGATTTTGGTGACATGGTACACAGCTACTCCGTCGCCGAACTGGCAGTTGCCATTGCTTACGCCATTCTCGATCAGCGTGAGCCGCTTTCGGCGGCAGCCAACATAGTGAAGGGGTATCACTCGGAATATCCTCTGCGCGAAGACGAACTGGCAGCGTTATTTGGACTGGTGTGCATGAGATTGGTCATGAGCGTATGTATAGCGGCCCACCAGCAACAGCAACGCCCGCACGATGATTACCTCTCGATCAGCCAGCAGCCTATCCGCAATACGCTGCCTCGGCTGCTACAGGTTCATCCGCATTTTGCCGAGGCAACGTTCCGAAATGCTTGCGGAATGCCACCGGCGGCCACCAGCGAAGCTGTTACCCGCTGGCTGCGAAACAATCATCACAATTTTGCTTCAGTGCTGGATTGCGATGTCCGCCGCGAGCCGTGCCTCGTGCTTGACTTGAGCATTTCCAGTCCATTGCTCGACAGCGATCTGGTCAAAAACACCGAGCCAGCCTTGACCAGCCGGCTCTTTGGGGCGATGCAATCGGCGGGCGTGAAATTCGCCGTGGGCTGCTATGATGAGCCGCGCCTGCTGTATGCAACCCCTTTGTTTGCCACAGGGTCAGGCGTAACCGATGAACGCCGGGTGATCCACATTGGCCTTGATCTTTTTACTGAAGCCGGCTCGCCGATCTACGCTCCGCTTGATGGCAGCGTGCATATCTTCGCCTACAACAAGGCGGCCCTCGACTATGGGCCGGTCATCATCCTGAAGCACACCACGGATGATGGAACGATCTTCTTTACACTCTATGGTCACCTCAGCCAGGAATCTCTGGAAGGATTGAGTATCGGTAAACCTTTTGCGAAGGGCGAGCGTCTGGCAACCATTGGCACGCCCGATGTGAATGGCGGATGGACGCCGCACCTGCACTTTCAGATCATTGCCGATCTGCTGGATTTTGGCCGGGATTTTCCTGGAGTGGTCCGCGCCAGTGAGCGGGAGATATGGCTCAGCTTCTCGCCCGATCCCAATCTCATCCTGGGGATTCCTAGAGAGCGCTTCCCTGCTGGAGCGCCATCGAAGTCTGAAACTCTCTCTGCACGGCGAGAACATCTCGGTAAAAATCTGAGTATTGCCTATCGTGAGCCGGTGAAGATTGTACGGGGCTGGATGCAATACCTGTTTGAGGAGAATGGACGCCGCTACATCGACGCCTACAACAACGTGCCCCATGCCGGCCATTGCCATCCGAAGATCGTGAGCGCCGCCAGCGAACAGATGGCTTTGCTCAACACCAACACTCGCTACCTGCACGATCTTATCAATCAATTTGCCGAGCAGTTGTGCGCTACGCTGCCCGAGCCGCTGAGAGTTTGCTTCTTTGTAAATTCTGGGAGCGAAGCCAACGAACTGGCTCTGCGCCTGGCCCGCGCCCACACTGGCCAGCGCGATCTGATTGTGCTGGAGTCTGCTTACCACGGTAATACAACCACCCTGATTGATATCAGTCCCTACAAGCACAACGGTCCGGGAGGCGAAGGCCCGCCGGATTGGGTCCATGCCGTGCCGATCCCTGATGTCTATCGGGGGCACTACAAACGCGATGACGCGCAAGCGGGCGCCAAGTACGCAGGCTATGTTGCCGATACTATCGAACGGCTGCACAGCAAAGGCCGTAAACTCGCCGGATACATTGCCGAATCCCTGCCCAGCGTTGGCGGGCAGATTGTCTTTCCTGAAGGATATCTTTCCGCCGTCTACGCTGCGGTGCGCCAAGCCGGCGGAGTGTGCATTGCCGATGAAGTACAAACCGGCTATGGACGCATTGGCACGCACTTCTGGGGTTTCGAGATGCAAGGCGTAGTCCCGGACATTGTTGTTCTGGGCAAACCAATCGGCAACGGACATCCACTGGGCGCAGTAATCACCACCCGAGAAATTGCCGGGTCTTTCAACAACGGCATGGAGTTCTTCAGCACCTTTGGCGGCAACACTGTCTCGTGTGCCGTGGGGCTGGCGGTACTTAAAGTAGTACTTGAAGAAAATCTGCAAGACCACGCGCGCCGCGTTGGCGATCATCTGCTGAAAGGGCTCCATGCCCTCGCTCAACGTTATCCACTCGTTGGTGATGTGCGTGGGTCAGGTTTGTTCCTGGGAGTCGAATTGGTACGCGACCCTGTAACTCTTGAACCGGCAACGGAAGAGGCGTCGTTTATATCCAATCGAATGCGCGAGCATGGAATTCTTCTGGGTACCGATGGTCCGCATCACAATGTGATTAAGATCCGCCCACCGATGCCGTTTTCCGAAGACGATGCGGATTGCCTGCTGGCCACAATGGATGATGTGCTAGGCGAGGCATGATCGATCATTGAATTAGTAATAGTTATAAAACTTTGCATTAGTGTGCATGGTTTTTGGGGGCTGTTATATTTCTATCGTTATCTTTCCAGGGAGTCTTGCCAATGGGTCGTTCATTCTTTTGTTGGGCCGGAATCCTCCTAGCCGCCACTTTTGGTCCAAGGTTAATCTCCCAGCAAACCAATGGTACGGCCTCTGCAACCGCACAACAGCCGACTAGCACACGTGTCAATTCTGACCAAGCGCTTGCCCACAAGCTAATCACGGAGCATCAGTTGCTGTCGCCACAGGAACGCCTGCAATACCTGCGACCAAGTAAACATTCCGGGCTGATTCCCGAAGGCGATTTTGAGCGTAAAGCGACTGAATCACCGGAGGCCCATGCGCACCGCCGCCTGAAGGAAGACTCGCACAAAGGTTTCTATCAACACCCGATTATTGATCCTGGCTTTCTGGTGAACGGCCAGCCGGAGACAATCGATCTAATGCACATCGATAGCGTGCGGATTGATGATGGAAGCGGTGACACCGACGAATTGCCCATACACGAATCTGCTGCCATTGTGATAGGAACTGTTAGCACCGCACAGGCTTTTGTTAGCTATCATGGTACCTCTGTTTATTCTGACTTTCAGATTAAAGTCGAAGAGGTTCTCAAGCGAGACTTGGCTCATCCTGTTTTTCTCGGAGAAACAATCACTGGTTTACGAACGGGAGGAAGCATTCATTTCCCTTCCGGACACGTCACTACATCTTTGGTTCAGGGCAGCGGCTTTCCTGCGGTGGGGAAGCAATATGTCTTTTTCTTGACCAAGCTCAATCCAGACCTGCCAGAGTACGGGATCAGCCTTGCTTATGAATTGGGTAGCACAAAAACTGTGTTTCCGATCAACGACCTAATCAATAAGGAATTTGACGGAATGAAGACCGCACAGTTCATGGATCGGCTGCGCGCGGGCATCGCCACGAGAGGAAATTAATAGCAGATGAATAAGCACTTTGCCCTGCTAGCATCTGTCAGTCGAGCGAGTTGCACAGTCTGCCAGAGTTGGGAGTTTTCTCCCTGGCCTTGAAATATTCTGCGTCTCGGCGAACCGACGCCTTTGGCAACCAGTTCCGCTACAGGGCTAGAGTCAATCCCGTTCCGAGTGACGGCGAGTCAGACGCTGGGCGCTGGACTTATGATGTGTTCTTAACGACGAACAACTAACTTTGTTCGACATTCAGAACAAAAAGGACGCGGCTTTTAGCAGACAGGTCTTTTATGGCATCTTTAGTGGTTCTGTCCAGAGGCTGACTATGTTTACACATACTTTCTTATGGATGTTGGCTGGCAGCGCCATAACCTTGGCCGCCTTATGGTTTTGGAATTCCCTGGCGCGGTATACCGCGCACATCGCAGAAGAGGCGCCTCTGTTTTTGCAGCCCATTCACTGGCATGAGGCGGAGAGCGCCGTCAACTCCGGGAATTTTTACGACACCTACCAAACGGAGTTGCAGTCCTTTACGGCTTCGCGCGACCGGGAGCTTCGGCGCGATTTGCTCACCCGCATTGTGTTGAACCGAGTAATATTCCGGCGCATGGATGAGAATTCCGAGACCATCCGGCTGGCTGTGATTCATGACCGGCGCGTGGCGCTTCGATGGGGTAAAGATGTAATCCAAGAGAGCATAGAGAATCTAAGCGCCGCTATGGCCTTGCGGCAGGCGGCTGAGTCTTTGCTGCGCGACGCTGAGTTGCCGGAGAACCAGAGCGAAGCCAACGAATTCAAGCGCCAGGCAGCGGTACTTTTGGCCGATGCAAATGCCCTGCTGGCAGAAGATGCCGAGCACAGGCAGGAATTCGAAACGCATATAAAGAATATTTCGGCTGCCAGAAATGCGACGGAGGAATTTCATCAACGCGTCCGCCGGCAATTGCTTAAGTTAACCCTGCTCGTGGTTCTCCTGCGGCTCGATAAATTGAGATTGCTGCCGGTTGGTCTTATTGCTGCGGTATGGGAAGCAGGAATCCATGACGTGCTATTCCTGTACAAAGAGGCCAAGGAAAAGGCTGTTGCTCATGCCGCCTATTACAGTCTTCATACTGAGGTTCTGACGCGCATGTGATCGGGGCATTCCGATTTCACAATTTTTCTCGTATTTATCTTGCGCTTCCCAAAAAGTAATTTATTCTGTAAGATTTTCCTCAAGAATATTAAGCGGATCATTGACAATTCTTAATATTGTGAGATGGCCGGGTCTTCTCAATCCTCCTTAAACCATTCAAATCAAATCACTTAAATCCCTATAAAATACCTCCGCTTTTCGAAAGCTGGAAGGAATATTCTTGCCCGTGGTGGCACTCCCCTAATCCCCTTCGATAAATAACCAGGAGAAAACAAAGTATGAAGAAAACCATGATTCGTGTCGTGCTGGTCGCACTGTTTCTGATTGCTCCAGCTTCAACTTCAATCGCATTGGCAGATGGACCAGGACCTCCACCGTGGTGCTGCCCTGGATGCACATGCAACTAGGCTTTAGCGTGTAAGAGATTGTTTTTCGTGGCTATCAGCGCTCGTTTGCTGACTGGCAGGTCATGAGTTGCACTCAAGGGTTGCCTTGAGTCCCCGATAGGGGACGTTTGAAAGTAGCCCCAATACGGTTCACTTAAGGAATTCGAAGTTGTCAGGGACTCAGATGGTCAGCGCCGGAGGCGCACTAAGAAGTTAGCCCAGCGTGTGAACGCTGGGAAAAGATTAGGGATAAATGACAAGCCCCAGCGGG
>DASZEU010000086.1:0-9275 GCA_035940535.1 Candidatus Angelobacter sp.
CCCTGTAGAAAAAAGTATCTTTCGTGAAGACTTGTAACAGATTCTTCTCTAAAATCTGGTAAAAACAAACTTAAAAATCTTGATTTCATATTTTGTTTGTTTTCACCAGCCTCCAGTACTGGTAACCCAACGCTGTCAACCGGCACGATTTGGAATTTATTGCAGCAAAATACATGTATTCTTCTCCAACAGGAACAACGAGTCCAACACTGGCATATCTTTGAAGGTCTTTCATAACTGCCACATTCGCCGGCTGTGCATGCTCGTACGTAGATTCATAAGTAGGATTAAGAGGTATCTCCTTTTCAGGAAGTGGGAAATAAGAGCAGATTTTGCGAAGCGTCTCGTGAGGCACAGGCGGGGTCGCTGAACGAAGTGACGTGAAACGCGTGACGTTGGTCCTGAATATGGGGCGCTGCTCCCACCAGCCAAGGGCTTTGTCGACGTAACCATAAATATTACTTGCTGTAACATGTCCCCATAGATCGGCCGCCCCACCCCGGAGAGCCTCCACAATTAGCGATGTAAAAACTCCTTTCCCGTTTTTCTCCAGAGCTGACTCTGAGCTACGGCATGCCGCCAAGATGGAAAGGCCCTCGCTCAGGACTGCCAAATTGCTTCCTGTGATTGTCGGCGCCCCTGCCGCTCCGGCATGGCAACAGTCCAAGAGAATTACCTTGTCTTTTATCTTCGATTGGTTTGCCAGAGTCAGGATCTCATCCATCGAGATGCCCTCGCCATAGATCTGAAAATCTGGCGTAACGATATAGCCGCCCCTGCTGGTGATGGTTCCGTGGCCGGAGAAATAGAACAGGCACTGGTCGCAGTCGGCGTCGAAGAGTTTCTTGATTGCCTTCTTAAGCATTAGTCCGGTGAAAATATCATCCGGCTTTGTATCTTCTGAAACTGTCAGAAGCTTCACTGAGAAGTTCGGCTCGCCATTACTATGCGTCGCGAGAATCCTGGCAACGGCATTCGCATCATCTACTGCTCCAAGAAGTGGAGCCTGACGGTAGGCATTGATGCCAACAACAAGCGCTGCACGCATTTCTATTACCTCACTTTCCTGGTTGTATTCAATGACAGCAGATGTTGTGAATGGTAAAAATCCTTTTACTCTTTCATATCATCTTGGCTTTCACCAGCCTCCAGTACTGATGACCTAATGCTGTTAAACGGCACGATTTGGAATTTATTGCAGCAAAATACATGTAGTCCTCTCCAACCGGAACCACGAGTCCAACACTTGCATATTTTTGAAGATCTTTCATGATCACAACATTTGCAGACTTGGCTCGGGAGTCCGTAAATTCATAGGAGGGATCAAGAGGGTATTTATCCTGCGGATCTGAAAAGTAACTGCAAATTTTCCGTAAAGTCTCGAGCGGCACCGGAGGAGCAACGGAGCGGAGTGATGTGAAGCGCGTCACATTGGTCCTGAATATCGGGCGCTGGTCCCAAGGACCGAGAGCTTGATCGACATAGGCATAGATACTGCCTGCTGTAACATATCCGCGCAAATCTGCCGCTCCACCTTGTAATGCAGCGACAATCAATGAGGTAAAGACACTTTCTCCGTCCACCTCCAAGGCCGATTCGGAGCCACGACAGGCGGTTAAGATGGAGAGGCCCTCTCTTAATAAGGTCATGTTACCCGTAAGAGCTGGAACCCCTGCCGCGCCAGCATGACAACAGTCCAGGAGAATCACTCGGTCCTTTGCGCGGGACTGATTTGCTAAAATCAGGATCTCATCCATTGAGACGCCCACGTCTGATTTCCCATCCGGTATAACGATGTAACCGCCTGTACTTGTAATGACGCCGTGGCCAGAAAAATAAAACAGGCAAACATCGCAGTCGGCTGCAAAAAGCTTATCGATTTCGGCCCAAAGTATCGGCTTGGTGACAGGACGCGGTGTTGTAAGGAGTTCAACTGAGAAGTTTGGGTCGCCATTACTATGCGTCTCAAGGGCTTTGGCTATCGCATTCGCATCATGGACAGGTCCACGAAGCGGAGCCGATGAGTAGTTACCAATGCCCACAACAAGTGCTGCTCGCATATCTAGTACCCTCCGATCCTGACTTAAATAATGAGAAAAAATACCAAATGTTTCACATATCTTCACGCCAGCGTGAATATATTGTGAAAGTCATCGTCAATTTGAAAAAAAACATGTTAGATTGCTCCTGCACTGGGAACGAGAAGTTTACATCTTGGTTTATAAGAATTTCTTCATTCGAGATATCCAGTTTTTGGTAGATGCAACTACTGTTTGCTGCAAGAGTCAGGTGTCAAGAACCAGCACCTGAGCTTTGAAGATTTTTTCGCGGAAACTTGAAATGCCCTTCCTCAAAACATCACTAGCAATATAGAAGCAGGGACACGAACCCAGGTCCGATTTTTCATTACCTTCAGAGCACAAACGTGCTACAACAAAATCCACAATTACCAAACATGAGGAACTTATGACCAATCAGCAAGACAACCAAACTGCCAATTGGATGATCATGGTATACATTGCCGCAGACGACGTGTTGGCTAACTTCGCGGTTGGGTCCCTGAAACAACTAAAACGCCTAGCCAGCCAGAATGATAATGATAACGTCGTGGTGGCGGCTCAATTCGATGCCAATGGACAACTAAACATTGCCCGGTTGATCTTTGACGGTACCGGGAACAAAAGCGAATCACTTCAAGGCAACAAAGTAGATGAAGTTGCCGCCGATATCAACATGGCAACCCCGTTTGCCCTCACCAGTTTTATCAATTGGGCTTATGCTCAACGCGAGGCTCAACACTATTGCCTGTTTCTATGGGGCCACGGCCCGGAGCTGCTGGTCGATGATTATCCTGTTCTCGCCAGCGGCCAGAAGGTGAAAAAATTTCTCACTCCTTCTGAACTCAAAAGTGCGCTGAAGGATACCAATTTGGCGAAGGCCGGAAACAAATTCGATATTGTTGGCATCGATGCCTGCTGCATGAGCCTGGTGGAACTCGCTTGTGAGCTTCCAGACCATGCAGATTTTCTGGTTGCCTCCCAGGAAGAGGTACCGGACTTCAGCTTTCCTTATGATCAATTGCGGATTTTTGGCAAAAATGAAAATAGCAGGGAAAGCGCAACGGTTTGCAAGGAAATACCAAAACGGTATGTTGCCGCCTATCGAGACTATATTGTTACCCGGGAAGAACGAATCAACAGCATCACGCTGTCGGGTCTCTCGCTGAAAGATATTGCGGCTGTGGTCAAGCCTCTAGATCGGCTGGCCGCCGCTCTCATGAATTCAATTCACGACGAAAACAAACGGCAGGCAGTTATTGATGCTCGCGCCAATTCCCGGGGATTTGTGGCCGGCCTCTATGTCGATCTCTACCACTTTTGCTGGCAATTGTGCTGCAAGCTGTCTTCGGAGGACCCTTCCAATGGAGAGCTGCTGGCGGCCTGCACGGAAATCTGCGATGCCATTGACTCGCGCGATGACGATGCCTTAGTTATCGCCAACGAGTCAGCCGACAAAAACTGCCATGGCTTGTCAATCTATTTTCCCTACATGACGGATGCTGAGCTGGCCGGAATGGAATCCTCTCCTCCTGTCAGGCAGAAAGGGCTGAAAGACCCTCTGAATAGTCATGGGACGAATGGCTTGACCAACGGTAAAATAAGCGTCGAGGAAAAAAGTGACATAGATATTTTCAGCGATGATGAAATGGACGTACGTGAAAAAGGTGGAATGGATGTTCTGGCCAAGGGTGGAATCGATGTTCCGGCCAAAGGTGGAATCGATGTTCTGGCCAAGGGTGGAATCGACGTCCTGGCCAAATTGCGCCGGCAAAGAATTGAAGAGACAGAGCAGTATTATGCAGATCTAGAGCTATCGAAGAAGACGCGTTGGGCTAAGTTCATTCGGCATGGCTGGTCGCGCTGGCTGGCAGAGGAAGCCGCAAGCGGGGCAAAACCTTCTCCAGCGGTGGATATGTCAGGTGTTCTGGACCAGCGCTATTCGGCCCAGCAGTGTGCTATAAACTTGCTTTCTCTGTGCAAAGAACTGGAAAAGGAAAAAACCAGCGGGTATTCACACGAGTGGAGTTCCGACCAACCTCCTCATCGGGGTGCTGGACACCGGCAACCGAGCAACTGATTCCCGCAAGATGAGGGACCGCTGGCTGGCGAGGTAACGTGAATTGTCTTGGTTGACTTGGCTGGCTGGAACACTCAGCGCATTTTCGGTCCTGGTGGGCGCATACAACGAGAACCCGGCTGGTTCCGGGCTGAGGGACATTCTTGCTTTGCCTCCAGCCCAGGTGAAGCAGAGGGCCGCCAGCGTTTCTCAAAACGACCGCAGGAGTGAGGTATTTCGGGAGAAAGCGGAAGCGGCCGCCGCCAAGGCGGCCGCTTTACGCCACAAGGAGACCCAGAAAGAACTCGAATCGGCGATTTCGCTATTGCAGCAAAGTGCTCAGTTCTTTAAAGCAGCGGGACTGAAAGGTAAAGCCGCCGATGCCTGGCTGCAGGCCGGCGAAATTTACTTCACGTTAAGCCAATATGACAAAGCCTTGGCTTCCTATCGAGAAGCCCTCCGTCTAGATAGTAAAAAACCTGAGCTGCTCTGCCGGGTCTCGAGCCGCAGGGCGCGTACCTACGCAACCAGAGGAATGGCTCCCCTAGCCGATCAATATTCGGGCCAGGCGCTCAACGTGTGTAACGCGCTTCCTGACCCAAGGTTGCAGGCCGAAGCATTGGAGGCTCGCGGCGAGGCCTTGTACTTTGCGGATCAATTGCCAAAGAGCGTGGAGTTATTAAGTAAGGCACAAGAGTTATTTGGGCAAGTTCAGGATGAGGGCGGGCAGGCACAGGCTTTGCTGATGCTTGCCTATGCCCGTTTTCGTCAGCAGCAAGCCGAGGCTGTACAGCTAGCGGGAAAGGCGCTGGAATTGTGGTCTTCAATAAGAGACGCCTACGGTGTCGCAAAGGCCCGGATGGCTCTTGGGACGTTCGCCAACTTTACTGATGAATTTGAGACAGCACGATGCAACTACGAGCGCTCTTTACCCATGTTTCAAAGAACAGGCGACAAGGACAATGAAGCAATTACGCTGAATAACATCGGCCACGCAAACAGAGCTACTGGCGACTTGGAAACCTCGCTCGAAAACTATTCACGCGCACGCGCCGTCTTCAACACCGTTGGGGACCAATTGGGAGCGGGAGAGGCAATCACGGGCATGGGCAACACCTTAGCTGCCCTGCGGCAGTACCAGCGATTGTTACCGCTATATACGAAGCAACTACAGCGGGCTCGGCAAACAAAAAATGTCGCACAGGAAGCCTCCGCCCTTGCAAATCTGGCAAATATTTACGAGCGGCAACAACAGTATAAGAAGGCTAGAGATCTCTATCTGCAGTCATTAGGTCTCTATCGTTCTGAACATCTTGAGCAACGAATAGGCGACCTGCTGATGAATCTGGCTCGCCTGCACGTGGAAAAAGGCGAGTATGCTCAAGCCATTGCTTTATTGCAAGATGCTCGCCTGCTGAAGGGCAAAAATCAGCAGGTTGAAGATGTCGCCAGGATCCATTATGAAATGGCCTCAATTTATCTTCGCCTCAACCGCCCGGAAGACGCGCTTGCAACCATTAAACAGACAATCGCGATCATTGAATCACAAAGGCTGAAGATCGCAAAATTCGACTCGCGGGCCAACTATTTCGCCTCGGTTCACAAGTACTATGCGCTTTACGTCCAGTTGTTGATGTTGCTGAGCCGGAAACATCCCGAGCAAGATTTCGTGCGGCGGGCCTTTGAGACTTCAGAAAAGAGCAAAGTGCGTTCTTTGCTGGACTTGCTGAGTGCTTCCAGCCAGGATTCGCCATGCGATGAGTTGCTGCGAAGGCAATTGGCTCCGGTGGATTCACTTGAAACGCGCGGCCCCAATGTAGAACCAACAGCATCGGCATCTTCGCCCGGTCTGACGTTGAGCGAGATGCAGGCAGAAATCGAAAACGATGACACTGTCGTGCTGGAATATATGCTGGGCGATAAGGAGAGTTATGTATGGGTTGTGGACCCAAAGCAAATCGTCCCATATCGGTTGCTGCAATCAGACAAGATAGGCAAAGTGGTCCAGAGGTTTCGTAATACGATCAGGGCTCGCGAACTGCTTCCGGGCGAAACCGACCTTAGGAAATACAACGAGAGGGTCCAGAAAGCAGACAAAGAATACCCTCTGCTGGCGCGGCAACTCTCGCGTTTCCTGTTGGGACCGGTTGATCTGAGCCGTGTCAAAAGGGTGCTTATCGTACCGGACGGATTTCTTCAATACATTCCATTTTCTGCACTACCACTTCCAGTACGGGGCGAAAAGAATGCGGTACTGATGAGCCATCACGAAGTAGTGGTTCTTCCTTCAGTATCGGCCCTCCGCACCCTGAGAAAGGCGGTGGAGAATAGGACACCACCGAGCCGTACTGCATTGGTTATCGCCGATCCAGTCATGGAACGAGATGATCCAAGGGTTCGGTCTTCTCACAACAAAGGAGTGCTAAAACCACAGGAAAAGCCTCGGGCTTTGAAGATAGCCTTGCGCGATGGGCAGGGACAGCAGTATATCGACAGGCTTAAGGGTTCCAGTGATGAAGCCAAGATCATCCAGAAGACTCTTGGACCCCAAAATGTGAGGGTGGCGATGGGCTTTGATGCCAGCCGGGGCTTTGTGCTCCAGGACGGCCTTGGCCAGTATCGGATCGTTCACTTCGCGACCCATGGAATTATTGATGCCTCGCACCCTGAAATGTCCGGCCTGATTTTGTCATTAGTAAATGAGAGAGGTCAGTCGCAAGACGGCTATCTTCGGCTTGGAGATATTTACAACTTGAAGCTTTCGGCCGATCTGGTTGTGCTTAGCGCCTGTAACTCCGCTCTGGGCAAAGACTTAGAAGCAGAAGGGATCATCGGCTTGCCGCGCGGCTTTCTCCATGCGGGCAGCAGGAGCGTGATTGCAAGTCTTTGGAAAGTGGATGATGAGGCTTCAGCGGCATTCATGGAAGGTCTCTATACGCGCATTCAGCGCGGTGAAAGCCCCAGTTTGGCCCTGCGGGGCGCACAACTGGACATGTCGCAGAAGCCCCAATGGTCCCATCCTTTTTATTGGGCAGGCTTTGTGCTTCAGGGGGATTATAAGTAAGCGGTTGAATTCAGTAGATGGCTGTAATATCGTGAACGCCGTGATGACGGCGCAATCTGATCCCCGCCTTGGGCCTTTTGAAAGGTTTCTTCTCTGGCTTTCGCCTGATCGTGATCTCGCGATTCGGAAGCATGACGAGATCATGAAAAAGATCCGCAAGTATTTTGTCCGTAAGGGTTGTATAGAATCTGAGGAGTTAACCAGTGAAGTAAGGGACCGTGTGATTCGGATCATCGACTCTGGCCAAGACTATCCGAACCAGGATGCTCTGTTCTACAGCGTGGCTTCAAAGGTATGGCAGGAATATCTGAGAAAACCGAGACCGGAACCATTGCCGGCGGATGACCTTCTTCCCATATCCAATCAGGAAACTGAAGAAAAAGAACTCCAGGCACGCTGCCTGGAGCTGTGCCTGGCCCAGCTTCCGGATGGCGAGAGTGATCTGATAAGACGGTACTATCATGCCCGCGGACTCGAGAACATTGCGGTAAGGAAGACCCTGGCGGCCGAATGCGGTGGGGAGAATACCTTAAGGGTCAAGGCTTTCAGAATTCGCCTAAAACTTCGTTCCTCAATAGAGGAGTGTATTAGCAGAGGTAGAGTGAATTGAAAATGGTCCGAGGTGCAAGATGAAAAGCAATTTCCCGACGGAAAGCACGATTCGCCAGTATTTGCTCGGTCAACTCGACAGCCAGGCCACACTGGAAAGCAGCTTGAGCCAGCAAATGCTTTTTGACGATGAGTTATCAGAAACTGTTGATTTGATCGAGGAAGAGCTTATCGAAGATTACCTGGACAACACATTGAGCGCGGAGGACAGGAAAGCGGCTGAAGAATATTTCCTTCGGCCGCCTGAACGCCGGGAAAAATTGCTGTTGGCGCGCCGTTTGCGTAATCATTTCGATACAAAACCCGCCACTTTAGCAAAAAAAACTCTTGGTGATCCCCATAAACCTGGGTCGAAAGCCACGGATGGTGTAACCGACCCTGTGCTGCTTGCCGGCGGGCATTCCCATTTCAGAACTTGGTGCGAACTTGGCATGATGGTTCTAATTCTCGCGGGCTTTCTATATTTTCTCCATGTTCGGAACAACCTGCAATCCCAACTCGCAACGATACAGAAGAATGAAACACGGCTCGCGAATGAACTCACCCAGGAACGGGAACATTCGGCTGGCCTGACCAAGCAGTTGCAGGAAGTGCGGCCGCCAGTGGTCGCTTTAACCTTTTTTCATTCTGTCTTCCGCGATAATGGGGGTACGCCAATCGAGATCAAGCCATGGACGGAACGAATTAAAGTGACCATCGATCTGCCAGGCAGCTCCTCTCGCACCTTCGATGTGCGTCTCCAAAGCCAATCAGGACAAGAGCTTTGGACAAACGCGGGAATAGAAGGATCTGCGGGCAATTTGAGCTTTGATATGCCAGCGCAAAAAATATCGGCAACAGGAAAGTACTGTCTCGCGGTGAGCTCGCGGCCGGAACCATATTGTTTCCATGCCCGAGTCATAAGAAACTGACTTACCCAGCCGCGATTCTGAAGATCGATGTTACTCACTTACCAGCGTTCGATGTGTGAGGCGTGAATTGTTTTTTCACAAAGCATAGTTGATCGGGTTACAAGCTGCACTCAACCTTGCAAACAGCCAGAATCAGACCCTTCGCTGGCGCTCAGGGTTTCGCCTGCGGGCTCCCGCTGCGCTCACGACCGCAAAACGGCTCAAGTTAACTACTTTGCTACTACCGCTGGCCGCGCATTCCCGCTATTCTGCATCCAATGTCCGTGCGCATGACAGTTTTGGCCAGTGGCAGCCGGGGTAACTGCACTGTGATTTCCAGTGGCGGCGCCAGCATCCTGGTGGATGCCGGCCTCTCCTGCCGTGAGACCATCAAGCGCATGAGGGCTGCCGGCGAAGACCCGCATCAGCTTAAGGCTATCGTAATCTCCCACGAACACTCCGACCACATAGCCGGTCTGCCGGTGTTGGCCCGCAAATTGAAGACGCCGGTGTACATGAGCGAAGCCACTTACCAGAGCTGGCGTAGGTTCACCCACGACGCCGAGGGCAAACCTGTAAGTCTGGAACGCCGCGAG
>DASZEU010000087.1:0-6234 GCA_035940535.1 Candidatus Angelobacter sp.
GGTTTGCTGGAGTTCCTCGGCCGCAATGATGCGCAAGTGAAAATACGCGGCTTCCGCATTGAGTTGGGGGAGATCGAAGCCGTCCTGCTGCAACCGCCCTTCGTGGCCCAGGCCGCAGTCGCCGCTCTGCCTGCTCCCAGCGGTGAACTCCGCCTAGTGGGCTTTCTAGTCTGGCGTCAACCCCAGCCCCCCGATGCCATGCAACAACTGCAACAGCATCTGCGCCGCTCCCTGCCCGACTACATGGTCCCGGCCCTGCTGCTGGAGCTTGCGGCTCTGCCGCTCACTCCCAACGGCAAGCTCGACCGCAAGGCCCTGGCTGCACTTCAGCCCAGTCCAGAGCAGCAGCCACACGACTTTGTTGCTCCTCGCTCTCCAGTCGAAGAAGTACTAGCGAACATCTGGGCCCAAGTCTTGCAGCGTGAGCGCGTCGGCATTCATGACAACTTCTTTCAACTCGGCGGCCATTCCCTGCTCGCTACTCAGGCCCTGTGGCGCATCCGCAGCGCTTTTCGAATTGAATTGCCTTTGCGCGCTCTATTTGAATCACCCACCGTCAGCGTTCTTGCTACCAGAATCGAAAATGATTTGATTGAACAGACGGATGCAAATGAAATCGAGCACCTATTGCAGGAAGTACAGGCTATGGCCGAAGACGATATCGAATCCCTCCTCGCTGAACATGCAAAACCATCTGCAAATGCGAAGGCCATCGTATGAAATTTCTTTTAATTCAGAATTCGCCGTATCTACCGGCTTTTCACGGAGCCAGCATGTCGAACCGAATCTTGCTCGAGCAATTATCAGAGCAAGGTCACTCTTGCTGTGTTCTGGCTCCTGCACACTTGAATGAAGACGGTTTGGCACGTCCAGAATTCCTGGAACTTTTGCGGAACAAGAAACTCGAGATCCGGCAGTCAGAAAACGGGATCGACATCTTCAACCACAAAGGTGTAGAGGTGCATGCTGCTGACGACATCGTACGTCTACGGGAACACGCCCATAAGCTGGCGCTGACTTTTTGTCCCACATGGACGATGGTTGCAACCGAAGATCCGGGACAAGTCCTTCTTGAAATGGCCCTTGAGTATTTTGGCGGACGCGTGGTGTATCTGGCCCATACGCCGATCATGGTACCGGCAGACTTCACCTCACCATTCGGTAATCGGGCCAAGGCAGGACTCCTGAAGAAAGTCGCCGTCGTATTAGCGGTGAGCGAGTTCGTGAAGCAATACATCGACAAACTCATTGAATTGCGCTCCTTTGCGGTCCCCTTGAACCAATTCCCGCATCCTCCTTTTCCCAATTACGGGTCATTCTCTAATGGCTATATCACGATGATTAATCCCTCTGCGCAAAAGGGGATTTGCATTTTTCTTGAGCTAGCCCGTCGTATGCCGCATTTGCCTTTTGCAGCAGTCGCCAGTTGGGGGACCAGCGTAGAAGATCGTGAAGCACTGCGCGCTCTTCCAAATGTAACAGTGCTCGAGCACACCGAAGACGTAGAATCCTTTTATTCCAAGACTCGTATTCTGCTGGTCCCTTCCGTATGGCAGGAGGCACGCGGGCGGGTCATCACAGAAGCAATGCTACGAGGAATACCCGTAATCGCCAGCGATGTGGGTGGAATTCCGGAAGCGAAGCTGGGCACAGATTATGTGATTCCGGTTAGGCCATTGCGCGGGTATATCGAAAAATTTGACTCTCAAGGCCGCTGGAACCTAGTTGCCGATATACCTGAACAAGACGTAGAACCATGGCAGCGGGCGTTGGATGAATTGACGAGTGAACCAACGCGTTATGTGAGCCTCTCCCAGGAATCCCGGACCCGTGCTGAAGAATATGTCTACAACAATGGCATCGCAGTTATTGAAAAGCTCTTCAAGACTCTTCAACCCGCCGATCTCTCCACAACCATAGATCTGAAGATGCGTAATGAACAAGCGACAACCGGCACTATGCACCGGATCAATGCCCTAGACCACAAAAAACGCGCTGCTTTGATCGCATTGCTCAGCCACAAAGAAAAACGTAAAGATCAGCAGGTCATTCCCCGGCTAACCAGAGCCAAAGGCGACAATTGCTTTCCTTTATCGTTCGCACAACAACGGCTTTGGTTTCTGGATCAACTCGATCCCGGCAATACTACATATAACATGATGGGCGCATTACGCTTGCAGGGGCCCCTTCAGTTCAATGTGCTTCGAACTTCTACAGATGCCCTAGTTGAACGTCATGAAATCCTGCGTACTCATTTCCCCACTAACGGAGGCGAACCTATGCAGTGCACGGCGGCTCAACTCCGGATCCCTATTTCGGTCATTGATCTCAGCGCGCTTTCGCACAAAGATTCTGAAAAAGTGACTGACTACTGCTTGCGCCTGGAAGTAGACACACCCTTCAATCTAGCCACCGGACCTCTCTTTCGCGTTTCAGTTCTGCGCAAATCCGCAAACGACCACGTTCTGCTGTTCACCTTGCACCACATCATTTCTGATGGCTGGTCAACCGGGGTACTCAGCGCAGACTTTGCTGCCTTCTACGAAGCATTTGCCAACCGCTCCAGAGTGTCTCTACCTCCGCTGACCATCCAATATGCGGACTACGCCGTATGGCATAGAGAATGCCTCGAAGGAAAAGCACTCGAACAGCAACTGAGCTATTGGCGCAATAAACTCGCCGGATATCGCCCCCTTAAGCTGGCTACAGGGCGTCTGCGTAGCAATGGGGCAGCCTCGGCGCCGGGCGCAAAAGCCTTGATGGAAATCGGCCGAGAACTAATCCAACCGCTAAAGAACCTTGCTATTCAACACGGTATCACTCTGTTCGTAACGTTGCTCACTGCATTCAAATTCCTTCTGTACAGCTATACAGGGCGAACCGATGTTGTAGTGGGAACAGATACAGCCGGACGAAGCTTTCCTGAACTTGAGAACCTCATTGGGTTCTTCGTGAACCAACTTGTCCTGCGCACCGATTTGAGCGGAGATCCCTCATTCAGTGAAGCCATGGAACGGGTGAACCAAACAACGCTCGAGGCATACACACATGACGCTCCTTTCCAGAGCGTAGTCGCGGCTGTAAATCCGGAAAGGAACCTGGATCAAACCCCTTTTGTTCAATACAAATTTCTGCTTCAATCCATTCCAGAGAGGAAACGAAACGGAATCGGGCTTGATATCGACTCTTTGGCAACACCAATTCGATGTTCGCGGTTTGACCTGACGATGGCTATCGCAGAACAGCATAATCGCCTTACCGGCACAATCGAGTACCGGACTGATCTATTTGACACTACATTTATTAAGCAATTCAGTGTTGATTTCCAGCAGTTGCTGGCAATGATCTGCGAGGACCCATCTCAGTCTCTATCCCAGTTCAGAAGTTTACTCAGGACAGCACCAGCTAATCCACACTAAACCCGATCACTCAGCTATTAAACCAATTCAATTTTATGTAACACAAGGACTGTGAATATGCAGAATCCCGCATTCTATTTGAAACCAAATATTGTCATGGAACCATTGTGGAACCAGTGGTATGCGTGGTCGTATCTGATTGCGCCTTCCACTGCTTCCATGTACGTCCTCAACTGGCACTTGAAACTCCTGGAGTCCTTTGCCGAAGCACCAGAGGTGCACGTGCAAGCGCTGCAAAATCCAGCGCTGATCGGAGGACCATTTCTGAACTATCCGGCCGAGCGCGTGGCTGATGTCCGGAATCTGATTCTCACAACACGGAAAAACCAGGAACATCTCATCGCATTGGCCAATGCTGTGCGGGCCCTGGAGTTCGTTCTAGAGCAAGAAGGTACCGGCGGTTCCATGGAAGCGGTTTATTCCAAGGTTCCAGAGCCGTTGCGCGGAATGGTAGAACTGGTCTACGACATTCGTAATAATCCCGTGATCCGCTGGATCGAACCTCTATTATATGCAAGCCGATTCTACAGGCGGGAATCACAGAGTCTTTCATTATGGGAAATGAAGAGCGATGAGCGCCCAATGGTCTTCTCAAGCCCACGTTTTTCTGAAGCAGGACAACTGCGGTTGGAGATGCCCTTCGACGATGACAGGGTTGATGAGATAGTAGCCCTAAAACGCTTTCCACAAAGCAAAGCCTATATCCATGATTTGTTCGGAGCACGCGCAGGCGATGAACTTCTTGATTCGATGCTGACAACTGAACCTCCACGGAAAGCAATAGGAGTTAGTCCAGGCGGCGTTCGTATTCTTTATCTTGGCCACGCTTGTGTACTAATCCAGAGCGAACACACGAGCGTGCTCTGTGACCCGCTGCTCAGCTATGAATATCCGTCAGCGCTGAAGCGTTATACCTATCAAGACCTCCCCGGCCAAATTGACTATGCCCTGGTGACACACAATCACCAAGATCACTTTCACCTGGAAGCGCTGCTACAGCTCAGACAGCGCATTGGTCAACTTGTAGTTCCCAGATCAGACGGTGGCAGCATTCAGGACCCTTCCCTGCGCCTGGTCCTTGAGAATACAGGGTTCCATAATGCACGCGATATAGCCGAGTTCGAAACGATCCATTTTAAGGATGGATCCATTACGGCAATTCCATTTTTGGGCGAGCACGGAGATCTGAACATACGATCAAAGGTGGCCTATCTCATAGAAATAGCAGGCACACGAATCGTGTGCGCGGCGGACTCGAACAATCTGGAACCTGAGATGTACCGACATCTGGCCCGTGTCTATGGTGAGATCGACATTCTGTTTATAGGTCTGGAGTGCGAGGGTGCACCACTGAGCTGGGCCTACGGGCCGCTCATGCCGAAGCTCCTTCCACGAAAAGCAGATCAATCCCGGCGATTGAATGGTTCGAATTGTGAACGCGCCTTAGGCGTTGTCGAACAACTTCGTCCGAAAAAAGTCTTTATCTATGCCATGGGCGAAGAGCCCTGGCTCAGCTTCATCATGGGCCGTCAGGATTCGTCTGAATCCGTGCCCGCTCAAAACGCTAGGAAGTTTGTGACTGAATGCGCGCGGATGGGTGTGCCGACCGAACGATTGTTTGCGCAGAAAGAGATCCATCCGCACGATTTGCAGGACACACTAAGCATGAAGCAAACCATGGAAATTCAAACATCAATTGGAGCCTAGTTATGGATACCAACACTATCGCTGAAGTCAGTCTACTATCACCAGCACAACAGGAAATTCTGAAAAGCTCTTCATCAAACCAAGCCAGAAACCTGGGTTGCAGCCAGATTTGTGCGACCATTCGCGGTGCTTTGGATCCAGCCATGCTCCAACGCGCCTGGGAAACCTTGAATGAGCATCCATTACTGCGCACATTCTTTATAGTAGACAATGGATCGGCCGAGGAAGCAGTCGCCAATACGTCGCAGACAAAATTTCGATACGAACCGTGGTCGCGGTCACCGGAAAATCAATGGAAAACACTCACCAGGACCTACGCCCATCGTAATCGCGAGCGAGGCTTTGAAGTATCGCAACGTCCGCTTGCCCGCCTTGATGTTTTCCGCACCGGCCAATCTGAACACCAACTCTATCTTACCTACCTCGATTTGCTGTTCGACGAGCCTTCCGCTGGTATCCTCATGGACCGATTGCTCACACTTTACGCGGCAATCGACGGCAGCAAGGAACCATCACTCGGATATCCTGAATTTTTGCAGTTCGTGAAAACGGGAAATTCTGATGAGACTAAAACTTATTGGCTCACATCTCTTTCCGACTCCGTAGAACCGAGCCTTCCCATCAGCGACCGGCCTGCGAGTTGGACTTCAAAAGTGGCTCCTGCCGAGGAGCTTTTTATTTTTCAAATTCCTCCTGATCTTTCGTCCTCCCTTCTTCGAACGGCGGACACCTGGCACACAGTTCCCACCTTCCTCCTGGAGCTAGCTACTCTCCTGGCGCTGGAAATGCATAGCCCGGGATGCGCGTTTGTGATGCGGTCAGTTCGAAACTGCGAACCCGCAAGTAATTCTCACTTCATGGCTGGTTCCATAGCCCACATGCTACCGCTGCAAATCGGAATCGATCATAGTCAAACCGGCAGCACATGGATCCAAAGCCTCAGGTCACAGGTGGCACAACTGGAACAAAACAGCTTTGTCACCCTTTCAGATGCCTTGAATTGGGCAGGACAAGAGGCTGGATACGTTGCGAAATGTTCGAGGTTTATTCCTACATCACTTTCAGCATCTCAGTATGTTTCCCAGCATTACGGTCATCTGCAAGTTGA
>DASZEU010000088.1:0-5105 GCA_035940535.1 Candidatus Angelobacter sp.
TTTCTGGGTATGAATGAAATCGCTGAATTTCAGCGGATCACGGATAAAGAAGATGGGCGTGTTATTGCCTACCATGTCCCAATTACCCTCTTCGGTATAGAACTTTACGGCAAATCCGCGCGGGTCTCGTTCCGTATCGGCTGAGCCTTTCTCCCCGCCCACCGTGGAGAAGCGGACAAATACCGGTGTACGTTTGCCAATATTCGAGAAGAGCCGGGCACTGGTGTACTTTGGCATGTTCTCGTTTGTACAAATAAAACTTCCATAGGCCCCGGATCCTTTTGCATGGACCACGCGCTCAGGGATCCGTTCACGGTTGAAATGGGCCATCTTTTCAAATAAAAGAAAATCTTCAAAAACGACCGGGCCACGCGGGCCGACAGTAAGAGAATTTTGGTTGTCTCCTACCGGGCGTCCCGCCGCGGTGGTAAGTTGCTTCTTTTCCATTGCTCTGCCTTTCAATTTTCGATTGCTTTCAGATTTAAGCTAACCAAATTGAGCAACTGAAAGAAGCCCGAGAAGCGTATATAAGAAATAGAGGGAGGCTATGCCAATAGAAAATATCTACAAAATCAGTTAGCCCCCCTCGCAGAGCGGGCGGCTTGATGAGTTGGGCCGCCTCAATCCTTTTTAAGTCGCACTGGTCAAACCAGTGGTTTACCTAAAACTTGAATTACGTGGCTTTATCTCCCCAGCTTCTTACGGAATATTTCCCTAACGGCTGCGATTGCATTTTTTTGCGAATTGTATTCATAGACAAATTCGATTTGCTAGATAGAAGATCCCTATGCTATTGGGATTGGTCTTCATACTATACTTCGGCGTGCATAAGCGAGTTTGTGAGCTAGATGGTTCTGTTGACATTCTTATTTGAAGAGACATTGCTCCTGAACTTGCAGAATATCAAGTGCACAACTCACTCGATCAACAAAGTTGTTGAGAGGCAGATACGAGGTCGATGCATGGAACAGACGGTGGATGTATTAGTAATCGGAGGTGGGCCAGGCGGTTCCACAGCGGCCGCACTGCTGGCCCGAAACGGATTCAAGGTGCTCTTGCTGGAGCGTGAAGAATTTCCACGCTATCACATAGGCGAGTCCTTACTCGCCTCCTGCCAATCGACCCTCAAACTTTCAGGCGCCTACGACAAAGTAGCAGCACATGGATTTACTGTGAAGCGCGGTGGCGTAGTGTATTGGGGCGCGGACAAATGGGTCCTCGACTGGAACAAAATGGTCGATCCCAACATCTGGTCGTGGCAGGTGGACCGCGCCGAATACGACGAAATTCTCTTGAGAAATGCTGCGGAGCAAGGGGCCGAAGTCAGAGAAGGCGCGGCAGTGAAGAGAATTCTCTTCGATGGCGACCGGGCCGTCAGCGCGGAGTGGGCTTACACCAACCGATCAACAATCAATACGGTGAAGTTCAACTATGTGATCGATGCCTCCGGGCGTGCCGGTGTGCTTTCCCAGCAGCAATTCAAAATGCGCAGAAAGCATGAGGTGTTTCAAAACATTGCCATTTGGGGCTACTGGACAGGCGCGCAGCTCCTGCCCGACACCCCGCAGGGCGGAATCAATGTGGTGTCGTCACCCGATGGCTGGTGGTGGCACATCCCGCTCGCCGGGGACCGTTACAGCGTTGGTCTTGTGACGCATAAGAACAAGTTTGCGCAGGCCCGTCAGGACTATGCGACGTTGGAGCAGTATTATCTGGACCGCCTGAACAGCGTAGATGCAATGAAGGCGGTGACAAAAGATGCCAACTACGTTGGCCCTGTGCGGGCAGAACAGGACTACTCGTATGTGTCGGACCGCTTTTGCGGGCCTGGCTACCTGTTGGTCGGCGATGCTGCCTGCTTCCTTGATCCACTGCTGTCAACGGGCGTCCACCTTGCACAATACAGCGCCATGGTTGCCGCGGCTTCCATCATCAGCGTAACCAAAGACGAGGTGGATGAAACCGAAGCCTGGACTTTCTTCGAATATGTATACCGGCGCGCCTATACGCGCATGCTCGTGCTTGTTTCCCGAATGTACGAGAGATACCAGGGTGCAGACGATTATTTTTGGAATGCGCAGAAACTGGTGCACGAGACGACTCGACAAACAGAACCAGTGCGTGACTTCACGGCAATTATTGCGGGCATGACGGACATCCACGAAGTCGGTCGAGTCGACACTCGCGTGCTGAACGAGGCTTTGATTGCGGAAGCAGCGGAAGTCCAGGATGCCAACCTTGCGGGTTCAGCTCCCCACGATGTTACAGCACTGGACATGAAGCCCCTGTTTTCCGGATGGTTCGCGTTAACTGGAGCTGACACAGAGTTAAACGATCTCTATCTGGTAACCGAACCTGATCTAGGGCTACGCAAGACTGCCGTCCTTACAGCCTCCAGGTGACGGCGAGCACAACTCTTCCGGGCAACTGCAAAGGGTCGCGGCAGCTTTTGTGACCATGCTGATGTGGACCATCTGCAAAGGCCGCAAGCGCCGATGACCGCAACTTATGACTATCTCTTGAACATGGAGCCGAATCTATGCGCCTGAAATCGGAATCGAATGATCGCTGGGTAGACGTACTCGTCATTGGAGGTGGGCCAGGCGGCTCAACTGCCGCAGCGCTTTTGGCAAAAGCCGGGCTAAAGGTACTCTTGCTGGAACGTGAAACGTTTCCCCGGTATCACATTGGAGAGTCCCTTCTTGCCTCTTGCCTGCCAACCTTGAAGTTATCGGGAGCATTCGACAAAGTTGCCGCTCATGGCTTTCAGGTCAAGCGTGGAGCACTCTTCCATTGGGCCAAGGATACGTGGGTATTGGACTGGGCCAAGCTCATAGACCCGGATGCGTGGTCCTGGCAGGTAGATCGCGCGGCATACGACCACATTTTATTGTGCAATGCCCGCGAGCAAGGCGTTGAAGTTATCGAAGGCGCTACAGTCAAGCGCGTCATTTTCGACGGTGATCGAGCGACCTCTGCTGAATGGGTGGCGCGCGGCGCCGATTCGCGCGGGAATATTGTCAGGTTTGAATACGTCATTGATGCGTCGGGTCGAACGGGCGTACTCTCGCAGCAACACTTCAGAATGCGCAATCAGCACGCGATCTTTCAAAACATCGCGATATGGGGTTACTGGCGCGACGCCAGACTTCTTCCCGATAGCCCCTCTGGCGGCATCAACATTGTCTCGTCGCCAGATGGCTGGTGGTGGCATATTCCGCTGGGCGGCGGTCGCTACAGCGTTGGCCTAGTCACCCACAAGCACAAGTATGCTGAAGCAAAGGAGCGGACATCATCTCTTAAAGATTACTATCTGGCCCGCTTAAACAGCGTGCCGGCCATGCAGATGGCAACCGAAGGGGCAACTCTTGCCGGTGACGTTCAGGCTGAACAGGACTATTCCTATGTTTCAGACCGCTTCTGTGGTCCTGGCTACTTTCTTGTTGGAGACTCGGCCTGTTTTCTGGACCCGCTGCTCTCGACCGGAGTCCATCTGGCGCAGTACAGCGCCATGCTTGCCGCCGCCTCCATTAGCAGCGCGATGAAAGGCGAAGTGGAAGAACCCGACGCGTATCGCTTTTACGAGTACATTTACCGGCGTGCATACACACGCATGCTGGTGCTGGTTTCCACTCTCTATGAAAAATATGACGGCAAAGACGAGTATTTCTGGGGCGCCCAGAAGCTTGTGCATGAAAAAGCGCGTTATGCGGAACCAGTTCGCTCCTTCACCGACATCATTATCGGCACGGCAGACATGCGTGAGGCAACTCGTCTGGACACGCGAGTTTTGGACAAGCAACTGATCTCCGAGGCCGAAGAGGCCCAGAAAGTGAAAGCGGCAGAAGCAGGTACAAACGGCCTCCACTCGATGGACGTGACCGCGACCTGGGGGCCCTGGCGCAACCTGTCGGGAGCAGATACGACAGCGGGAGATTTTTATCTCGTCACCGAGCCATCTTTGGGGATACGAAGAGCACACGATCAAGCCCCTGTGGAGGAAGTCCAGGTGTGGTAAGTCGAAGCACCGCTTAAGAACGTTGAACTCTATGAATCAAAGACCAACAGTCTCTGCCCGAAACCAGATGCTGAGCCTTCTGGGAGCACAGGCCCTTCCCGTACATGCGATTGGCATTGCTTCCGATCTCGGTATCGCTGATCTGGTTGAAAGTGGACCACAAGCAGCAGAGGCATTAGCCGCCAGGACAGGAGGGAATGCGGACGCATTACGCCGAATGATGGATGCCTTGGCGAGCATCGGCGTCTTCATAAAGGATGCAGATGGCCACTACCGCAATACGGAACTTAGTGCAACCCTGCGCCGTGACATACCAGGCTCCTTGTCTGGCTGGGCCAGATACATGACCTCGAATGTCGTGAATCGGACCTTCGAGGGGCTGCGTCACTCGGTAATGACCGGTCAGCCTGTCTTTCCAGTGATATTTGGAAAAACACTATTTGAGTATCTCGCGGAAGACCATGCAAGCGGCGAGGTCTTTGCCGGGGGAATGAGTTCGTATTCTTCATCGAGTGTCTCGGAAACCCTCGAATCCTATGACTTTTCGAGGGTGAAGCATATAGCCGATATTGGGGGTGGCCACGGGTTGTTTCTGCGCGGAATCCTAAACGCAACTGTCGTTGCTCACGGGGTCCTTTTCGATCTGCCTGAAGTAATCGAGCAGGCCGTCACGGTTGGAAGCGATGAAATAGCCCACCGGTATTCCGTGGTGGGCGGAGACTTCTTCACAAGCGTTCCTGCGCACTGTGACCTTTATCTATTGCGGCATATTATTCACGACTGGGCTGACGGAGAGGCGGTGACGATTCTCCAAAACTGCCGCAACGCGATGTGTCCCGGCGGCAAGATTCTCATCATCGAATTATTGCTAAAAGATTCAAACGAGCCGGACTTTGGCCGCTTCATGGACCTCACCATGCTCACGCTGCTGCAGGGTCGCGAGCGAACACTCTTCGAGTACGGCAAAATTCTGAGCGCTGCAAAACTGCGGCTCTTGCGCGCCATTCCCACACGCGGTCTTCACACTCTGATTGAGGCGGAAGCGGCTTAATGTCCTGCGTAGTATTGCAGAAACCGGTCGCCATTG
>DASZEU010000089.1:0-8764 GCA_035940535.1 Candidatus Angelobacter sp.
CTTCTTTGGTTGTCTCTGCCTTGAAAGGCGAAGCAGCAGACTTATTTGGACATGTTACAGCTAGCAGTATTTATACATATCTCGATCAAGCCTTAACGGTGTGGGACCAGCGTCCTATGTTCAAGGCCAATGTGACCTCCTTCACGCCGCTTCGCTCGGTTGCTCCTGCTGTGCCTCTTGAAGTGCTGCGAAGAATCTGCAGGTATTTCCCAGCACCTAAAGATGAACACCTTCTTGATCCATCGTATGAGTTTACCGATCCGAGCAACAGACCTGGAAATGTCGCAATCATGAAAGATCTTCAGAAATTTGAGAGCGCTGGACTAGTGGTCCCCGTTGGGGCAGAACATATGTATTTTGCTGCAATGAATTCCAAGGCATGTCGTTTAACACCGCTCGGTTGCCAATACTGGAAGCTGGTAAAAGCAGACAGAATATGAAATCAGGGATTTTTTAGCTTTTGTTTTACAGCGGTACATTCAGGTGGCCGTAGTCTTGCTTTTGGTGACACTTGTCTCTTGCTACATATCGGCTCGACGTGCATCATCAATGGCAATAAAGCCCTAATGTCACTTACTTTGTAACAAGGAACCGCCATGCGTTTTCGGCTGCGAGCGGCTGGCTTCTGGCTGGAAATCGAGCGTTGCCGAGTTGCCTCTTAATCTCACCGGGAATATTTATACATTTTCGGGGTGCTTCAGGCGCAAAGAGCGAGAAGAATCTGTTACAAGTCTTCACGAAAGATACTTTTTTCTACAGGGTCAAACCACTAAATTAGTGTCCCAAAAACTTCTCGACTTGATTAAGCGCCATCTGGGCCATTTCCAGGTCGTGCTTGGCGCCTTCTGCATCGCCGTTTTTGAGTTTGTCTTTGGCCTCATTTAAGAGGTAGGTCATGCGGGTTTCCGCTTCACGCACATCGGAGCGCAGACCGAGGCCCTGCTTGGCCATTTGTTCTTTGATGGAGTGCAGCGATTCCTTGGCAGAATTCACACTGATGGCCAGGGAATTGTATTCCCGGCGCACCTCGGTGAGTTGCTGGCTGGTGGCCTGCGAAGCTTGATCAGGTTGGGATACGGCTGTTGTTTGAGCATGGCTTTGGGCTGCGGTGTTTTGGCCTATAGAAGCCAGTTTTTTGTTCGGTGTGATGTCTCTTGAAGGTGAGGGCGGCTGGGTCGTGGTTGCAGCAGTGTTTGTCGAAGATTCTGCTGGGACTGTGGCTGGAGCAGTTTGTCCCGTGGATTGCGAGGCAATAGTGTCAGCGCCCGGCGTGGTTTGTGCCGGAGCAGTCGTTGCTGGAACAGGCGCAGGAGATGGCGGGTTTGAAGGCGGAGCCGTCTCCTGCACGGTCGCCTTGGGATTTCCGGCAGCATGGGTGCGAAGAAACTTTGGCCCTTCGACGGCTGCGGCGACGATCACCGCCAGGGTCACAATGGAGCCTAACGCCATGTAGAGGCCACGGCGATTGCCTGGTTCCGGTGGGCGAGACGGTCCAGCAAAGTCAGGCAGAGCGGACACCTCTGCAGCCGGCGGTGCGCTTAATGGTCCCGGTGAAGGCTGCTGGAATGATTGCGGGGCCAAATTAGGTTGCGTACCCCGTTGAATCGCAGGTGATGCTGCTGCCGCAGCAAGCGTGGCGTCGGATGGCGCGGCGACTGACTGAGGCGCGGCCGCCTGCAAGGTACTTGGTTGTGGCACGCTCGACTGGATCGAAATGGGTTGAGCTACATTTGACTGAGCCACATTTGGCTGAACTTGATTTGGCTGAATCAGGGGAAGCGCCGCGGTCGGCACCGCCATGACTTGGGTCTTGGCCTGGTCTGTTTCTTTGGCAGAAATATTTTGCAAGGCGTTGCGGAAAGCGGTGGCGGACTGGAAGCGTGCTTCCGGGTCTTTGGCTACGGCCATCAGGATGATCTCGTTGAGCGGACCGAGAACCCAGGGAACCATGTCGTTGGGGGCCACTGGTGTCTGTTGCAGATGAGCCGACATGATGGCTGAGGCGCTGTCACCCACAAATGGCCTTTTCCCGGTAACCATCTCATAGAGCACGATGCCCAGCGAATAGAGATCGGAACGCGGGTCTGCCGGGGCGCCCTTGAGCTGTTCCGGTGAAATGTAAAAGAGCGATCCTACAGTGGTCCCGGCCTGGGTGAGATTGGAATTCGCCATGTGGGCAATGCCGAAATCGAGCAGCTTTATCTTTCCCGCAGGAGTTCGCATCATGTTGGCGGGCTTGATGTCGCGGTGCACGACGCCCCGCCCGTGGGCATAAGCCAGCGCGTCCAGCACCTGGCTGGCGTAGTCCACAGCTTCCCCAGCCAGAAGCGGGCCTTTGGCCAGCAGCTTTTCCAGCGACGTTCCCTCGACAAACTCCATGACCATAAGGAGTTGATTGGAGGCGCGCAGAGCGGTGTAGAGCTTGGCTATGCTGGGGTGGTCGAAGGCCGCTTGCACCTTGATTTCGCGCAGAAACCGCTCGGCCAGATCGGCGTCGCCTTCCATGTTTGGAAGTAGCACCTTCATGGCTTCAATGCGCTCGGAAAGAACGTTCTTGACCTTGTAGACCTGGCCCATGCCTCCCTGGCCGAGAATCTCAACGATTTCATAGTCGCCAATACGTTCGCCGATGTTCATAGAATTATGGCCTCCCCCAGCCCTCAATTTATTTGGAACCCAAGGCATACCCGCTGTAGAGCCAGCTTGATGGAAAGATGGGCAGATTTTAGCATCATTGCGCTACCAATCCCACGGGAATACGAGGGATGCCGCTCCACCGCTACAGGGGTGCGATCGGCCTTGATGTCACCTACTTGCGGCAGGCATTTTCGCTGTATTCTTAGAGATACTACTATTACCTTAGCAAAAATGTGTTGCAAATCGTCCCAACTTCTGGTATAAGCAGGGAACGGAAGTCAAACAATTCGCGTCATTCGCGGGGACGTTAACTGTCGTGGCTAATTGAACGGGGTTGGCGGAGCTATATCAAAAACATTCGCTCTCTGCTAGATCAAAAAGATTAGAAAATTTCAACTTTAGCTTGTTCCCCCTTGGCGGAATCAGGCCCAATCCTGCAACCCCGCCCCATTGTCAGCTTTTAACCAACTTTAAACCAACTTTTTGGGCCATCACCGTCCAGGTTCAGGATGGCCTAATGGTCGAGGGCGAAGAAAGGTATAAGAAATCCACAATCGCGCTCGGCGTAGCGGAAAACTGGAATGAAATAGCTAAGTGATTGATAAACAGACAGAAACAGGCAATTTGGGAAGGATTTCAGCTCTGCGTTTTAACCTGATTTTAACATTCGGGCATGGCCGGAACTCATATCATCTTAAGTAAGTCTTAACCCGGCTGCAGGTATCAATTTATCCCGGTTCGATTGTCCATCTTGATTCAGGCAGCGGGGGAATACTGAAACCGAGAAGGAGGCCAGCTATGCGAATTGCACTGCCACCCTACCACGCTCATATCAGCCCTCGAGGATCACGGCCCAAGTTTTTGTGGGAATGCAAGATTCAGCGCGAGGGATCGGCGGAGGTGGTGTCGCGCCATGAGCTAGGAGTTAAAGAAGACGCCTGCTGCGTGGCCTTGCTGGAGTTGACTCGTCTCTTGCATGCCGATACGACGTCACCAGTTCGTCCCCGGAAATCTCACCTAACATAGGTTTCTGACCACTTACAAAAGCAAAAGGATTTGGTAATGCTTGGGTTCTTGGCTGCCGCTGATTGCCTCAACCTTTATCGTGAGCTTGGCAGGCCGTTGGTTAACCATTCGAGCACTGCACCAAGGCCGTTCGTCTGGACCATTTGTCCCACCCTGGTCCTGGCGGCAGCGTAGCTTGTTTCCAGCATCTGGCGATCTGCCGGATGTTCAAGGCCGGCTTCTATGGCCTTCTCGGGCATGACCACCGGGGCGACATTTTGCTTTGGGTCGGCCAAATACAGGACCAAGCCTTCTCGAAACCAGAGGGGCGTTTGCGGATGAGCGTGGGACTCAATCAGCCGATGTGAGAACTCATGGCGCAGCGTGGACTCAAGGAGCGACTTGCTTTTGAGGGTTGCCAGAGGTTGGAGACTGACTATAGCGCCTCGCGTAAAGGCGGCAATCCAGCCGGGCTGCCCGGTGAAGTTGCGGTAGGCATCGAGCGTGGGGTAAAACTTGAGTTGAGTTTTAGCGTCCAGCTTCCATCCTAGTTCCGATTCCAAAGCAGCTAATATGTTTTCAGCGAGCGAGAGCACCTCTTCCTGGCGGGACTCCTGACCGGCCGTCAGCAGCTCAAAGTGTTCGCTCTGGCGTTTTTCCCATTGCAATCCATGCGCGGTGAGACCCACGGTGGTACCGGGATAATAGAACTCAAGAATCTGGCGGTAATTCATGCCCTCCTTGGCCATTTGCTCTGCGCCGGCCTGGCATAGGCCAACTCCGTGTCCTGCGCCGCGTCCGCTAAAGACAATGGAGTCTTGGGTGGTCTCCAGGGTGTAAAGATCGCTGCGGACCTGGTTCCAGCCAAAGTGCCTGCCAATGGCAAAGCGCAGCGAAGATGCGGAGACGAACTGAGGCGGCCCATTGGCGCTGCGGAAAACCAATTTCTGCACACGGCCACTGGCACTGCGCGCGGCAATTTCCAATTGGTTCCACGCCGGCGGCACTTTAAGCCCCTGCTCACGCAATGCTTTTTCCAGTTCCTGGCGATTGAGTTGGGCCTTCCAGGGCAGGAGAGAGGCACGCTGGCAATAAGGATCGGCGTGTGGTTGAAGATAAGGAGCGTCAAGATCGGGCCAGGCTTCCTTGCCACCGGCCAGCGCGCCTCCACAGTTCTGATGGTAGAAGGTCGCAGCAGCCATGTCACGGAACCAGAGAAGTTGCCCCCGTGTGGCCTCTAGTGCGGAGCGTACCTGGCTGCTGATGCCTTTGAAGTTCAGGGCCTGGCAATGAGTGCTATCACAGAAGTCGAAGCCTTCTTGCTGGTGGCGAGGCTTGAAGCGGGCCGCATAGGTGCGGATCGCGATCGCCATGGCCTTGAGGCTTTCAGGATAAGTGAAGCTTCCGCTTTCGCCAGCGAGGGCGGCAGCAACGTAATCTTCAAGGGGAACTGTGGCCAGCACCAACAGCAACCCGTGATCCGCCTTGATATGAACGGGAAATGAAAGAGTTAGCTTGAACCCTTGCTCGGGTTCCAGGCGATAGCTCCCCTCGACAAAAAGCTGTTCTAGTCCGGCATGGTTTTCCCCGGTAATTTTGAGTTCTTGTCCACTAGCCTCGATGGAGAGCTCATGGGCAGAATTTCGCTGGCACTTTTCGCAACTGCGCCATTCCAGGTGTCCGGTGGCTGCTTCAAGTTTCAGACGCTGCTCTGGATGCAGGCTGTAAAGACGGACAGTAAGCTCTGTACCTTGCGAAAATGCAACGGAACACCAAATCAATAGCTCACCGCAAAGGGCGCAGAGAAGGCCGAGGGGCCGCAGAGAAGACTTTGATTTGGCTGTGCGGATGAAAGATTTTGTAGTGAAACTCATTTCGTATTCTCATGCCAAAGCTTCTGGTAGGCGGTGAAAACAGGCGAGGCGACGGCGGCTGCGTCTGTACCGCGTCCATGCTCCAGGTAAACCAGCAGGACGACTTCCGGCTTGTCAGCGGGCGCGTAACCTACAAAAAAACCGTGCGACCCAGGTTTGTTCACACCCGATGCAGTTCCGGTCTTGCCTGCCGCTGATATCCCCAAGGGCTGGGCAGCATGGGCTGCGCCATACAGGACCGAGCGCTCCAGGCCCTGGAAAACTGGACCGACAATCGCAGGCTGGCTATTGCCTGGTTTTTGAACCTCGAGTTTTTGGAGCGCTAGGCGGCGATAGGCAAACAATAATTCGAGCGGAGTCACCTCAACACCCCAATCTCCTAATGCCTGCAACTGGAGGGCGGGCTGGCTTTGAGGCGTAGCTATGTGTCCGACGGCCTCACCCGAAGCCAATCCGGTGGGCGAAGTGAATCCAGCGCGGTGCAATGTTTCGGCCAGTTCGCTTGCGGTCATCCGCAAGGCCATCGAAGAGAAGTAGGTGTTGCAGGAATAAGCAATTGCGTCGATTGCATCCAGGCTGGCTATGGCGGGCGAGTGGGTGCAATCCATGCGGTGGCCACCGATGTAGAGGGGCCGATGGCAAGCTAGCCGCTGGCCCGGCTGCACTTTGCCCGAACGAAGCAGCTCCATCAGAATAAATGGCTTGACCGTAGAGCCAGGCTGCTCAAGTCTCTGGGCGGCGACTGTGAGATTCCATTCGGCCAGCAGTTTTCCAGTAACGGCATCGAGGGCTACGATTGCTCCGGGCCTCCCGGCCATCGCTTCGGCCATCTGCTTCTGCAGCCGAGAGGCAACGGAGGGTTGCGTAGAACCGGGCATTGCCCAGATCAATGCGAACACGAGAACAACGAAACGGCTGAAAAGCTTCACAGGTTGATAGGAGAAAGTATAACGAGATGGGACCAAAAACAAGGCAGCTTCTCTGTTCAACTCTGAATCGGAATACTATGATGTACCCTCGCCTCGGCATCGTGGCTCGTCCTTGTGCCGATGTCCCATTTTAGTGGTGACGAATCCCTAAAAAAAGGAGAACCCTTTTGAATATCAAAACAAATTTCTCTTGGATGATTCTGGTGACTCTGACAGTCCCCATTCTGGCCATGGCCCAGACGCCCACATACCAGATCTTTACAGCGCCAAGCGGGATCGCCAGCAACGCGGGCGAACCCTCGATTGGCGCAGACTGGAAGACTGGCAAGATTCTCTTTCAGGCTGTCCTGGAAACCGATAGGATCACGATCAACCCTACGAATCCAGCCACCGCGACGTGGGAAAAAGTAAGCCCGGTAACCTCGTCGGTGCTCACCCTCGACCCGATTCTTTTCACCGACCCCACTACGGGCCGGACCTTCGTTTCCGAACTGGCCGGAGTTTGCAGCCTATCTTCGTTTAGCGACGACGATGGCGCCAACTTCACTCCCGCCGTAGGCTGCGGTGTGCCTGCGGGAGTGGACCATCAAACCATTGGCGGAGGCCCATTTGCTCCAGCGGCGGTACCGGTACTGCCGCTGCCGGTCGGCTACCAACATGCTGTTTATTATTGTTCGCAGGCGGTGGTAGATGCATCGTGCGCGCTGAGCATTGATGGCGGCTTAAGCTATGGCCCAGCGGTACCAATCTACACCCTGGCACAATGTGTTGGCCTGCATGGCCATATCAAGGTCGGTCCAGATGGCACAGCTTATGTTCCCAACAAGAACTGTGGTGGCGCCCAAGCCGTAATTGTCTCCATGGACAACGGACTGACTTGGACGGTCCATACGATACCCGGCAGCACACCCGCCGATAGCGATCCCTCCGTGGCTATAGGCTCGGATAATACGGTCTATTTCGGTTGGCAGAATGGCAACAGCCATCCGATGGTCGCTGTGTCCCGCAACCACGGTGCCACCTGGAGTACGCCGCAAGACGTCGGAACCGCCCTGGGAGTTCAGAACATCGCCTTTCCTGCCATGGTGGCTGGCGATGGCGACCGCGCGGCCTTGGCATTTCTGGGCACTACGACCGGTGGCAACGCCCAAGACCTTGTGAACTTTACCGGCGTATGGCATCTTTTCATTGCCCACAGCTTCAACCGAGGCTCTTCGTGGACGCTGGTAGATGCAACTCCGAACGATCCGGTACAACGGGGATCGATTTGCCTGCAAGGCACGGCCTGCGGTCAAGACCGGAACCTGCTTGATTTCATCGATGCCACGGTCGATCGCCAAGGGCGCGTTCTGGTTGGTTATGCTGATGGCTGCATTGGACTTTGCGTGAGCACTCCCCCAAATTCATTTACTGCAATTGGCTCTATCGCTCGGCAAGCCACCGGCAAGGGCGTGTTTGCCTCCTTCGATGGCAGTTTCTGACTCAGCGCAAATCTGCTTGCAAAAACTCAGGCCCCATCCTCTACTGAAGGAATGGGGCCTGAATTTGGTAGTGGTTCATTTTTGATCGTCCTGATGTCAGAGCAACTGCGCAGGGGCTAAAGCCTAATGTCACTTACTTTTTGTCGGCTGAGCATCAATTTCTCCCTCTAAAACGCCCTGTCATCCTGACAGGCGCGTTCTTTGCGCCTGGAAGGACCCCGAAAATGGATAAATATTCCACGTCAGATTAAGAGGCAACTCGGCAACGCTCGATTTTTCCGCCAGAAGCCAGTCGCGCGAAGCCGCAGCTCGTATTAATCAAACGCACGGTCGATGTTGCTTGCTATAAACTAAGTGACATTAGGCTTAAGCCCAGCTTTATTTTTCAATGGTTTCGGCACGAGTAAACTCATGCCCTGATACGTGTCTTCACGAAAAATGACCCACTACTCTGAATTTGATTGCTGGATCTTTTACGGCTTTATCAAAATTATCCAACCTCTCACATAATGAACGTGATTGCGATTTGCGAGGTTCCAAGGCTCGGAATTTCTGTGTAATATTTCCGAAAAGCTTCTCCGGTCGTTGACAAAAAGCTCTCTCAAGACAGATCCCAGGTCAACGGGCAAAGTCAGGAGATCACGGAGCTTATGAAAAAAGGAATTCTTTGGTTTTGCCCTCATTGGTGTTCTCCTTAACTGTTTAGATGATCCAGAAGTGTTTGACGGCCTGATCTGCCCTAAAATCAAGACAAGAGTGAACTAGATGTGCCCAGATATGGCATGGCCATACCTACAAAGAGTTGTGGAAGGCGCCTGCTGGTGCATGGCTGGCTAGC
>DASZEU010000090.1:0-4287 GCA_035940535.1 Candidatus Angelobacter sp.
GAATGCGCCTAGAACCCATCCCAGCATCGCCTGCGGTCCACCCATCGCGCCCACGATCAGGGGAATGGTCACGAACGGGCCCACGCCGATCATGTCGATCATGTTGAGCGATGTAGCTTCGCGCAGCCCTATGTCACGGGCGAGTTCTGGCTGCATCGGAGCGTTATTCATTGTGCTGCTTTGCCGGAATGCCCGGTACTTACCAGGTTCACAAACAACCGGATCGCTCCCGGCACTCCGGCCGGAAGCTGGCGAAAGAAGGCATAGCCGGAATAGATGTACACGCCTTTGCCGTATTGCGCCATCAACAACCCGCCTTTTTGCGGAGACTCTCCCGGATCATGGGAAGAGAGCAAGGGTTTAAAGTGGTCGTCCCAAGTCGACATGAAGTACAGGCCACGCTCTTGCACCCAGTTGTCGAAGTCTTTGTTCGTGATCTTGTTGGGGTAGGAGAAGATTGGGTCTTCGGGAGCCAAGATTTCCACGGGCATCTCTTCTACCGAAACTCTGGCATTGCTTAGCGTTGTGGGATACGGCGTATAGTGGCCTGCATTGAATGCGCCCACGCTCTGGTTGTAGAGCACAATTAGCGTGCCCCCCCGGTTCGCGAAATCCAATAATCTTCGATTCTGTTCGCGGAGATCGGTCCGCACGTCGTAGGCGCGGATGCCAACGATGATCGTGTCATAGCGGCCCAAGTCGCCCGAAGCCAGTTCCTGTGGCGTAATCAGGTTTACATTCAATCCCACGCTCTTCAACACCGATGGAATCTCATCTCCGGCGCCCATCAGGTAGCCGACCTTTGTGCCTTGTGGGAGCTTTACATTCACCGCCTGCACGTTCTGTGTGGCTGGATGATAAGCATAGAAAGAATCCAGATCAGGGCGGCTGATGATCTTGAAACCCTCAGCGTATTCTTTGCCGTTGTATTCAGCTTTGGCTTTTACCTCATAAGTGCCTTCGTGGAGATTTTGGGGCGTGACCTGGAAGCTATAACTGTTCACATCGCCGTCGTGATCTAGGTCGACCGATAGCGATTCTGGCTCAACCTTCCATCCCTGTGGCGCCTCCAGGCGAAGCTTGCCATGGACCTGCTTCTCCAGATTGCTGCGGACACTCACATCGATCTGCGATTTACCCATGCCGGTGGTCGAGATCACGACGACCGGTGTTTCCAGCAGCACCGAAAGCGCCGGACCAACAGCCAGTGGACGCTCCGACTGCCCCGATACTGGATCGACAAATTTTATTTTTCCCACTGCGTGGGCCTCGCTGGCGCCACTGGGAGTGGAAAAGTTCGCAACTGCATGGACGGGATAGGGAGGCAGCGGCAAAGTACGCAGCTTAGGGTCGCTGATGGTGTAGATGTTCTCAGCCTGTGGGTCACGCCGGCTCCAATAGGGCCGCGTGTATTTCTCATTCTCGGGCACGGTGATCTTGAACTGAACGGTCGCGTTGTCGCCCGCGTTGAGAATGGGTTTCTCTTCTTTGATGATGGAACTCTTCCATCCTTCTGGCAGCTCCAGGCGAACGGCCTGTGGCGTGATCGGAACTTTGCCGCGATTATAAAGATGCGCGGTGACTGTAAATTCCTGCCCTGGAGTAGCCAAGGTAAATGTTTGCTCCATGCGGGGGAAATACGACGGCCCGGGCGGTGGCCCGGGCACATCGGCTGAGACATCAAAATACACTCCCAGAGCTTCGTTAGCAGCCAGCTCAAATTGCTCTCGCTTGGTGCGCAGCGATGGAAGCAACTCCGCCTTGGCCGTGGGGGAAAGCTGCGACTCTTCCACTTGCTGCAACAATTTGTTGGTCTCTGCCAGTCCCGCTAACAACGGGGCGGCGCAAGGAGTTGGATCTTGAAGGGAGAAGACTCCAGTGGCTTCGTCTACGTGCTTGGCGATGGAAACCAACGAAGGCCGCAGGAACGGAGCCTTACCCTCCTCGTTTCCGATGCGCGCAGCCAGCGCCGGCAATGAAGTATCGATGCCATCCAGAAGATCATTCTCATGCTGGCCGGCGGCGATGCTTCCCAGCGTGGAATCAGCCAGCTTGTAAGACGAGTAGCGGTGTCCGGGTGAAACGCGAATTCCGCCCGTGCCCTGTGAGGTCTGGTGGGCCAGGCCTTCGAGGGAAAACTGCACATAAGCCATGCCTAGCAGCGGACTGTATGCGCCGGTATCGAGCCTCACCGTAACGTCATCGCCGGGCCGCATATAAAGCTTCTTGGGTTGCCAGGGCAAAAGACCTTCTTTGATCTGCTCCGGGAATTTATTAGGATCGCCCGCTGCGCGGAAGGCTTCGCGAGTGAGCACCCCGGACGCCTCGTGGTTTCCATGTCCGTCGATCTTGGAGCCCTGAAAGCGGCAGATCAGCACATCCGGACGAAAGATGCGGATGGCCCGCACCATGTCACCGAGGGCGATGTCGTGGCCATGCCACTTGCTGAAAGTTTCCTCAGCGGTTTTGGAAAAACCAAAATCTATTACGCTGGAAAACCGCTGCTCCACGCCGTAATACTTGTCTGCTTGCAGCAGCTCCAGAGTGCGCAAAATGCCCAGATCATCGGAGCTCTCTGCGCCAAATTTATTTTGGCCGCCCTCGCCTCGGTTTACGGTAAAGAGCAGAACAGTCGCTCCGTGCCCGCGAGCTTCCAGGGTCATCATGCCGCCATCTTCATCATCAGGATGGGCGAGCGTATGCATGATGCGGGCCGTAGTCCGCAACTTGGTCAAAAGCTGGTAAAGGTGGACCGCCCCGGTATCTTCTGGAAGAGGTCGCGTATCAGAAAGCAGGTTAGGAACAAATCCGTATGCAGAACAAAAAAGAATGCAGGCGTAAACAAACGCACGCCGGGCTCTGGTTGACTTCCGATGCATGGCACACATTGTATATGTTAAAAATGTATATCAGGAGGGCGCAATGCAAGTCTCTAAATGGGGAAACAGTCTGGCCGTGCGGCTTCCTACCAGTATCGTTGACGGATTAGGTCTTAAGGAAGGCGATCAGATAAAAATTCGGATTGTGGGCGATCGGACTTTTGAAGTGAGCCGCGACCAAACCACGCAACGCGCTCTTTCTAGGCTGCGCAAACTTCGGCGTCCTTTGCCTCCTGGATTTTGATCAATCCCGCTTCAGCCCATGCACGCTGCCGCCCGAACGAAAATAATCGACCCTGGCAGTGATCTTCGTCGGCGACGCTTTAAGAACAAAGATCATCTCGGTCGAACTATTGTCGAGGGGTGCTTGCGAAAATGAGCCGTACTCCTCCACCGGCTCCAAGTCTGCCAGCATAAAAAGCGCTCGAAGGTGAGGATAGGTGTAGTACGACAATTTCAGAGGCTCAGTCTCTTCGTTTACGAGTTGATCTCCCTGGAAGGTACGAAAAATAAAAGTGAGGCTGAAACTCTGGTTTATTTTGTCAACGGATTCTTTTCTGAAGTAGCGTCTCACGGTCTTGCTTGGGTCCGACTGGAGCGGCCATTCCATCTCCAGAATTTCTTCTCCTATGGACTGAAACATCAGGTCATACTTCGGATAAAAAACGTCGAAGGCAAGGACCCCATCTTCTTCCAGATGCAGGGCCGCCGTCTTGAGCGCCGCGATCTGGTCCTCCAGAGTATGCATGTGTTGCATGGGCCGGAATGGCATGATTACCAGGGGATATTTTCTACCCAACCGGAACGTTCTCATGTCGCCGCCCGAAGTTGATACCCTGTGGCGTACCTCTTCCGGCTCTGTTTGCAAATGCCTTCTCAGGACGTTGAGCATTGCCGGCGAATTATCAACCCCATGAATCTCAATGCCTTGCCGGGCAATGGGCAGCAAAACGCGTCCCGTTCCGCACGCGATTTCAAGGACTGGGCCACCGACCCGTTTGGCTAAAGCAGAGTAAAAAGGCAAATCGACCAGGTCTTTTTTCGCCGTGTACGCGCCGTCGTAATACTCGGCCATTGATTTATAAGCATCAGCAACAGCAGTCATTCTGGTTTCTCCATAATGGCATTATAGGCAACCGTGAAAATCTTGTTTTCCCGCTCCAGCATCCGCCCTAGAATCGTGCCTTGAACGAAGGCCTAACACACCTCTCAAAGAGTTGCCGATGATAAGGGCAAGTGAGCCTTGCCCACCGAATCCACCCTTTGAAAAATGGTAAATTTTGTTGATGCGCAGGTATCTGCAAAAACGGTTGCTTCTTTTCTGCTTGATTGCCTTGGCTGCTCCGCTCTTCCCCCAAGCTGCCGATCAGCCTAATTCCTTTGACCAGGAAAAATTTGAGCAATGGCA
>DASZEU010000091.1:0-4643 GCA_035940535.1 Candidatus Angelobacter sp.
GGCTGACGGCGATGTTCCGGGTGGAATTTCTCAAAGTCCAGCGCACCATGGATCGCACGACGCGGAACTTAGAGAGCACGTTGATGTCGCTGCCCCGTGCCGATACCACCACGGGCAGCCGCAAAAGCTTTCCTGCCAGCACTGCGGCAAAGCCATCGGGATAGGCATAGTGCGCGTCGATGCAGTCGAACCTGATTTTCCGGTGCAGCTTGCGCAAGAGAAGGAAGCAGCCCAGGAAGATCAGCAGTCCATGAAAATACATCGAGACCTTCGGCAGCAGGAGATAGCGAGGATGGTAAACGGTAATCCCATCCGTCACTTCTATTTTTGGAATCCTGCTGATGGCTCTCCATCGCGTTGAGGGCAGCCATGCAGGGAAGTAAGGGACAGGGGCAACCACGCATACAGTATTTTGAGAATGGCAAGCTACATGCCGCATTCGTTGATGAATAAAGATTCCCAATGTTGTATCCGCTGGATTTGGAAACAGGCTGGTAAAGGTAAGAATTCGCATGAGGCCAAGTCCAGCTTAACTGGTTCGATTGTGTCGAGGCTTATTGGCTGCTGTCCATCGAGTGAATGAAGCTGGAAAAGCTTGGGAAAGAGAGTGCAATTCGTTGCACACCTTGGGCTGAAGGATTAAAGCATTATCGATCTGCATGCGGCACTAGCATACCAGATAAGAAAGTTCTAAAGAGAATGCTCTCGCAGTCTCTATTCCCAATTTGAAATTAAGCGACATGGATCGCGCAAGATTTGTTGAAACGGATTCGGCACGATGAGCACTAATTCAATGACATCGCAAACCACAATGTCCACGTCGCTCATCGTCAGTCATCTGGCCGGCGGGAATTGCACAACCTGTAAGGAGAGTGAAATGAGGCCTCAATGTCGGCAGCTTAGAACAAACATTGCAGTTAGGATTTTCCATAGACGCCCCATCTCAGGCCGTTGCTCATGGATGCAATGGACACAAGCAATCGGCATAGGATTCCTTGCATGTTTGTGCTTTGCCGCTCCCACTCTTGGGTTTTCTCAGACTCGCAATTTGACCATGGCCGTCCTGGTCAATTCATCGAACAAAACCGGATACAACACGAACCCTGCAAGCCCAGGGCAATACCAGCGCTATGCCGAGCGCTACTTTGAACATTTGCAGATACCCTACGAAGTTTTCGATGTCGCCACCGTCGCAACCCCGCCGGCAGATCTAAATTCCCGGCAGTTGATTGTTGCGGCCCAGCCCGGCCTTGCGCTGCCCGCAGCATGGCAAACAGCGATCCAAACAGCGGTGCAGGGAGGGAGTGGGTTCGTCAACCTGGATTCGGCCCCACAGCCTGGAAACTCTCAGCACCTCCTCAAAATCTTCAGCGCAACTGGATTGTCGGTGGGAACGCCGGCAACGTCGATCACAGTTCCTGCTGCTTTGGCTCCCGGAGGAAGCACTCCTCATTACATCGCCGGGATGCAATGGAAATCTCCGATCGAAAGCTCCGGCGATTTTGTCTATAACTTTCACCCCGATGATAATGGCGGTCACGGAACGGCAACGGCTACGCTGCTGCAAAATGCAACTGGAACTGTCATTGCCAGACTGGGCAACGATCCCTTAATTACGGCAACCACTTTTGGAACGGGCCGGGCGGTGAACTTCGGCACGCTCGACTATCTGCAAGCCGACCGCTTCGGCTTCATGATGGGCGTGGACGACCTGTTTTGGCGGAGCCTGGTGTGGGCGGCACGCAAGCCCTTTGTGGTGCGTGGTTATCCCCGGCTGTGGGCTTTGCGCATGGACCACAACGTCGATACAACCTGGTGGACCCGTGCTCAGGAAATGTATGACCCGGCGCTCACCGGAACTACCCAACCAGATGGCTCTCCCTGGGGCGTAGGCGGCCCATGGAAAGTGACAGGCTCGGTTTATCTGAATTTCCTGCAGTCTGGTCAATCTGGCCGGGCGGAGATCATCAAAGACATGCAAGCGGGCAAGCTCCAATTGAGCCCGCATAGCTTCCAGAGTGCCGCCTTCGGCGACCTGTTTTGGAATGCTACCGCCGTGCCTTCACCGCGGCCCTTGACCGACGTGGAAGAGCAGGCCAGCATCAAAGCCATTCTCGATTGGGAGGGCAAGCTGCAAAGCGATCCGATCTCCGATCCGCTGCCTCCCAAGGGCCTCTCAAAATGGGTGCTCGGTCATTTTTATGATCTCTCCAACAATCTGGGAGGCGATCTTTGGAACGTGGTGGGGATGCGATATGTTGGTTCGACCACCCGTCCGGGATTCCAATATGCGACCGATCCATCCCAGCCGGGATACTACGACGGACGGCTCAAAGTGCATCCTTACTGGATTTACCAGTTGCCGCCCAAGCCTGCCAATGATTCGGCGTCGGATGAGTCATACTCATTCTTCTTTGCTGACGATCTCATCTTCGGCAGCCGGGCGGGCCAGCCTCCGCAAAAATTCTTTCTGGTGGGCTCGCGCGCGATTGATCGCAGCGTAGGCGGCACAGCCGATCTCAATTGGTGCAGCGGCACCGGCGAGGGGATTGGATTCGCCCAGGGCAAGTTTGAATGGTATACATGGCGGCTCTACACCAGCATGGCGCCGGTGGAACTGTATGCCCACGATGACTCATTTTCTGTCTGCGCAGCAGCCCCTGTGAATGGCGGATTTCCTGCCCCGCCGCCCAATGTGTTCCTGCCCGGCGGCCTCAAAAAAAATGCCTCGCAACAGGTGGTCCAGGGAGTTTCCGATTGGCTGAATGCCCACGGAACTCACCATGTCTTCATGCAAGACCTTGCCCAATATGTTTATGCGCGCACTAAATCCACGCTGAGCAAGGCCATCTTCGACGGGAACCAGATTACCTACACCTTCACCGGCAACTCCACCGATCCGGACGGTGCTCCGGTATCCACCCAGTTGCTGGTTTTTCCGGGTGATACAGAAGGAGTGTGGCAGACCATCCAAGGCTTTACCGGAGGGCTCACACTGCACATGGCGCCACCGCCCCTGCCTCCGACAATAACAGCGGTCACGCCTTCGTCAGGGCCCTCCACCGGCGGGACCAAGATTACGATATCCGGTACGAGGTTCAGCTCTCCCGCGTCGGTCAAGATCGGTGGCCTGGCTGCCACCAATGTCCAGGTCGCCGGGCCTACAAGCTTGACCGCTGTAACGCCGGCAGAAGCGCCGGGCAGCGTTGAAATCTCTGTGTCCAACGTGAATGGAACCGGCTCGTTGCAACCCGGATTTACGTACCTGGGGCCGCCCACGGTGACCCGCATCAGTCCCACTTCGGGGCCAAGCTCGGGCGGAAACGTTATCAATCTTTATGGACTTTCGTTCACTCCCGATATCAAGGTGACGATCGGTGGAACACCAGCGACCAATATCAATGTGAGCCCTACTCTCATCACGGCGACCATTCCCGCCCACGCCATCGGCACCCAGGCCTCCGTGGTGATCAGTAATTCGAGTGGTACTGCTACAGCGGCAACGCCGTATGCATACCTCGACCCCGCAACGCTGCTGCTGCAAGATAGCTTTAATGGAGACAGCAGCGTCACCTGGAGCAAATCTCCGCTGGGGCTCCCATCGGATTGGAAGATCGTGAATAACACCAAGGATTATTCCGGCATCAATGGCAGCCAGCAGTATGCCGGCAACAGCAATTGGCAGGACTATACGTTCGAAGTGAAAGTACAACTGTTTACCATGCTGAATTGGCCGGGCGGCATTCGGGCAAGGGTGTCTACCGCTACCGGCGCCGGCTATGCTGTCTGGTTGTATCCGAACACCAAGGAAATCCGGCTTTACCGCGCCACGGGTTGGGACATCGAAACGCCTGGCTTGACCACGCTGGCGGCCGCCCCAATCAATCTGGATACAAACAGCTTCCACACCCTGGCTCTGAAAGTGCAAGGCGCCACGATACAAGCATTGTGGGATGGAAATGCGCTCTTGAACGCCACCGACTCCACCTACCCGGCGGGTGTTATAGCTCTGGACGCCGACAACCAACACGTGGAGTTTGAGGATGCCCTGGTAACCGGCAAGGCCTCGACTTCTCCTACAGTGACCGCTGTATCGATAGCGCCGGCAAGCATCACTTTGACCCATAGCGGTGCTACGCAACAGCTCACGCTCACCTCCACCATGTCCGATGGATCGAAACAGGATGTTACTAATCAAGCCGGAACCACCTATAAGTCCAGCAACAATGCGGTCGCCACTGTGAGCAGCTCCGGGCTGGTAACTGCCGTGGCTGCCGGTAACGCGACCATCACTGGCTCCAATGGAGGACAGTCTGCAACCGCCTTGGCCACCGTAAACCTGCTGGTTGCGCCTTCCCTGATTCGTAACAGTCCTGCACACGGTGCAGTCGCCGGTGGCGACCGCATGGATATTTACGCGACCAATTTGGTTCCCGGCACGGCGGTGAAAATACAGGGCCAACCGGCGACGGTGCTCTCCTTGGCGCCCGATGGCAGCAGGATCACGGTCACAGTCCCCAAAGGCAAGGCGGGGCCCGCCGACATTGTGGTTACCAATCCCAATGGAACAACCGACACCAAGAGCGGCGCTTATAGCTACGTCGATCCGAAGAGCATCCTTTTCCAGGATTCCTTCAACTCGG
>DASZEU010000092.1:0-13542 GCA_035940535.1 Candidatus Angelobacter sp.
CCCGGCTGAGCGGCTAGTGTTAGTTCAACTTTGTCGAATCGCCGTATGCGGACCCGCATGTACGGTGGTGTGGGAGGGGAGAGCGGGTGACCGCTCCCCCTATCCCGATTAGTGCGCCTCCGGCGCTGACCATCTGAGTCCCTGACAACTTCGAATTCCTTAAGTGAACCGTATTGGGGCTACTGTCAGACGTCCCCTTCGGGGACTTAACCCCGTAAAATCGTGAGTACAAAATGTCGAAACTCCAACATTGGGGCGCGCCTCCGGCGCTCAGACGTTTACACATTCTTGTGGTTTTAATGCTCTGCATGGTTCATGAATGATCCCGGCGGAGGGAACAAAACCTTCCTTTGTGGTGTCAGCAATCGAAGTCAGGAGGAGCCAGCTTAGTTTGCTGGTAAGCTACGCTTATGAAAAGCCTATTTCTCTTTGTCCTCGCCGCGTCTTTGGGCACTCTTCCTCTTTTTGGAGCATCCGGACAACATGCTCCAGCGCAATGGATCGAGATCAAGTCTCCGCACTTCAGGGTACTGACGGATGCCAAGCAGAAGCAGGGTCGCGAGCTTGCTCTACAGTTCGAGCAGATGCGCATGGTTTTTGGCGAGCTCCTGCTCAATGGCAAAGAGATACAGTCGCCTTTCGTACAAATCGTCGCCATGGAGGACGAAAAGCGGCTGATTGAATACGCTCTGCGCATGGATCAGGACCAGCCCTTTGCCGGCAACGTGCTCGATAGCGGCAACCTGATCAGCGAAGCTGACAATGAGCCTCCGCCGGGTGTGCAGCCTGGCCCCGAATCGGGGCTGAAGATAATTACGAAATACGCTGTGAAAGGCGTATATCTGCACAATCAGGATGTGGATTACATCCTGTTGAACCTGAAAATCCTGAATCGCCAGCCAACTCCTATGCACCGGACCCGGATCGGACGGGAGGTCGTCTTGCACGAGTACGCGCACCGTCTTCTGGAGAGCAACTTCCCTGTGCTGCCACGCTGGTTCGAGGAAGGGTTTGCGCTGTATTTTTCCACCATCAAAATTCAAAAAGACCAGTTGGTGATGGGCGTTGCACCGCAAGCTATTTCCGGTTTTTCGGGGGACCAATTCATACCCGTCGCAACCTTGTTCAGCAGCGCCTTTCTGGCCGCTCACTCCGGCCACAAGGACAGCGAGGAGTCGGCATTTTATGCCGAGTCACGGCGCATCGTCGATTACCTGCTTACCTACCACAAGCTGGACCAGGCACAGAGATATTTTCAACTCCTCCGCAACCAAACTCCTGTGCTGGAAGCCATCAAGCAAGCTTTTAATATGACTCCCGAAGAATTCGACGCGGAGATCAAGAAGCTGCCTGAGGGTCCCAAAATGGCGCTATCAGGCGGCTCTGCCGCAACAGCTACCGTTTTTCCAGCGCCTAAAGTGGATGTCCCAATCACGGTCGCACCGATGAATGACCTGGCAGTGGAGACAATGCTGGCCGATGTCCACTTACACGAACCTGGTTACCACGCAAAGGCTGTGAAGGAACTCGAAGCGATCCTGGCCAAAGAGCCGCTCAGCACCGGCGCCCAGCGCGGTTTGGGGTTAGACAGCCTGCGCCATCGCAATCTGGATACCGCCGAAAAGAATTTCCGCAAAGCGATTGCAGGAGATCCGAAGAATTGGCTCGGCCACTATTATCTCGCCCTGGTTCTGCAACAGCGTGCTGATCCGTACAAGGTGAAGGAATTGGAGCAGGAGGCCCGACTGGTAACTGAATTGAACCCCAGCTTTGCCGATGCTTTTGCGATCCTGGCCGCTGCGCTGGCAACCGGGCAAAAGCCGGCCGAGGCGGCCGCAGCCTACCAGGATGCTTTGCGCCTGAATCCCTCGAATGAGGCTTATGCTGGAAGTCTTGGCGTCATCTATATGGCGCAATCCAAATTTGACGAAGCCAAGACTATCTTCACCGGCCTCGAAAGCAGCCGTGACAGCAAAATTTCCAGCCTGGCAAAGACATATTTACAGGCCCTGGCGGTGAGGGAAAAACGAGATGGGAATTTCTAATTTGTAATTTCTAATTTCTAATTTGAAAACCAAATCAAACCTTAACACTGATGCGGTTGGCGCGTTAGATTTGTAATAAGTCTACCGCGGATTTGCGCGGATCAACGCGGGTAAGTCCAAGATGAATTTCCTTCGTGTTCCTCTGTGGTTGGTCCGGTCGCGCTGTTTTCAAATTAGAAATTAGGAATTAAAAATTAGAAATTTTGTTCACTGTGTCACGTGAACATCTCTCGATAGTGCCGGTACCAGTTGCTTTGAAAAACTTCTGCTGGGTCGTACTGGCGCTTGAGCTTCAGGAACTCTTGGAATTGTGGGTAGCACTGCTCGACCTGCTCCCGAGTGGCGAAGCGGTGATAGGTCAGATAGTAACTTCCGTTGCGCTTGGCGCCCAAATCAATCAGCGAACGGAAGCTGCGGGCCGCATTCTCAATTCCCTGAGTATCGTGGGTCACGTGAAGATTGAAGACCACGCAGGCATAGCGGTCTTTGGCCCAGGGCATGAAGCTCTCATCGTCCTTTTCAATCAGCCGCACGACTCCGTAGATAACGTTGGCGCCTTCCTTGCGCAGCACAATTCGGGTCTCTTCCATAAAGTCGACCAAGGCGGTTCTCGGAACATCGATTTCGGTAATCATTTCGGTAGCCGGTACCTTGGCATGGAGTTTGCGATCCAGCTCTTCGTGGTAGTTATCGAGATACCGGCCAAAAAGTTGTGAATCAGCCCAATAGATCTGCCCGGAGGTCTGAAGATACCGCTGAGTGTAAATCTCGAATGCGCGCCGCTTGTATTTGTGGGTGTAATAGGTAAGCTTGGCCCAATCTTCGGCGCTGAACCTTGTAGGATTTTCGGTTAGAGGAGTCTCCATGGAAACTGGCTGGTAGCAGGAGAAGACTCCGCGCCGAAGGAAGCTTTCGCGGTTGCTATCGATCGCGAACTGATAGTCACCGTAGAGATAGCCGTCGGCAATACGCTGCTCGAAAGCAGCCGGGATATCTTTGGTATCACGCAGTTCCACGACTCTTTTAACTTTTACGCGGTCCCGAAGCCGCAGATTCACTGAAGTGATCAGCCCGAACAATCCGTAACCACCGATGGCCAGACGAAATAACAGCGGGTTTTGCTGGCGGCTGCACTCGTGAAGTTTCCCTTCATGATCGAGAATGGTGAACGACTCTACGTTGGCAATGATGGGCCGCTCCGCGAGTACCCGTCCGTGGATGTTGGAGGATAGCGATCCGCCAAGTGTAAAGTTATCCGCGCCCGTCTGCTTCTGGATAATCGCCCATTGATGCTGGTCTTCTTTCTGCTGGTCGTGCAGGTATTGGATGAGTTCCGGCCATTCGATACCGGCCTCCACATTCAACAGACCTTTCTGGCGGTCGAAGTTCAAGACTTTCTTCATGCTTCGGGTGTCGATCAATAAAGAATCGTCTGCGAACTGCTGCCCGCCCATGGAATGGCGTCCACCGGCAACCGAGATCGCTCTTTCCAGCTTGCGGGCTTTGCGGATGATGTCCTGGCACTCATCGACTGAGGCCGGTTTTAGAATCTCCTGTACCAAAGACGAATTGAGTTGTGAGTGTACGTCGTTGACGGCAAGCGCCGTCGTAGGAGCGTTAGGCGCGACCGGCGGCTGAAAAGCGGTACTGTGTCTTGCTTCTTCGAGACAGCCGGTCAGGCAAAGGCCTCCGGCCGCCATAGATGCGGTCTTGAGAAAACTGCGGCGAGAGAGTTGGCGACGATTGGGAGATTTCATTTTGTAACTCACTTGGCTCAAGTTAGCGAGAGAGACATGGTTCCTCAAGCGGCATGGAGCGGCAGATGGGGGGTGTCGTGGAATGTCGTGGGGGATTGGGTAATTGGGTAAATTGAAGGCTTACCGCGGATTTGCGCGGATAGACGCGGATAAATCCGTCTAGATTTCCACTTTTGGTTCTTAGGCCGCGTGAGAATACGGCTTGATCTTTCCAACTTTGCTCTTCAGATTCTTATGGGCAATTAAAACGATATAAAGCCGTCTCTGCTTTTGTTAATGAGCGATCCCGATTCTGATCAGTGGTATCCGTGAAAATCAGTGGTAAGTTTGCTCATCGGCATTCATCAGCGGCAAAAACTGCTTTTTTGCTCCCTCTCGCCTTTATGAATAATTTACGAATTCCTTAGCCAATTCTTACACCAGATATTGTCAAATCAAACCAAGATATTTTGAAAGGTTCGAAATGAAACCCAAAAAATTCATGATCAAGATCCCATGTTGCACCCTGGGAATGATTTGGTTGACTCTGGTACCTGGATCGATATTTGCTCAGGTTGCCACGACAAATCAAAAACTGGTTGCCGATTCTTCTGCCGGTGCTGCCGGCACACCCGGCACCAATTCCGTAGCACCCAAAACCAATGCAGCGCCCAACACCAGCCCTGTCACCAATGCTGAGGTACTCGCGGAACTGGAGCGGATGCGGGCACGAATCCAGGAACTAGAGTCCCAGCTTAAAGCGCAATCTGGTTCGGCAAACGTAGCTGAGTCCAGCTCGCAGCCCCCGCCGCCGGCATCCGGCGTTGCTCCTACCACGGTCCAGGTAAGCGTCGAAAAAACGCCGCAAACGGAGAAGAAGAAACCGGCGGAGCCATTCGCGTTCGCCGATTGGACCTGGCTCAACGGCGCCCCTCGCACCAAAGACATACCCGTTGACACAAAATTCTTTACGCCCGAAGTCCGGTTCGACGTTAACTATCTTTATCATTTCAGTCATCCCATCGACCATACCCTTGTCGGAACGACCGAAGGCGCCCGGACCAATGAATTCCAGTTGCAACACTTGGGCATTGGGGGAGACTTCCACTTTGACAATGTTCGCGGACGAGTGCTGACCCAACTAGGTACTTATGCGATCTCGCAGCCGCGCAATGATCCGACGCCCTCGCGCGGCCAATTTGATCTCAACACTGCCTATCGTTATCTCAGCGAAGCTTATGCCGGATATCACATCGACAAGTTGCATGGCATCAACATCGATGCCGGAATCTTCCTCTCTTACATAGGGCTCTTCAGTTTCTACAATTTCGACAACTGGGCCTATCAGCCCTCTTATGTTTCCTCCAACACACCGTGGTTTTTCAATGGTGTGCGCGTCCAGATTTTCCCTACGGAAAAACTGAAGATTGAACCTTGGCTCATCAACGGATGGCAGTCGTATGGCACGGCCAACGGGCGTCCTGGGCTTGGGATGCAGATCAATTGGCGTCCTACGGGAAGTATTTCCATCATCTCCAACAACTACGGAGTGGGCAGGGACACCATCGGGGCGGTGCACCGCACCCGGTGGCACAGCGACGACAGCATATTGGTCAAGTACTATGACCATCCTGAAAGGTTCCTCGACAAGATGGCCTTCTCGTTCACGGGCGACATCGGATGCGAGAGCGGCAGTGGCGTAAACTGTTTTGGCAACTCAGCCAATGGTCTCAAGCAGAGCTTCCTGGGGGCCATGTTCTATGACCGTTTCTGGTTCGACAAAGACCGTTATGCTTTCACGATTGGCGGAGGCGGTTTGAACAATCCCGGAAGGTATCTCGTACTTCTACCGCCCATCAACGGAGCAACCGCAGCTTCGGGAACGCCTTATTTCACTGGCAATCCTGGAGACCCGTTCAAAGCCTGGGATATGACCGGCACATTCGATTACATGCCCAGCCAGTACATAACCTTCCGCTGGGAATACAACCATCGGGCGGCCAATGTCCCCTATTTTGCCGGTCTCGGTGGCGTAACCCCTCCGGGCGGTAATACAGGACCGCTTGGTTCCGTGGTACCGGGCTTCGTTCCCGATCTGCGGAAGCGAGAAAACCGTCTGAATCTGGCGATCTTGGTGAAATTCTGAATTCTATGAACGACTTATTAATGATTCTTGGAACGATTGTTTTCTTTGCCATCGCGATCGCTTACACGGTCGCCTGCGACAAGCTCAAATAGGGGCTTTATGAACTTAGAAAATATTTTGATGCTGACCATCAGCTTTCTGCTGATGGTCTATCTGATTTACGCCCTGCTGAAACCGGAGAAGTTCTGATGACACTCAATGGCTGGTTTCAAATTCTGTTGTTCTTTGGCGTCATACTCGCCGTGACGAAGCCCCTGGGGATTTTCATGGCCAAGGTGTTCTCGCGGGAACGCACTTTTTTTGATCCTGTTCTGCGTCCTATTGAGAAGCTGCTTTACAAGCTTACAGGCGTTAATGAAGAACGCGAGATGGGGTGGAAGGAGTATTCCATTGCCATGCTTCTCTTCAGCGCCGTCTCCATGCTGGTGCTGTATTTGATCCAGCGCGTGCAGCACGGGCTGCCTTGGAACCCGCAGGGATTCGCCAATGTAGCTCCTGATCTTGCCTTTAACACCGCTGCCTCGTTTACGACTAACACCAACTGGCAGTTCTACAGCGGTGAGAACACCATGAGCTATTTCACCCAGATGGCCGGCCTTGCCTATCACAATTTCGTTTCGGCCGCAGTTGGCATGGCTTTGGCCGTCGCCTTTATTCGAGGTATCGCCCGGAAAGAAAAAGAGACTCTCGGCAACTTCTGGGTCGACATGACCCGCGCGATTCTGTGGATACTGGTTCCCTTCTGCACAATCTATGCGCTGTTTCTGGTGCAGCAGGGAGTGGTCCAGAACCTCAAGCCTTACGACACGGCCAAAATCATCGAGCCACAGCAGGTGCAAAAAGTTGGACAGGATGGCAAGCCTGTCGTGGGCCAAGATGGCAAGCCGGTCATGGACACCGTGACCGATCAGGTCATTGCCCAGGGTCCAGTAGCCTCCCAGGAAGCTGTCAAGATGCTGGGAACCAATGGCGGCGGATTCTTCGGCGCAAACAGCGCCCATCCATTCGAGAATCCAACGCCTTTCAGTGACTTCCTCGAAATACTCTCGATCTTCCTGATTCCTGCCGGGTTGACTTATACCCTGGGCAGGATGACAGGGTCGCAACGCCACGGCTGGGCAGTCTTTTCCGCCATGGCGGTACTCTTCTTCGCTGGTGTAATTACGGCCTATTGGGCGGAATCCAAAGGCAATCCGTTGCTGCATGGGGTTGACCAGCAGGTATCTGCGATGCACTCGGGCGGCAATATGGAAGGCAAAGAGGTCCGCTTCGGCATTGCCAACTCCGCGCTCTTCGCCACTGTGACCACCGATGCAAGCTGTGGCGCGATCAATGGCCAGCACGATTCATTCACGCCTCTCGGTGGCATGGTGCCGCTGATCAACATTATGCTGGGCGAAGTGGTCTTTGGCGGCGTAGGCGCAGGCATGTACGGAATGTTGATCATCGTTGTAATCTCGGTTTTCATTGCCGGCCTCATGGTGGGCCGCACGCCCGAATACCTGGGCAAGAAAATCGAGGCTTACGACGTAAAGATGGCCATGCTTTACGTGCTCATCTTTCCTCTGTCAATCCTGGTGTTCACGGCTGTCTCCGCCTTGTCTCCCACCTACGGACTGGCAACGCTTACCAACACTGGCCCGCACGGATTGTCAGAGATTCTCTACGCCTTTACTTCCGCCACGGGCAACAACGGTTCTGCCTTTGGCGGACTGTCGGCAAACAAGTATTACAACCTGACCGTGGGCTATGTCACGCTCATTGGCCGGTTTTTGATGATTGTGCCGATGCTGGCTGTAGCCGGCAGTCTGGCTCGCAAGAAGGCCGTTCCGCCTTCTCCAGGCACCTTCCCGGTCACGACTCCCCTGTTCACCGTGCTGGTGGTGAGCGTGATCATCATTGTCGGAGCATTGACCTTTTTTCCGGCGCTTAGCTTGGGTCCCATTCTTGAGCACCTGCTCATGAACGCCAAGACCTTCTAGGAGGATACGATGGCAACCAGCAAAAGATCATTGTGGGACGCGAAGATCGTCCGCCAGGCCCTGATTGATTCGGTAGTGAAGCTGAACCCGCGCACCATGATGCGCAATCCTGTCATGTTCGTGGTTGAAGCCGGCAGTGTCATTACCTCAGTGTTGCTGATCAAAGACATTAGCAACCATAGTCCCGGCTTCGGCTTCGATCTCCAGATCACCTTGTGGCTGTGGTTCACCGTCTTGTTTGCCAACTTCGCCGAGGCCATGGCCGAAGGCCGGGGCAAAGCCCAGGCTGACACATTGCGCAAAGCCAAATCCGAGACCGTAGCCAACCGGCTCCTGAGCAATGGGCAAACGGAGAAAGTGCCTGGTTCTAAACTCCGGCTTGGCGATCTGTGCATCGTCTGCGCCGGCGAATGGGTTCCCGGCGATGGCGAGGTCATCGAGGGTGTAGCCTCCGTGGATGAGTCGGCAATTACCGGCGAGTCGGCGCCCGTGATCCGTGAATCTGGTGGCGACCGCTCCGCCGTGACCGGAGGGACGCGCGTCCTCTCTGACCAGATCAAGGTCAAAATCACCTCCAATCCTGGCGAGACCTTCCTCGACCGCATGATCGCCTTGGTCGAAGGCGCGGAACGGCAAAAAACGCCCAATGAAATTGCGCTCAACATATTGCTGGCGGGCCTCACCATCATCTTCCTGCTGGCCGTAGTAACGTTGCAGCCCTTCGCGATGTACTCCGGCTCTCCGCAGACTATCTTTGTTCTCGTCTCTCTCTTGGTCTGTCTTATTCCCACCACCATCGGAGGACTACTGTCTGCCATCGGTATCGCCGGAATGGACCGCTTGGTGCAGCACAACGTGCTCGCCATGTCCGGGCGTGCCGTGGAAGCTGCGGGAGATGTAAACACGTTGCTTCTGGACAAGACTGGAACTATCACCCTGGGCAACCGCCAGGCCACAGAATTCATTGCCGCGCCCGGTGTGAGCAATGACCAGCTTGCCGATGCCGCGCAGCTCTCATCGTTGCCCGATGAAACCCCGGAGGGCCGCTCCATCGTGGTGCTGGCCAAAGAGAAACACGGCCTCAGGGGCCGCGAGTTGGGCGCCATGCAGGCTGAGTTCGTTCCCTTCAGCGCCCACACCCGCATGTCCGGCGTGAATTTTGACGGGCGGGTGATTCGCAAAGGCGCAGTGGATGCTATTGAGAAATACCTCAAGGAATGCGGAGGTGCGCTCCCTAAAGAAGTTCAGGCCTCCGTCGAGATCATTGCCCGCTCCGGTGGAACGCCACTGGTGGTCGCCGAGAATAGCTGCGCCTTGGGCGTGATTCACCTCAAAGATATTGTTAAAGGCGGCATACGGGAGCGATTCAGCCAGCTTCGGGCCATGGGAATTCGCACCGTAATGATTACCGGCGACAATCCCCTGACTGCCGCTGCCATCGCCCGCGAGGCCGGGGTTGACGATTTCCTGGCCCAGGCCACCCCCAAAGACAAGATGGACTTGATCAAGAAAGAGCAAGCAGAAGGCAAGCTGGTAGCTATGACCGGAGACGGCACTAACGATGCTCCTGCCCTGGCGCAATCCGATGTAGGAGTTGCCATGAACAGCGGCACCCAGGCAGCCAAGGAAGCAGGAAACATGGTGGACCTGGACTCCAACCCCACCAAACTGCTGGAGATCGTGGAGATCGGCAAGCAGTTGCTGATGACCCGCGGCTCGTTGACAACCTTCTCGATTGCCAACGACGTGGCGAAATACTTCGCCATCATTCCAGCCATGTTTGCAGGTACATTTCCCGTGTTGAATGCGCTCAATATCATGCGCCTGGCTACACCTCAGTCGGCGGTGCTGTCGGCGGTGATCTTCAACGCGCTGATTATCATTGCGCTCATCCCCCTGGCCCTGCGGGGCGTTAAATACAGGCCCATGAGCGCCGCATCTCTGCTACGCCGCAATCTCTTCATCTACGGAGCCGGCGGAGTCATTGTGCCGTTTATAGGAATCAAACTGATTGATCTGATCGTGAGAGCGACGCATCTGGCGTGAAAACCGCTGCTGGCTACTAGCTACTAGCTGCTAGCCAGAAGCTAAAGGCTAAAGACTAAGGACTAATTACTAAAAGCTAGAAGCTAGTAGCTAGCAGCCAGGAGCTGCCCCATGAAAAAACATCTAATCACCGCTATACTCATGACCATTGTCACAACCATTCTGCTGGGCGTGGGCTATCCGTTATTGGTCACCGGACTGGCCCACCTATGGCCCGACAAAGCCAATGGCCAGCTAGTCAAGAAAAATGGCGTGGTGGTAGGGTCGCGCATCATCGCCCAACCCTTTACTGGCGCGGCTTATTTTCATCCTCGGCCATCGGCTGCTGGCAACAACGGATACGACCCAACCAATTCCGGGGGCACTAACTACGGTCCTACGAACCAGAAACTGGTGGATCGTGTGAAGGGCGATGTCGCAACCTTGCAGGCGGAAAATCCAGGCAAGCCGATTCCAGTGGATCTGGTTACCGCCTCCGGCTCAGGACTCGATCCTCATATTTCTCCAGCCGCAGCCGATTTCCAAATCCCGCGCGTGGCCAAAGCCAGGGGCATAAGCGCGAGCGAAGTCGCAGCACTTGTGGCCAAGCATACCGAGGGACGTCAATTTGGTTTCCTGGGCGAGCCGCGCGTGAACGTTTTAGAGTTGAATCTGGCCCTGGACGAGAAGTTTCCGGTGAAGACTTCAGCCAAATAGACTAGATGAAGCATTGACATCACAGGAGAGGTCGAATATGCACACATCAAATAAATTATGTAGTGTCCAACATGTCGTTATACGTGCAACGATCTTTTCTGCCTTATTCTCATCATTGCTTTTGTCCGCACAAGATCCTGCGGCAATGCAGTCGTCCACCAATGCGCCTGCGGCTGAGTCGAGCGAGCTACGAGAACTGCGGGAGGCTGTGCGAGAACTGCAGGCCGAAGTAGCAGAGTTGAGAAGCGAGGTCAGAAAGCAACGGCAGCCTGACGAATCGCAGACAAGATCTTTGATGGAATTGTCGTCTGGCACGGCCAATACGTTGCCACAGCCTGCCCAGACTCCAGCAGCCGAGTCCCACAAGGGAAGCGTCGCGGACTTCTTGCGGGATGCCACTCTTGAAATCGGTCTGGATGGCTATTATGGATACAATTTCAACAATCCAATTGGCCGGGTCAATCTCGTGCGTGCTTATGACGTCAGCAGCAACGCTTTCAGCCTGAACCAAGCCAACGTAATCCTCAAATACGATCCCGATGTTGCCGGCGGCCGGCGTTATGGGGTGCGCATTGACCTGCAATACGGGCAAGCAACGGAAACCCTACAAGGCAATGCCGGCAACGAGCTTCGCCCTGATGTATACCGGCCGATTTTTCAGGCTTATGGGACATACATTGTCCCGCTCGGTAAGGGCTTGACCGTGGATTTCGGCAAGTGGGCAAGTTCACTCGGCTATGAGAACAACTACACCAAAGACCAATTGAATTACTCGCGTTCGCTGTGGTTCGCTGCTCTGCCGTTTTATCATGCGGGAGTGCGCGCCAATTACAAATTCAACGACACGTTTGGCGTGAATTACTGGGTAACCAACGGCACCCAGCAAACTGAGCCATTCAACGGTTTCAAAGACCAGCTTTTTGGAGTAACGCTGCAGCCTCACAAAACTGTCAACTGGACGATAAATTACTATCTGGGGCAAGAGCATCCGGATGTCGTATTCTTCACCAATGGCGGCGCGCCCCCCGGACTGCCCACGCAGCAGGGAATTCCATTTGCGCCGATCGCTGGCGCTCCCAATGGCCGGTTGCACATCTTCGATACCTATTTGAACTGGCAGGCCACGCCCAAACTTACGCTGGCCATTGAGGGCGATGCGGTGATTCAGCGCCTGTTCAAACAATCAAGTCCAGCGCATTTCAGCGGCGGAGCCATCTATGCTCGCTATCAGCTCAGCCCCAAGACATGGGTTGGGGCGCGTTCCGAGTACTTGTCCGATTACGGTGGCCTTTTCTCCGGCACAACCCAGGCGCTAAAAGAGGCGACTCTGACTTACGATTACAAGCTGGCGGATGGTTTTATGATTAGGAGCGAATGGCGGCGCGATTTCTCCAATGTCCCATTCTTCTTGACTGACAAATTGGGAGTCTTGAGTCAACACCAGAATACTGCCACCATGGGAGTGGTCTGGTGGTGGGGTAACAAAGAGGAGACCTGGTAATCAAAGATACAAAGAAAGAGGATTCGCCGTGTCCAATCTATTCGGGACAGTAGTCTTGGGCGTAATTGCATTGTTGTGATCGATGCGCTGGGGTTCATCCTGGCAATGAGTGCCTTCGCCTTTGATGGTGCGCATTGAGGACAAAAAAAGTGCCGCCCCTCCGGGGCTCTGATTAGTTTTTCACGGTTTCCCCAGGGTTCCGCTGCGCTCCACCCTGGGCTAAGTTCTGAGCGCTCCTCCGGGGCTTTGGTTCATCGTTCTGCAAGCTATTGTCAACCTGCGCACTTTGCCCTAAAGATGTGGAATAACCCACTACCCTTGATCGTAAGCATTTACAGCCAATTGTGGCGCTCTTCAATTTTGGCAATTTTGGCATTCATAGCCTGCACTGAGGTGCGCCGAAGTGGCAATTCTGGCAATTCATTTAAACTGAATACGAACACGTCAGGGCCAGGAAGACGACTTGCTCACTCTACGGCAAAAGCTGGTGCTCAGCTTCGCAATCCTCATCTCTCTCACCTTGGTTGTGAGCGTAATCAGCATCTATCACTTCTTGCGCTTGGGCCGCGCGGTGGACCTGGTGCTGGTCAATAACTACACCAGCATTGTGTCTGCTGAAAACATGAAGGAAGCCTTGGAGCGCCAGGACTCTGCGGCTACTTTTTATATCGCCGGCGAGGCGCAACGAGCCCGCCAGCAATTCAACCACAACGTGACCCAATTCCAGCAGCAACTGGAGATTGCCGCAAACAATATTACCGAACCGGGAGAAAAGGAAATTATCGATGACCTGAAAACCAGCTCCCAAAAATACCAGCAGGATGTAAGAACATTTTTGGAGACCGCAGGTTCGGTCTTAACACTCTCCAGCATCTATTTCAGCCACCTGGAACCGCAGTTCACGCATTTGAAGGACCGCCTTGACGACTTGCTCAAGATCAACCAGCAAGCCATGGTGGCCGCTGGAGAACGGGCCAAGATTCAGGCCCGGCGCGCGCGTATCTACAGTGAGGCTACATTCCTCGTGGCGCTCGTTCTGGCCCTGGTTTTTTCCTGGCAATTTACCCGGCTGGTTGTAAGACCCATTCAGATGCTGGCCAAAAGCGCGCACGACATTGCCGAAGGAGAACTGGACCAGCGCATTCAATATCGCTCCCATGATGAGGTAGGGCTGCTGGCTGCGGAATTCAATCGCATGAGCGTGCGCCTCCGAGAGTTGCGCAAGTCGGATGTAGGCCGCGTCCTGATTGAGCGGCGCAAGTCAGATGCGGTGATTGATTCCTTGTACGAGCCGGTGATCGTCACCGATTCTGAAGGCAATGTCACCAAACTCAACCGCGCCGCCGAACTACTCTTTGGCAATGACAAGGACAAGTCTGTTAACCAGACC
>DASZEU010000093.1:0-9109 GCA_035940535.1 Candidatus Angelobacter sp.
TGATGGCGCACAATAAAGATGCGGAACGGCTCAGCCAGCAGACCTTTCTGCTAAGCGAATTCCTGGTCAAGAAGGCCAACTACCATCCACCACAACTTAAGCGCAAAGCCCTGGTTCATGGACACTGCCATCACAAATCCATTCTGAAGTTCGATTCCGAGCAGGAACTGCTCCAACGCACCGGCCTCGATTTTCAGGTTCTTGATTCTGGCTGCTGCGGCATGGCGGGCTCCTTTGGCTTTGAAGCCGAGAAATATGAAGTCTCGGTAAAAGTGGGCGAACGCGTGTTGCTGCCGGCAGTGAGAAACGCTGGCCCCGACACTCTTATCATCTCCGATGGGTTCAGTTGTTTTGAACAAATCCAAGGGCTTGCCGGACGCAAGGCGCTGCACATCGCTGAAGTTTTGCAGATGGCCATTCGCGAGGAACAGGGTAAGCCGCTGACCAGCGAAGCCGAAATCTTTTTAGCCACGAATAGACGCGAATAAACACAAATTGAGGCTGATGTTCTATTTCTCACTGCATGCTTTTTTTGGTGAGATCACTTTGAGTTTTCACAATTACAGAGTCGAAAGGCTACTCAGGGCACGGGTCGAATCGTACTGAAAATAAAGTTGTTGGCTAAAGTACTTTATTTGCCAGCTAACCTGGTGACTTCCATGAAATTTCGCGGGCCGTAGATCCTGACGGACAACTTACAAAAAGATCGGTTTTGAATCTTGCTTGATCAGTGTTGATCAGTCCAATCAGTGGTATCAGTGTCAGGGTTTTGGGTGCGGCTCGGTTGTGCTCTATCTCCTGGCAGTTATTGCTTCATTTGGTTCGCGCGTCAAACATCTGAAAGCAAATTCTACCTACAGTCATCAGTGCCCGCTCGAATTGGCCTGACCACGGGGAGCTGCAATTGACGCGGATGTAGTTCTTGAATGCGCGGCTGGGGGAAAACATAGGGCCAGGAAGCACAAATACATGCTGCGCCAGAGCTTGTTCGTAGAGCTTCATGGCGCTGATGCCTTTGGGAAGCTCCACCCATAGCAGATATCCGCCTTGAGGACGCGAAACCCGAGTGCTTGCGGGAAAGTACTTGGTAATAGCGCGGCTCACGGTCTGCAACTGATTGGCAAAACAAATTCGCAATCTTCGGACGTAACGATCATAGCCGCCGGATTCGAGAAATGATGCAATCACCAATTGCTGCAGCGACGAACTGGCAACCGTGGTGATGAACTTGAGCCGTTCGATCTCGTTGCGATAACGCCCGCCATGCACCCAGCCGATGCGGTATCCGGGAGCCATGACTTTGGAGAACGAAGAGCACAGCAGCACCAAGCCTTTGCGGTCGAAGATCTTGGCCGGCGCGGGGCGCTTGTTTCCAAAGACCAGATCGCCATAAACATCGTCTTCGATAAGCGGAACATCGTGCTTGGCTAGCAGGCCGACCAGATCCTTTTTGTACTCATCCGTGAGCACATAACCTAGCGGATTGTGGCAGTTGGTCATCACAACACAAGCCTTGACTCGATGCTTCTTGATGGCGCGTTCCAGTTGATCGAGCTGCATGCCGGTGCGCGGGTGCGTGGGAATCTCAATCGCCCGCAGCCCTAATGATTCGACCGCCTGCAAGACACCGAAGAACGTGGGGCTTTCAATGGCCACCAAGTCGCCGGGACCGGCCACCGCGCGCAAGGCCAGATTCAATGCTTCCATGCCGCCGGAGGTGATCACAATGTCGGCGGGTGAGAACTCGCAACCGAATTTCAGCGTGTGCCGGGCAATCTGGCGGCGCAGCGGCTCCGCTCCCGGAGGGAAATCATAGCCGGAACTATGGTGCGGATATTTACGCAACACCTGGCTAATGATCTGGTTCAACCTGGAGGTAGGATAAAGTTCTGGCCCGGCGCCTCCCGCTCCCAGCGGAAAATTTGCCGGATCGCCCGAGGCGCTCATGATCTCATGCAGAATCTTGGCAATCCCAACCTGGGTCGGAGCATTCTCGGCGCCCACAAAGCTAGGCTCCGGAGCAAGATCGGCAAACGGCACCTTGACATAAAAGCCCGATTGCGGACGCGCCTCGATGAATCCATGATTTTCCAGCCAGAAGTAAGCCTGGAGCACGGTTGAGATGCTCACATCCTGCTGCTGGCTCAGGGAGCGCACCGAGGGCACACGCTCCCCCACGCGCAACACGCCCCGGGTAATCTGGCCTTCGATCAAATGAGCGACTTGAAGATATCGAGGCCCATCTTCTGCCACTTGGGTTGCCATTGAGCAAATCATACCTGCGTAAAACACGAAAAACCACAGAAAACTGTACTGGTCACATTTTCATATTTCTGTATCTGTACTTATCCGATGGCAAGTCCGTACCATGTCCTTGATGGAGGAGAAGCCCATGGATTCGATTTGGCCCAGCAGGTTCACACGACGCGCCACAGCCATGCAGAGTTCAGCCATCCGAGAACTATTAAAGCTTACCCAAAGGCCGGACATGATCTCTTTCGCAGGCGGAATGCCCGCGCCTGAACTTTTCCCGATTCCGGAATTTCAAAGCGCATGCAAAAAAGTTCTGGCTGAGCATGGCGCTGCGGTCCTCCAGTACAGCACGACAGAGGGCTGCCTTCCGTTGCGCCAATTCGTCGCCGACGACCTGAAGCGTCGCGGTGTTGTTGTCGGTCCGGAAAACGTGCTGATCACCAGCGGCTCGCAGCAGGCGCTCGATCTGGTGGGCAAGCTTCTCATTGATCCCGGAGACCTTGTAGTGGTGGAAGCGCCCACTTACGTGGGCGGACTGCAAGCCTTCAACCTCTACGAAGCCCAATATTGGGGTGTGCCGGTGGACGATCAGGGCTTGCGCACCGAACTGCTGAAAGATGCGCTCCGGGCAAGGCCGAAGTTGCTGTATGTCCTGCCGAATTTTCAGAACCCCAGCGGCGTAACCATGTCGTTGCAACGCCGCCAAGAGCTGCTCTCGCTGGCCAGTGAATATGAGGTTCCAGTAGTGGAAGATGATCCCTACTGCGAGCTTCGCTATGAGGGAGAACCCGTGGCCCCGCTGATACTGTTGGACCCCGCCAACGTGATCTACCTCGGTACTTTTTCAAAAACTCTCTCTCCCGGTCTGCGCCTGGGCTGGATTGTGGCGCCGGTAGAAGTCATCAACAAACTGGTACAACTGAAGCAAGGGACCGACCTGCACACCAGCGGCTTCAACCAGTTGATCGCCCTCGAGGCCACGCAGGGCGGATTCCTGGAGGAGCATGTCAAGCAGCTTCGAGAGGTTTACCGGCAACGCCGCGATGTGATGTTGCAGTCGCTGGAGGAATTTTTCCCCACCGACGCCACATGGACACATCCTCAAGGCGGAATGTTTTTGTGGGTAACCATGCCCTCAGGATTCGACACCCGCGAGTTGCTGAAAGCCGCCGTACAAGAGAACGTAGCTTATGTTCCGGGAAACTCATTTTTTCCAAACTCCGAGGACGGCTCACGTCACATGAGGCTGAACTTCTCCAACGCCGCGCCGGAGCGTATACGGGAAGGCATTCGCCGCTTGTCCGTGGCAGCCCGCAAGCAGATGGAGCAGACACGCGGAAACCTTGTGTTGGCATAAGAAGAATTGGGGGAGTTGGCAGAAGCGCCTGCTGAAGTAGTTCGTTGAGCTTCTTGAAAAATGTGTCTGGAGTAGGACATGTAACAGGGTATGGGTTTACTCGTGCCGCAGAGCCATTAGAATTAATCGGGCTTCAGCCAAATGTCACTTACTTTTTGTCTGAGTATCAATTTCTCCCTCTAAAACGCCCTGTCATCCTGAAGGTGCGTTCTTTGCGCCTGAAGGACCCCGAAAATGCAAAAATATTCCACGTCAGATTAAGAGGCAACTCAGCACCGCTCGATTTTTCCAGAAGCCAGTCCCTCGCTGCCGAAGCTCGCATAAATTAAATGCATGGCTGGTATTCCTTTTCAAATCACCCAATAGTACCTATCTCAATCTTCATGCCGGCTTTGCGCAGGCGCTCTGCCAACAAGTCTCCGAACGCGGTAGCAGGTGTCAGGACACCACCCCGTTGGGAACCTCCGGGCAATTCGCTGGCATTCAAGGCCAGACTCAAGGCCGATTCGCAGACGAATTTCACCGTAGCACGATTTCCGGGGTCGCCTTTGTCGCTGATGATGCCTCGCACCTTGCGGCCATCGGCAGCCGTTCCTACCAGTTCACAGCGGAACCAGCCGTCGTTCATGGTTTTCTCGGAAGGGCCGCTTCCCGGTTTGGGCATAAGCGACTTGAGTATCCCCCGAGTGAAAGAGTGCTGCATCATGCCCTCGAAAGCGCCGAGCATTCCGGAGAAGATTTTAGCTTTGAACCGCGAGCGCGGCGGATTGATTTTCTGAAATTCCTGATAGTGAAAGCCTGGCCCATAAGGCATCTGCCATTGCTCCAACAAAGCTGCGCTGCGGCGGACGATTCTCACATTCGTCACCGCCATGATGAAAGGGGTGGTCCAGGTATCGACGTCGGCATCATATTGGGCTTTGTGCGGGTCGAGATTCAGCTTGACCTCGTCGGCAGAGTGTTCCCCGGCGGGGTTCAGCAGAAAAGGATCACGGGCGCGGGCTGCCTGTCCGGATTCATATAGATTGAATCCGGTGGCCAGGGTTCCTCCATTCACGCCACCTGCAAATTGGAAATATGCTTTTACTTCTTGGCAGGAAACTCCAAGGTTTTTCTGGATATGCCTCGCCATCAGGTAAGCACCCAGATCGGAAGGTACGGAGTCGAAGCCACAGCAGGGAACAATGCGTGTACCGATGGAAGCAGCTTTCCCATGATGCCGGTCGATCAGGTCTTTGACCCAGGGCGTTTCGCCGGTAATGTCCACATAGTGGGTTCCAAATCGAACGCAGGCGTCGACGAGTTGATTGCCGTAGAGCGCGAATGGGCCGGCGGTGCTCAAAACGATTCGTGTCTGCGAAGCAATTTTGTCCAGAGCCTCTTGGTCGTGGGCATCGGCTATCAATATGTCGATAGCTTTGGCATCATCACCAGCTTGCGCTTTGGCAGCTTCGAGCGCCTGAGGATTACGCCCAGCAATCGCCCAACGAACTTCAGAAGCACGAACGTGGCCGGCAAAGTACTGTATGGCCTGTTTGCCGGTAAAGCCGCTGGCTCCGTAAAGTACAACATCGTATTTACGCTCGGGCATGATTTCCGGGTTGGAATCCTCCTTGGCAAATGCGGCAAATTATATCCCCTTCGGTCATTCTTCAGCACCATTGCACACAAAATGGGCGTGCGGCAGCTAAAGTGATTTAACACTCATTTAACAATGGTCTGTTACGGTCAGAACACATGCGCACCCTCCAAAAGACTCCCGAAAAGGTGGACTCCGTATCCGATGAACCACGCCCTAAGGTTGCGCTGATACCGCAAAAACCCGGAGGGTTTAGAAGCATTTTTGCCGATGCGGCGTTTCGTTCGGTGGTCACTGCCTGCGCCATCTCAGTGGTAGCAATTGTGGGGCTGATCGTTTTCGAACTGGTGTCGGCCTCTGGGCTGGCTCTGCACAAATTTGGATTCAAGTTCCTGGTGCAATCCGTTTGGGACCCGGTACAAAATGAGTTCGGCGCCTTGCCGGTGATCTATGGGACCATCGTCTCTTCTATTGTGGCGTTGCTGCTGGCTGTGCCTCTATCCATGGGAACGGCACTCTTCATCACCGAACTTTGCCCCAGGCGTTTGCGCACGTTGCTTTCCACCTTGGTCGAGATGCTGGCGGCCATTCCTAGTGTGATTTACGGTCTCTGGGGCCTTTTTGTCCTGGTACCGTTGCTGCGTGTATATGGGGCTCCTTTCCTTAAAAAATATCTGGGCTGGACAGGACTCTTCGAAAGCAGCATGTACGGCCCTTCCATGCTCGCGGCAGGCGTGATCCTGGCCATCATGATTCTGCCGATTATCGCCTCCATCACCCGCGAGGTGATCATGGCTGTGCCCCAACAGCAGCGGGAGGCGGCGCTGGCGCTGGGCGCCACCCGGTGGGAGATGCTGCGCGTGGCGGTCTTGAGAAATGCCCGCACCGGGATATTTGGCGCAGTCATTCTGGGACTGGGCCGGGCCATGGGAGAAACCATGGCGGTCACGATGGTCATCGGTAACTCAGCTCAAATCTCGCGCTCGTTGTTTGCGCCCGGTTATACACTGGCCAGCGTCATCGCCAATGAATTCAGCGAAGCAGTTGGTCCTATACATACGGCCGCCCTGGTGGAATTGGGACTGGTTTTATTTGTCGTCAGCATGTTGGTGAACGCCATTGCGCAGTTGTTGGTGTGGAGCGTCACCCGCGGTATGCCTGCGAGGAACATTGCCTAAGACTTCCGCTCAAAACATCCACTGGCGCCGCCGCCTGACGAACGGGCTGGCGGTGGCCGCTGTTACCCTGGCTGCGCTGCTGGTTTTGATACCACTCTTTGCAATCCTGGGGACAGTTATCGCCAAGGGCAGCGCCGGACTCAACTGGAGTTTCTTCACGCAGCTTCCCAAGCCGGTGGGGGAAGTTGGTGGCGGCATGGCCAACGCTATCGCCGGTTCGGGGCTGATCCTGCTGGTGGCCGGCGTGATCGGCGTACCTTTAGGCGTGGGCGCTGGCATCTTTCTGGCGGAGTATGGAAGAAACATGGCCGGCAACATCGTGCGCTTTACTTCCGACGTGCTCAATGGCATCCCCTCGATCGTGGTCGGCATTACGGCTTATGCCTTGATTGTGCTGAAGATGGGGCACTTCTCGGCGATCGCCGGCGGCGTTGCCCTGGGTATCATGATGATTCCCACGGTCTGTCGCACTACCGAAGAGGTTCTGCTCATGGTTCCGCAATCCATTCGCGAAGCAGCCCTTGGCCTCGGCATTCCACAATGGCGCACGACACTATCAGTGGTGGTGCGGACAGCTACCTCCGGCATTGTAACCAGCATTATGCTGGCCTTTGCGCGCGTTGCGGGCGAGACCGCTCCACTCCTGTTCACTACTCTCGGCCAGGATTTCTGGAACTGGAACCTGACTCTGCCGACTGCATCAATGCCGATCCAGATTTTTCATTATTCCACCTCCGCTTTCGATGACTGGATCCAAAAGGCCTGGACCGGATCAATGGTGTTGATCGCCTTGATCATTGTGTCAGTGATCCTGGTAAGATTCGTGAGCAATCGCGGGATGCTGAAGGGGGCCCGCTAAATGGACATCGGCATTCACGTTCAAGAACTGAATGCCTGGTTCGGCAAGACCCAGGCACTCTATAACATCGCACTGGAAATCCCAGCCAAGCACACCACGGCAATTATTGGGCCGTCCGGGTGCGGAAAATCAACATTTGTGCGCTGTCTGAACCGTATGCATGAGACCGTACCCCAAGCCACCGTAAAGGGCAAAGTCAGAATCGCCGACCTGGACGTCTACGGCAAAGGCATCTCGCCGGTCTGGATACGCCGCCGCGTAGGAATGGTTTTTCAAAAACCGAATCCCTTTCCTACCATGAGCATCTACGATAATGTTGCCGCTGGGCTTAAACTAAATGGGTTCCATAATCGGCGGCAATTAGATGAAGTTGTGGAGCGGTCGCTGCGGAGCGCCGCCCTGTGGGATGAGGTAAAGGACATCGCAAAGAAAAAGTCGGGTGCCAGTCTTTCCGGAGGGCAGCAGCAACGCCTTTGTATCGCCCGCGCTTTGGCCGTGGAACCAGAGGTGCTGCTCATGGACGAGCCGGCCTCCGCATTGGATCCGATTTCCACAGCCAAAATTGAAGACCTGATTTTTGAGTTGAAAGAGAAATATACGGTCGTGATTGTGACCCACAATATGCAACAAGCTGCGCGCGTGGCGGACTACACTGCCTTTTTTCTCCTGGGGAATCTGGTCGAGTTCGATAAGACTGAGAAGATGTTCACCAAGCCGTCGGAAAAGCGGACGGAAGATTACATCACGGGCAGGTTCGGATGACACGTACAAGATTTCACCAAGGCCTTGACGATCTGAAACAAAAGCTACTGGTCATGGGCGGCATGGCTGAACAGGCAGTGGAGCGGGCGGCGCGCGCCTTCCAGACTCAGGATCTGGCGGTTTGCCAACTGGTATTGCGCGATGAGCCCAAAATCAATTCCACCGAGCGCGAGGTAGACGAACTGGCGATTGACCTCCTTGCCATGCAGCAACCCATGGCCATCGACCTGCGCCTGATCATTGCTTGCATCAAGATCAATGCCGACCTGGAGCGGGTCGGCGACCAGGCCGTAAACATTGCGGAGCGCGTGATCGATCTGGCCAATCAAAACAAGACCGGCCTGACGGTCGACATTCCCCGCATGGCCAACTTGGCCATTACCATGGTGCACGATGCCTTGCAGGCCTTTGTTACCGGCGATGTCGAAAAGGCCCGCTCCGTTCTCGAACGAGATGATCTGGTAGACAACATCAACCGTGAGATCTTCGAAGCCGCGGACTATGCCATGATCCACTCCGTAGAGAATCATCGCTACGCCCTGGACACTCTGCTAGTAGCTCGCAACCTTGAGCGGGTCGCCGACCACGCCACCAACATAGCCGAAGACGTCATCTTCTGGATCCAGGGCGCTGACGTGCGCCACCACGCACAAACCTAGCTGCGTCAAAGTACTCTTGGGTGGCAGCATTCCCTGAGGTATAAGATGGGAACGGCAAATGCTTTCCCATCGGCTTCCATTTTGGGCGGATATGCTCAGCTTGCTACGAGATGTCTGGCTGTCATTTTGTCCGGCTGCAGTAAGACGCAGCCATCCGTCTGAATCCACCGAACGAACGCTCGACGCGGCCAAGATCACGGGATTGCTTCAGGCTCTGGTCTTTGCGGTTTTACTGATCGTTCACTACGCAGCCTTTATGCGGCAGCGTATGCTCCATTTTTACCCTGTCCTGGGCCAGACCGCGCCTGTGATACAGTCTGGGGCTCTTGTTCTTCTGACCTTCGATTTCTTGATCCACCCCATCTCGCTGCTGCTGATCTATTTGCTGGTTGAGGGAGCGCTTCGATTTCTGGGCGGCGTGTTCTTTGGAGAGATCATCCCATCTTTACCGGTCTTCTTGGC
>DASZEU010000094.1:0-5163 GCA_035940535.1 Candidatus Angelobacter sp.
CAGCCAATCTTGAACCTCCTTGGTCGTGACGCATCGGACTTTGTGCTCACCGAAGGTCTCACAGAATCGACCCAGCCGTCCTTTCAGGTCCCTCTGATGGATCGCCGAGTGCTGCCGTCGGACTTGGTCTCCCATAAATTCGGCCACCAGTTTTTCGACCGTGATACTCTTCTCGCTGTCGGAAAGGTGCTTTAAATAAAAGGCGATCGCGTCATCGACCGTCTTGCCGTATTGGCTCAATTTCTTCTGACCTTCAAGAGCTGTGATGCGGAGCAGGTCGGGGATCGCCAGAGCATCCTCGCCCTCGCGCTGGATCTTTGTTTTGATCCTGGACAGTTCTTGATTAGCAGCGGTTTTCGTTTTAAAAAATCGCCGTTGCCGCTTCCCATTAACCCGCGTTTCGATGACATACGGATAGGTCTCGGATTCGTACTCCTTGACCGAGGGTTTAAATGTTCTCATAAGGGGAGGATACGCCCGCCCTCGCTAAATGGCAACAAGATGTCAACAGGGCAGACTCTCAAGTTTGATAATAGCAAACTTGATTTTTTCACCCGCGCAGTATTTACAATCATAAACCCCTCGTTATGAGCCTATTCCAAAGCATCATGGCATCGATAGAAAACCCGAATCATGCAGGCAGTCAGCAAGATTTGCAGGGTCTTCTCAACCTCGCTCAATTGCTCCCGGGCGTTCAAGGAGCGGAACAGCAGGTGCAGCCGATCCTCGGCATTCTGGGATCGCATCTGCAACAAGCGTTAAATCAACAGCAGCAAACCGGCGGCCAGGATGCAGTCCAGCAAACCGTTTCGAATCTGTCGCAACCGGGCACCGGCCTACAGGAGATTGAAAACCTTTTCGGCCAAGAGCGGTTGAATGGATTGATCGAAGAAATTGGGCAACGCACAGGTTTGAATTCCCAACTCATCGTGCAGTTTCTGCCGGCGTTAATTCCAGTCGTCATGAAGCTGCTCGCCACCGGAACCCATCAGACCGATCCACAGGCGCCGAATCCAGTCCTGAATAACTTTCTCGGTTCCAACCAGGGTGGCGGTGCGCTGTTGAACGAAGCATTTCAGATGGCTTCCCAGTTTTTGCGCCGGTAGGGGCGGAGGATTTGAGTTTTGGGATTTGGGTTTTGAGTTTTGGGTTTTGGGTTTTGGGTTTTCTTTGACGCCTGACCGCAACTCGGAAGCTTCACCAAAATCAGGGGCGGGACCGCCCGTCACTGCCGCGCATAGCATTTTGCATCATTCTTAGCGGCTTACCGCAACCCAAAACGCAAAACGCAAAACTCAAAACTTTCTCACAGCAACGCCCCGGTCCAGATCGGGCAAAAATCCTGTCAACAATCCGATTAAAGGAAGAAACGAACAGACACGGAACACGTAATCAATACTAGTCTGATCGGCGAGCCAGCCCAACGCGGCTGAGCCGATGCCGCCCATGCCAAAGGCAAAACCAAAAAAGAGGCCGGCAATCGTTCCCACTTTCCCAGGAACTAACTCCTGGGCATATACCAGTATCGTGGAAAAAGCAGATGCAAGAATCAGACCGATAAAAACTGTCAGGACACCGGTCCAGAATAGATCGGCATAGGGTAACAGCAGAGTAAAGGGTGCCACGCCGAGAATAGAGCCCCAGATGACATATTTGCGGCCAAACCGGTCGCCCAGATGTCCGCCAACAACTGTGCCTGCGGCCACTGAAAACAGAAAAAGGAAGAGGTGCATTTGTGCGCTTTGCACTGACAAATGGAATTTGCCGATCAGGTAAAAAGTAAAGTAACTGGTCATGCACGAGAGGTAAAAAAACTTTGAGAAAATAAGCGAAATCAACACAGCCAGGGCCAAGACCACTTTTCTGGACGATATGGCCGCGCGACCTATCTTACCTTTAGCGTGGGACCCGCTTTGAATCCTGAACAGGTTCCGCCTATACCAGCCGCCTACGTTTGCTAATAATATGATCGCCACCAGGGCCACCAAGGAGAACCAGCCGATACTGCTTTGCCCCCTCGGCACGATGATCAACGCGGCCAATAGTGGTCCAAGCGACGTTCCCGCATTGCCGCCCACCTGGAATATCGATTGGGCAAATCCGTGCCGCCCGCCTGAAGCCATGCGAGCCAGTCGGGAAGCCTCCGGGTGGAAAATCGATGATCCCATGCCAACTAGTCCCGCAGAACAGAGGATCATGGGGAAGTTACTGGAAATGGACAAGAGCAGTAAGCCAAAGAGTGTAAGCCCCATGCCAATGGCCAGCGAATACGGCTTCGGCCGATGATCTGTGTATAGCCCAACAAAGGGCTGCAGCAACGAAGCAGTCAATTGAAAGGTCAGCGTGATCAGACCGACTTGGGTAAAACTAAGTTGAAATGATTTCTTCAAGATCGGGTAAATTGCCGGAATCAACGACTGGATCGTATCATTGAGCATGTGTGAGAAACTGATTGCGACAAGAACCGCAAACACGGTGTTTTCCGCGACCTCATTGCCACTAAGCCCATTCGTTCTGCTTTGGGTTTCCATTCTGCTGCGCGTGTCAATCGGCCCTCTGACGGGAATAGACCGATCGTGGCTTCCGTTACCATCGTTGAGCGTTTATTCAAATTCTTTAGGATCGAAAATAATTGGAATCGCCACTTACAGCGGAAACGGATCCTTCCGATTGAAATGATGGCAGCGCGCCAGGCTTGCTTGAAATATCGAAAACTCCTATGAGAACTGTGATGACTTGGTGGAGCTATGCCCTTCTTTCCGCAGCGTGCTGGGGCATGCAGTATTTACTTCTCGAAACGCTGTTCGGCAGAGTTGAGTTCGCGGCGGCATTCTCGTTCCTGAGCCTGGCCAACGGTGTGATGGTCGCCTCGATCATGTTCGCGATTTATCCAAGGCAGGATTGGAGTCAGCTTTGGGAAAGCTGGCCGGTCGCCGGATTGGTGGTCCTGTATCTTGTTTTCGGGACCGGAGCTTACGTTTTCAATGCCTACGCCATCCATCAAAAGAATGCTACGATGGCGTCGCTGCTAGAGATCGCCTATCCTGTGTTCATCATTTTGTTCACAGCGATCTTCCTGCGCAAAGTTCATCTCAACCTGATGGGTTTTGCAGGGGCATTTCTGATCGTGGGCGGCTCCGTCCTGGTGGTGTTGAGCAGGTCGAAGTAGAGTCAGGAGTCAGGAGTCAGGAGTCAGGAGTTGCAGAATGGATGGCGCCCTCCCGGTTTTGCAGATGGCCATTCTTCCGATTCCATTTGATGAAGAATCGCTCGTAGCGCGAAGCTCCGTCTGAATTGAAGACGACGCGCCAATCCCTGCTCGGACGGAGCCTCACGCTACCAGGAGTCTCCTGAACTCCTGCAACTCCTGGGTCCTATGCTAGCTACTTTGAATTCGGCGGCCGGACGTTCTCACGCGCGGCACGATACTCTTGTACGACAAGGCTGGTCAGCTCTTCGACAGAGGTATTTTCGGTCCGCTGGTCGAACGTGATCTGGCCGTTCTGCAGAAGATTGATCCGGTCGCAGAAATCGAAAATCTGGGCATAATTGTGGGCCACAATGATGACCGAGACATCGCCCTTTTCCTTGAGGCGCAGAATTACGTCCAGGATCATTGAGCTCTCTTTCACGCCCATCGCGGCCAAGGGCTCATCCAGCAGCAATAACTTGGCATTTGCGTATACTGAGCGTGCCACGGCGATCCCCTGTCGTTGACCACCTGAGAGCTTTGAGATCTCCACATCCACCGAAGGAATCCTGACTCCCATTTGTTTCAGTTGCTCCTTCGCACGCTCGCGCATCGCGCCATCATTGAGGATATGGAGGGGTCCGCCATACATGATTTCCCGCTGCAGGAACATGTTGCGGTAGACATTGAGCTCGTTGATCAGGGCCAGATCCTGGTACACAGGTTCGATACCGAGAGATCGCGCATGGCTGACAGACTTGAGCTCGAGCTCTTTGCCTTCGAAGTAGATTTTCCCGCCGCTTGGCCGGTGAAAGCCGGTGAGAATCTTCATCAGCGTGGACTTGCCGGCGCCGTTATCGCCGAGGAGCCCCAAGACTTCGCCCTTGGCGAGATGGATTGAGGCATCTCTTAATGCTGTCACCCGACCGAAAGATTTAGAAAGGTGCTCCGTACGCAACACTTCTTCACTCATCGCCCGCCTCCCGCAGCGCGCAGCCGGCTAAGGTGCACGTTAATGAGCATGGTAACGAGGATAGCCCCTCCTAAAATCATGTCAAAGGTGTAGGCGCTGACGCCGGAGAGTGTGAACCCATCTTTTAAGATGCCAAGCACTACCGCACCGAGGAGTGCGCCGAAGATTGTGCCCGAACCCCCGGTAAGGAGCGTTCCGCCGATGACCGCAGAGGCGATGGCCATAAACATGATCTCGGTGCCGCCGGCGAGCGGATCGATTGAGCCGATGCGGAAACAGTCTAATGTGCCCGCCAGACCACCCAAGACACTACAAATGATGAAATTACCGATCTTAATGAAACCGGTCTTGACGCCTACCTCCTTGGCACCGACGAGGTTACCGCCGGTGGCGATCGTGTGCATCCCCCAACGAGTCTTGACGAGCGCGAACTGGAAAATGAGGGTGATGGCGATCGCCCAGAGGCTCTGAGAGATCGCGTTGCCGCCGAAGATGGTGGCGACTACCGGCCCCGCTTTCGGCGCTACTGGAAACCCGCCTGAAATGGTCAGGGTCAAGCCATTGATCACAAACAAAGTGCCGAGGGTAGTAATGAAAGAGGGTATCTCGAGTGCCACCGTGATCAGGCCATTGATTAATCCGACGATGGCGGCCGGAATGAGTCCAAGGACGATCGCAGGAACAAAGGGAACACCCGCTTCGTGCGCGTAATACATCACAAAAGGGGACAAGGCGTAGACCTGGCCGACGGACAAATCCACTTCGCCACAAATCAGCACCATCACCTCGCCGCCGGCGATGATCGCGGTGGTGGCCGCGTATCCCGAAAGGTTAGCAATGTTGCCTATGGAGAGGAACTCCGGCGCGGTGCTCTGGAAATAAATGACCAGCACAATGCCGGCGATGGCGATGCTCGCCTCTCGCGAATGGAACAGAGAAAGCCCGACATGACGCACCAAGCTCCGGCGCTCGGGATGTCGAGCCGTATTCTCGGGTTTCG
>DASZEU010000095.1:0-4476 GCA_035940535.1 Candidatus Angelobacter sp.
CAATTCCACCATGGTCATCGTCAAAGTTGGCACGGTGTTGACCTTCATTGGCGTCGCAGCCATGTTTCTGTTCCGCCACCCGCAGGTCGCCGCAACCAACTGGCATCCCTTCATGCCGTTCGGATGGTCGGGAGTGGCGAGTGGGGCGGGAGCAATCTTCTTCGCTTACATTGGTTTTGACGCCGTATCCACTGCCGCCCAGGAGGCCAGGAATCCGCAACGCGATATGCCCATCGGCATTCTGGGCTCGCTCGCCATCTGCACCATCCTCTATGTTTGCGTCTCCGGAACGCTGACCGGTGTAGTGAAATATACCCAGCTCAATACCGCAGCGCCGGTGGCGCTGGGCATCCAAGCCACGGGTGCGCGTTGGGGCAGCCTGGTGGTTCTGCTGGGAACCTTCGCGGGACTGGCTACAACTATGCTGGTGATGCTCATGGGCCAGTCCAGGGTGTTTTATTCCATGTCCCGTGATGGCCTGTTGCCGGCATGGGCCGGACGAATCCATCCTCGCTTCCACACGCCCTGGATCTCTTCTATTGTGGTGGGATCTTTCGTGGCCCTGTTTGCCGGCTTGATGCCAAGCGATTTACTCATGGAGTTTACCGCCATCGGAACTCTGCTGGCATTCGTGATTGTGTGCGCCGGAGTATGGATTCTGCGCGTCCGGCGGCCAGATTTGCAGCGCGCCTTCAAGACTCCCTGGGTACCATTGGTTCCTATTCTTGGCATTGTCATTTGCCTGTTTCTAATGCAAACTCTGCGAGGCACAACCTGGCTCCGGTTGGTGGTCTGGCTGGCGATTGGGTTTGTCATTTACTTCACTTTCGGGATTAAGAACAGCCGGCTTAGGAAATTGCCACAATTGCCATAACTGCCAAAATTGAAAACCTAAAATTCATTTACATCCTTGGTCTTTATCTCGCGCTCATCTGCGAAATCAGCGGCGATTGCTGGCTGTTTCAATTTTCTTTTTGCGTCCTTGGCGGTGCTTGCGGTAAAACTTCAAGATCGTCATGATCATACGGGAACCCAGGCACAAGCCCGAACCGTGGAAGATCCGCAAGACAGCCATCGAGCACCGTTGGGCTTCGCCGTTTTTTGCGCTTGAGTGGCTGCTGGAATGGCTGGCATTTTTTCTCAGTAACTGGAGATTCTTAGAGGTACTGGAATATCTGGGGACTTTTTCGGTGCTGGTGGCCGTGATTCTCTTCTTCCATGAATCCGGCAGCCGAGTCAAGCAGATGCACTACCAGGCCTGGCAGGTGATCAACTCCGCCCAGGGCAAGGGGGGCAGTGGAGGACGAATTGAGGCGCTACAAGATCTGAATGCTGACCATGTCCCTCTAATCGGTGTGGATGTCTCTCACTCCTTCCTTCAGGGAGTATCTTTACCCAAAGCTCTTTTGGCGCGCGCGAACTTTAGTGTTTCTGATGTCCGCAACGGCAATTTCCGGTTGGCAGATTTATCCGATGCTGATCTAAACTCAGCCAATTTCCGGAAAGCCAGTTTTCGGGAGACCTCGCTGTGGCGCGCCAATCTTGACGACTCCGATCTGTGGGGCGCAGACCTGAGCGGGGCAAATCTTTCGGAAGCAACGCTGGCCAATGTCGATCTCCGTTTTGCTGATCTGCGCGACATCCGCTGGCAGAGCATTAAAAATATTCGAGGAGCAAATCTTTACGGGGTCAAGAATGCGCCGGAAGGCTTTGTATCGTGGGCCAAGCAGAGGGGAGCAGTAGAAGCTAATAAATTGCCATAATTGCCAAGAATGCCAAAATTGCCAAAATTGAAAAACCAAAGGTTCATTTACGTCCTTGTCTTATCTCGCGCTCATCTGCGAAATCAGCGGCGATTCCCGGCTATTTCGATTTACCTTTGCGTCCTTAGCGCCCTTTGCGGTAAAAATCTAAATACGGCATTTTCATGGATTTTCGTCTTGTCAGCGAGTACAAACCGAAGGGCGACCAGGTTCGCGCCATTGAAGAGCTCAATCACGGCATGTATGCCGGGGAAAAGCACCAGGTATTGCTGGGCGTGACCGGCTCAGGCAAGACCTACACCATGGCTAAGGTGATTGAGCAGTTGAATCGGCCGGCCGTGGTGCTGGCCCACAACAAGACCCTGGCCGCGCAGCTCTACCACGAATTCAAGCAGTTCTTTCCTAACAACGCGGTGGAGTATTTTGTTTCGTATTACGACTATTACCAGCCCGAAGCCTACATTCCCGCAGGCGATGTTTACATCGAAAAAGAAGCAACGATCAACGATGAACTCGACAAGCTGCGGCTCTCCGCTACCCGCTCGCTTTTCGAGCGGCGCGACTGCATCATTGTGGCTTCTGTGAGTTGCATCTACGGCCTGGGGTCGCCGGAAGCTTATTACGGCATGTTGCTCTTTCTGGAGAAGGGCCAAAAAATACGCCGCAACGATATTTTCAGCAAGCTGGTCGAAATACTTTACGAGCGCAACGACGTAGACTTTCGCCGGGGCACATTCCGGGTACGCGGAGATGTGATCGAGGTCTTCCCTACTTACGAAGACAACGCCTACCGCATTGAGTTGTTCGGCGATGAAGTGGATTCTCTCTCTCAGATCGATCCCCTGTTTGGCACAGTCAAGCAGAAATACACCCGGTTGCCTATCTATCCCAAGAGCCACTATGTGATGTCTGCGGCCCAGAAGAACCGCGCCATGGAGACCATTCTTGAAGAGCTGGCCTGGTGGGAAAAAGAGTTGGAGAAAGAGGGCCGCCTGGTGGAATCCCAGCGTGTGCATCAGCGCACTCGCTTCGACCTGGAGATGATCAAGTCCATGGGTTATTGCCATGGCATCGAAAACTACTCGCGCCATTTTTCCGGACGCCAGCCGGGCGAGCCGCCACCCACCCTGCTCGATTATTTTCCGCGCGACTTCCTCATGTTCATTGACGAGTCCCACCAGACGGTCCCGCAACTGCATGGCATGTGGCATGGCGATCGCTCACGCAAAGAGAATTTGATTCAGTACGGGTTTCGTTTGCCGTCGGCCCTCGACAACCGTCCGCTCAAGTTTGATGAATTTGAAAGCCGCGCCAACCAGATCATCTATGTCTCCGCGACTCCCGGCCCTTACGAGTTGACCAAATCGGCAGGCGTGGTGGTGGAGCAGATCATCCGTCCTACAGGGCTGGTCGATCCAGAAGTTGAGGTTCGTCCGGTGAAGGGACAGATTGATGATCTGCTGCATGAGATTCGCAACCGGACTGACAAGGGTGAGCGCGTGCTGGTGACCACGCTGACTAAGCGTATGGCAGAAGATCTGGCGGAGTACTACAGCGAGGTAGGCGTGCGCTGCCGATATATGCACTCCGAGATCGAGACCTTGGAGCGCATCAAGATACTGCGTGACCTGCGCAAGGGAGAGTATGATGTGCTCATCGGCATCAACTTGCTCCGCGAAGGATTAGACCTGCCTGAGGTCTCGCTGGTAGCGATCCTCGATGCGGATAAAGAGGGCTTCCTGCGCTCTAGTGGCTCGTTGATCCAGACGATTGGACGTTGTGCGCGCAACGTTAACGGCAGAGCCCTGCTGTATGCCGACCACATCACCGACTCTATGAAGCGTGCCATGGACGAAACCGATCGCCGTCGCGCTATCCAACGAGCCTATAACCTGGAGCACGGCATCATTCCTCAGACCATCATTCGACCGCTTTCCATGTCGCTGGCTGGTATTGCTGAATCTGATTATGTGGATATGACAGCGGCTGCTGACGGCCTGCCGGAATTCAAGTCGCAAGAAGATTTGGACGCCTACATTGCCAATCTCGAAAGCGACATGCGTGAGGCAGCCAAGAGATTCGAATTCGAAAAAGCCGCTAAACTGCGCGACACAGTAAAAGATCTGCGCACTAAGGAATTTTTGTTCACATAACCAAACAGGGACATTGCCCAACAGGACATGTCCACTGGATCGAGAAATATCGAAGTTTATTGTTTTCTTAGATTCATTCAGTACAACTCGTTGCTTGCTTAATGTATCCTAATGTGAGTAGTCTGCTCTCATCCCCAGAGAGCGGGGCCAGATTTGAGGAAGTTTCATTTGGTTGCAGCAGTAAAACAGGCACCGGAACCTGAAAATACCAGGCTGACGCTGGGCGACTACCTTGCAGACGTCCTGCTCGACACTCGCCATGATGCCAAGATCTTTCATTGGATCGTACAGAAGATCGGTTCTGCCGCCATCATACATTGGGGCCAGGAACATACATTCCAAGACGCCAAGTTAGCCGCGCAAAGCTACCTCGAAAGCCTGCATCGCAGCGGTCAACAGAAGAAAGCCTGAAGACCACTCCTTTCCCACAGCCTAGCAGAGCCACAACCAAAACCCACCACAGAGGCACGAAGACACGGAGAAAACCGAGACCTTTCACCACAGAGGTCACGAAGGAACACGAAGGAGAGCCAGTCCTGATAGGAACGGACGAGAGAAAG
>DASZEU010000096.1:0-3590 GCA_035940535.1 Candidatus Angelobacter sp.
GAGAACCTGAACCTGCTCTTTGCAACCAGGTTCGTGCAGTGGCTCGGCAACACCGCATTCGTGGGCGTGGTCGTAGTAGCCATCACTCTGTTTCTGGCCGTACCCGCGGCTTATGCGCTGGCCCGCCTTACCGGACGCTGGGGAGAGCGGCTGGGCATCGCCATTTTCCTTACCTACTTGGTCCCACCCACTTTGCTCTTTATTCCTCTTTCCCGTGTAGTAGCAACCCTTGGCCTGCAGGACTCGATCTGGGCTTTGGTGCTGATCTATCCCAGCTTCACCGTGCCTTTTTCGATATGGCTGCTCATGGGGTTCTTCAAATCCATACCCAGAGAATTGGAAGATGCAGCCATGGTCGACGGCCTCACGCGTTTTGGGGCCTTCGTGAAGATGGTGATTCCCATCTCCATCTCCGGCATTCTCACCGTTGTAATCTTCACCTTCACCCTGGTGACTCAGGAGTTCGTTTACGCCCTGACCTTCATCTCGTCTGAATCCAAGCAGATGGTCGGCGTCGGCATACCTATCTTCCTGGTGCGCGGCGACGTTTATTTCTGGGGATCGCTGATGGCCGCCTGCCTGATCACCAGCCTGCCCATTGCGTTCCTGTATAACCTGTTTCTTGACCGGTTCATCGCGGGCTTTACTGTTGGAGCGGTAAAGGGATAGTGCAGATACGAAATTGGTGATGGCCATCATGGTTTTTCAGTGTTCAACAGCGAAAATCAGCGGCAAAATCTGTTGTGTTTTTTGGCTTGCAGGACTGGTCAGCCAGGCCTCACCCAATTCTATCGATTTGCAGGAACTGATACGTCAGGCCACTTCCAATTACGAACAACGAAGGCAGCACGCCGAGAACTACACCTATCTCAAGCATGGCCGTTCCAAACGTCTTGTCCATCCCGGAAAATATCAATGGGAATCAAGCACCATGGAGATCGTCTTTCTACATGGCGGCCAGGATGTTCGGGTGATCGAGTACAACGGCGAGCCCATTCCACCTGAGCAACAGAAATCCGAATGGGACCGGCTGCAAGAGATCATCGACAAGCATTTCGAAGCAGCAGGAAAACTTCGTCTCCATACGAACACTTATTATTACGAACAGGAGCTGCAGTTGCCCTTGCGGCAGATTCCCTCCATGTTCGACATCAAGCTGAAAGGCCATCCGGCACTGAATGGCCGCAGAACATATTTCGTTGAAGCACTGCCAAAATCGGGCCACTTGCCTGCCGGCGATGACGAGAAGAATGCGCAAGCATTCCACATCAAGCTCTGGATTGACGAAGAAGATAAGGAGATCTGCAAACTCGAAGTCAAGCTCACGACAGAGGCAAAGCTGTTTCGTCCAGTGGTCATTATCAAGGTTGGCAGCAGCCAGCCTCAAAAATCTGCAGGTGATCCAAACCAGGTTTACGAACCGGGCACAGTTCTGGGCATAGAATGGACCAAAATCAACGGCGAAGCCTGGCTGCCCAAAAGTGCCTATTTAAAAGGCAAGTTCCGGTTCCCGCCGGGCCGAAACATTTTTCCCGAAGAGGGGGAAGCGACATATTCGGATTACAAGAAATTTCGGGTGGATACAAAAGTGTTGCCAGAGAATAGCAATTAGATTTCTAGCTTGCCAGATTTTGACAAAACCACGCCAACAAATTCGCAACGGACCATAAGCCATGGCGCGGAAAAGTGTCAACAAATAAGCTTTCATACAAAGGCGGCGGAACTGGTATTGAACGATCCTTCCACCAAGAGGGATGAACTATAATAGCTTTATGGCTGACGCTATTTTGGCAAGTCGATTCTGGGCGGCCGTTCGGGATTGCCTCATTGAATTCCACAACATGCAATCTGAAAAGGCTGCGGCTGCCGTAGTGGAATCATGGAACCGGATGTCCAACCTCAACGGTTCTATGGTTGGGATCGCCCCCAAAAGCCAGGATAGTGAACAAGCAACTGGATTGAGCGATATGATTTACCATGCCCAACCTTGGTCAATCGCTTGTAACCTAACGGGTGAAGATCTATCCCTCGATGATTGCAGATGGCAGAAATATCAGCAAATTCTTAGCCGGCACCAATTGGCGTAGACAACCAAGTTATAAGCGAACAAGAATCTTTGTCGTCTCCTGGATTGCCAAAAGATGAAGCTTCCGCTACTCTTCCCGCTCTGGATGTCGATGTGTTCAGGCGTTCAGATCGCACGAACTGGAGGAGAATCATGAAGCGCTCTCACGTTATCGGCTTTGCTGGCTTGCTGCTGGCGTATTGCATCTCCACAACCGCATCAGCTCAAACCAATTTGGGGTCCTACAACGTCAACCCAAACACGGTCACCGTGGCTGGAGTTTCCTCGGGTGGTTTTATGGCTGTGCAACTGCAAGTTGCCTATTCGAGAAGCATCTTTGGCACTGCGGTGTTTGCCGGCGGCGCCTATTTTTGCGCCCAGGACAACATATTTCTCTGGGGAAATGCCTGCTCGAGCGGTATTGGAGTTCCGGTCGGCTCGCTGGTCAGCTTTACCAACGCGGAAGCGAATGCCGGACAAATCGACCCCACCAGCAATATTGGCGGCAAGCCGATCTACATGTTCAGCGGAGTTTTCGACACGGTGGTGCAGCAGCCGACCATGGATGATCTTCACCTGTACTACCAAAGCTTTACCAACAACAGCCATATCAACTACAACAACTTCACCGGAGCGCAACACTCCTGGGTCTCGCCCGACGCCTCTACTCCGTGCGCGGTGCTGGCTGCTCCCTTCATTAACAATTGCGGCATCGATCCCGAGAAGACATTTCTGACCATGTTCTACGGCAACTTGAATGCGCGCCATCCCGGAACGCTCGGCGGGAGTTTCATCCAGTTCAACCAGAACCAGTTTTGTCCCAACAGCAATTGTTCGTCCATCGACATGGACAGCACCGCCTGGGCGTTTGTGCCTCAGAGTTGTGCGCAGGGACAAGCTTGCCGCCTGGTGATTGCCCTTCACGGCTGCCAGTCGAACCAGCAGATTGCAGGTCTAGCTTTTATCCAGAAGTCCGGCATCAATGAATGGGCCGACGGCAACAACATCATTGTGCTGTATCCCCAAACGATCGCCTCTTTCGTTCCTGCAAACACATTTGGCTGCTGGGATTGGTGGGGCTACACAGGTCCGAATTACGCACTGAAGAGCGCACCACAAATGGTGGCGATCATGGCCGAGGTCAATCGGATCACGGGTGGCAAGGAGCAATTCTTGGGACACCCCTGAAGCGATTGCCAAAATTGCCATAATTTCTAATTGCCAAAATTAAAATCGATGCCCAGATGCTTGGCTGGAATCTCGGTCGTACGTTAAGAAAGATTGATTTCATCTACGGTACCCTACTTAGAATATGTGAGTTTTCTTAGTAAATGCGGGCCTTTCTTACGAAGCATACGGGCTCGATGGCTGAAAATCTCCTTAACCAACATAAATAATTAGTGAAAACTAATCAATTTTCGGTTTTTCGAAAATTCTAATTTAGTTCTTCTTAGTCTTTCAGAGGTGTGACTATAATTTGGCATAAATTTCGCTTTTAGGAATATAGGGAGATTTCCAGTGACTT
>DASZEU010000097.1:0-7652 GCA_035940535.1 Candidatus Angelobacter sp.
CGAACCCACCCTTGGCAGCTTGAGAGGCAATGGCTGAAAGCTGTTGCAGGTGCGCAATCTGGTCTTCGGTAATATGCAGCCAGCCGAGCCATTTATCTTCCTCATCCTTCGTCCACAGGGAGGTATCGCCTTTCCAAAGGCGGTTCATCTTGTCATTTGTCTGCCAGTCTTTGATGGCAGCATCCACGGCCTGCTGGAGCGGCGCAGGCAGTTGGCAGCTTTGTTTCTCGATTTTGGGCTTTACCTCGTCGGGTTTAGTTTTTTTTTGATCGACTGCGGCAATCAGCTTGTCAAAAGCCTCATCGAAAAGCTGAATGGCCTCGACCAGCAGCTTGTCGGTGATCTCGCGCATGGAGATGCCGGCCTTTTCCAGGTCTGCCATAGTTTTGTCTGCCGATGGCATATCGGCATCCAGGGTGCGGGCGACTTGTCCGTGGTCGCGGAACGCGTCAAGAGTTGCGGGCGGGATGGTGTTGACCGTATCCGCGCCAATCAGGTTCTCGATATACATTACGTCGCGGTAAGCAGGGTTCTTGGTGCTGGTGCTTGCCCATAGCAGTCTTTGCGTTTGCGCTCCAGCGGCAGCTAGTTTTTTCCAACGGTCGCCGGCAAAGAGCGTTCCGTACAGGCGATAGGCCTGTTTGGCATTGGCAACGGCCACCTTGCCCTGCAAAGAACGCAGCAACTGCTCCTGATCAGGAGTGACCGGGGTCTTGAGTTTGGCGGCAATCAGGGCATCGACAGCAGCATCAATTCGGCTGACGAAAAAGCTGGCCACGCCCGCGATCTTGCTTAAGTCTTTTCCAGCTTTCTGAGCGGCTTCAAGCCCTGCAATGTATGCTTCTGCCACTTTTGCATAAGCATCCTGGGAGAAGAGCAAGGTCACATTGACGTTGATGCCTTCGCTGATCAACTGGCGAATGGCGGGCACGCCTTCAGGCGTACCTGGGATTTTGATCATTACATTGGGCCTGCCCACAGCCGCCCACAACCGCCGGGCCTCATCGATGGATTCCTGTGTCAATCGCGCCAGTTTGGGCGAGACTTCCAGGCTTACATAGCCGTCACGTCCATTGGTCCCTTTGTAGACAGGACGGAGCAGGTCGGCAGCATCCTGAATATCGCGGATGGCAATGCGCTCGTAAATTTCTCCAGAGCCCAGGTTCTTCGCGTGGAGTTGCTCCAGGATGTCGGTGTAGTCCGTGCTGCCGGCGATGGCTTTCTCAAAGATGGCGGGGTTGGAGGTGATGCCGCGCAGCCCGTCTTCATCGATCAACCGTTGCAACTCCCCACTGGTGATCAGGTTGCGGCGAATAAAGTCCAGCCACACCGATTGGCCGAATTTCTGCAGCGCGCGCAGCGGATTTTCCTGCTTGGTTTTGATTTTAGTTGTGTCCGGAGCACTCACAGTAGTCATGACTTCTTCTCCTTCATCGCCGGGCCGGTTGTGTATCGTTTTTCAATGTTGAGAACTTTATTGAGCCTGCGCTGGTGGCGTTCTTCCGCGGTAAACCGCGCTTTCAGGAACGCCAGGGAAATTTCCTTGGCCAGTTCGATGCCAATCACGCGGGACCCCAGCACTAGCACGTTGACATCATCGTGCTCCACACCCTGATGGGCCGAGTACGTATCATGGCAAAGTCCGGCGCGTATTCCCGGAATCTTGTTGGCGGCGACCGAAGCGCCCACGCCGCTCCCGCAGATCAGCACACCACGCTCAGACTCGCCCCGCCCCACACTCAAGGCCACAGCCTCAGCGTAGTCAGGATAGTCCACGGGCTGGGTACTGTTGGTACCCACGTCCAAGACCTGATAACCGTTTTGCTCCAGGTGCTGGCCAAGGATCTGTTTCAGTTCAAAGCCAGCATGATCTGAACCAAGTGTAATTTTCATAAATTTCTAACTTGTAATTTCTAATTTGTAATTTTCAAAACCGCCTCTCGTAAGATTTGGTTCTCAAATTAAAAATTAGAAATTTGAACTTATAAATTCTTCAAGAGTTTCCTTGCTGCTTCCATTACCGCATCTGGGGTGAAGCCAAATTTCTTTTGCAATTCCTTCAGTGGAGCGGATGCGCCAAAAGTCTTCATTCCGATTGTAATGCCATCGTGCCCCACATACTGCGCCCAACCTAGAGTAGAGGCCTGCTCCACAGAGATTCTGGCTTTAACTTCCGGCGGCAGTACGCTGTCGCGATATTCACGGCTTTGTTTTTCAAAGATCTCCCAAGACGGCATGCTCACGACCCGCACCTTACGGCCTTCTCTGCTAAGTTCCTCATAGACGCTGAGGCACAGCGACACCTCGCTGCCAGTGGCCATCAGAATCAACTCAGGCTTGCCGTTGGGAGCATCAGCAAGTATGTATGCGCCTTTTGCCAGTCCAGCAGCGGAGGCATATTTGCTGCGATCAATTGTGGGTAACGCCTGGCGGGAAAGGGCCAGCGCCGCCGGCTCGTGCTTAAGTTGCAGGATAAAGCGCCAGGCTTCCACGACCTCATTGGCATCGGCTGGCCGTAGGACGATGAATCCAGGGATGGCCCGCAAAGAGAGAATCTGCTCCACCGGTTGATGCGTGGGGCCATCTTCACCTACGCCAATCGAGTCATGGGTAAAGATGTAGATGACCGGAATCTCCATAATCGAGGCCAGCCGCATGGGCGCCCGCGAATAGTCGCTGAAGATTAAAAAGCCGGAGCCGAACGGGCGCAGCTTGCTGAGCGACATGCCGTTCAAGATGGAACACATAGCATGCTCACGGATGCCGAAGTGAAAATTTCTTCCAGTATATTGTCCGGGCAAAAAGTCGCTCGCGCCTTCAAAGGTCAGGCGCGTTTTGGTGGAAGGCGCCAGATCGGCAGCACCTCCCATCAGCCAGGGAATGTTCTTAGCCACGGCATTCAGCACCTTGGCCGATGATTCGCGGCTGGCGATGCCCTTGGGATCGGTGGGAAAGGTAGGCAGGTCTTTGTCCCAACCGTCGGGCAGCTCGCGGCGCTGCATGCGGTGCAGATGATCGGCGAGCACCGGATAGTCTTTTTTGTAGCTTTCCAGGAGAGCCTCCCATGCCGTGTGCAGCTCTCTTCCGCGCTTGCCTATTCCATTGCGGAAGTTTTCCGTGACTTCTGCGGGGACCAGGAACTTGGCATCTTCCGGCCAGCCATAGTTTCGCTTGGTGAGGCGGATCTCATCTTCGCCCAGAGGCTCGCCGTGGGCAGCTTCGGTGTCCTGCTTGTGAGGAGCGCCGTAAGCGATATGGCTGTCAACAATGATCAGCGTTGGCCGGTCGTTTGTCTGCTTGAAGCAAACAAAGGCGCGCATCAGCATGTCCAGATCATTCGCATCGCCGACTCGGGTAACGTTCCAGCCGTAGCCGATAAAGCGGGTGGCTACATCTTCGGTGAACGCCAAAGAGGTGTGGCCCTCGATGGTGATGTGGTTGTTGTCGTAAATCCAGCAGAGGTTCGAGAGCTTGAGATGACCAGCCAAGGAAGCGGCTTCACTGGAGATGCCTTCCATCATGTCACCATCGCCGCATAGGGCATATACGTCGTAATTGAAAAGCTCATAGCCCGGTTTATTGAAATAACCGGCCAGCCAGCGCTCGGTAATGGCCATGCCTACCGAATTAGAAACGCCCTGTCCCAGCGGGCCAGTGGTCGTTTCCACGCCAGAGGTCCAATGGTACTCGGGATGTCCAGGGCATTTGCTGTCTAGTTGACGGAATCGCTTGATGTCGTCCAGCTTAACGGAGAGCTCACCCAGTGTTTCATAGTTGGGATTGACCGCTTTCACCCCGGCCAAGTGCAGCAGGGAATAGAGCAGCATTGAGGCGTGACCGATGGAAAGCACAAAGCGATCGCGATTGGGCCAGATCGGATCTTCAGGATCAAAGCGGAGCAGGCGCTGCCAAAGGCAATAGGCGACGGGAGCCATCGCCATCGGAGTTCCCGGATGCCCGGAGTTGGCCTGCTGTACGGCGTCCATGGCCAAAGTGCGGATGGTATTGATGCTGAGCAGATCGATGTTGTCGTTCATTCAAAAAGAGTCCTTCAAACGCGATCAATTAACCCTGGGATACCTGGAATATTTGTTTATCTCTGTTAGGCGCTGGATCCGCCACCAACTTACAACTGGCAGACTTGTACGCGGTTCTATTTGTGGGACCGTTGATTTGAGAGAGGCGACTGCTGGGATCATGCCTCCTAATTGGTATTGTAGGCAGGTTAACGAAGGAATGCCAAATTTTTAATGAAGCGTGATTTAGCAGGCCGTCAGCGAACCTTACGAACTCATACTTCTAAAACTCGCGAGGATTTCCCTCATGCGCTTTTACAAAAACCAAGAGGGATATTTAAAAGTTACTCTGAGTCGTCCAAATGTCAAGAAAAAATAGCACAAACATGATGTTTGCATTCCCAAAATAGAACTATCAAGAACGGGTGGTGGTGGAGAGACCCCCGGCTTCGGCGGCAAAGAACTAAAGTCAAACCACATCACACTCCTCCAACCGTTGTCGTCCATGACACAGCGTAGGGATTCTTCGCCAAAGAACGGCTCAGAATGACAGGGGGCGAATGTGTTGGCAAAGTGGAAAAACTTTTTCTGTCACACGAATGTGAAGCTGGCGGCCAATGGTCAGTCCTCGGCTTGCTGCCCTGCGCTGCATTGTTCCCTTACAATCAATTCATCGATGCCCGCTTTTTGCGATGTCGCCCTGCCAGTCCCGCTGGACATGGCTTTTACCTACCAAATCGCCGATCAGCTTCCGGTGGTCGGCGGGCGCGTGCTGGTCCCATTCAGAAATGACCGGCTTTCAGGGGTGGTGACGGCGCTGCACGATCGCCAGCCCGAGGTAAAGACCAAAGCCATATTGCAGGTGCTCGATTCCGAGCCAGTCCTCGATTCGACCCTGATGCAGTTGGGGCAATGGATCGCCCAATACTACCTTGCTCCCATCGGCGATGTATTTCGCACCATGCTTCCGCTCGCGGCAGAGATCAAGAAAGCCCGCGTCTATTGGATCACCGAAACCGGACACCAGGCCCTGCATGACTCGGCGACTACGGGGTCTTCGCGGCGCTCGCATCAGGAAATCGACGCCCAGATGCTGGAGTATGCAGTTCTGAACTATCTGGCGATGTCGGATCAGGTTTTGGAAGGCACGATTCGTTCTGCGACTGGAGCGAACCGTCACGTTCTCGACAATCTCGTGCGCAAGAAATGGATTGCCCGCGAAGATGCCACTGCAGCGCGCGATGCCCGGCGAACGGTTCAAATTGCAGTTCTCAAAGAAACTGGTGGAAAGCTGAATGAGAATCAGCAGAAGATCGTCGCCTTTCTCCAGCAGGAAAATGGCAGAGCGGCGGTTGAACAGATTCGCAACTTGCCGGTTCCGCGTTCTACTTTGCAAACCCTGGTGAAGCGCGGCCTGGTGGAATTGGTGGAAGAGGCGGCGGAGTTCAGCGTGAGCGGCCTTAAGAAACGTGGTCCTTCGCACCTGGACTTCATCTTCAACGCACAGCAAAAAGCTGCGCTCCAGACCATTAATGCTTCGGTAAAGCAAAAAGCCTTTTCCGTGTCGCTGCTGCACGGCGTGACCGGATCAGGCAAGACGGCGGTCTATCTTGCGGCCATGCAATCGGTGCTCGAGTCCGGAGATTCTGCGGTGCTGCTGGTTCCGGAGATCGGCCTGACTCCGGCTGCTGCCGCCAATCTCCATCAGGTCTTTGGTGACGAAGTGGCCATTCTACACTCGGCATTGACGGGCGATGAGCGCGCGGAGCAGTGGCATCGTATCCGGCGGGGAGAGGCAAGAATCGTTGTCGGTACGCGTTCCGCAGTTTTTGCGCCGGTCTCCCGGCTGGCGTTGATCGTGGTGGATGAAGAGCACGACTCCTCTTATAAGCAGGAAGAGACTCCGCGCTATCACGGACGGGATGTGGCAGTCATGCGGGGCAAGTTGAGCGGAGCCGCCGTGGTGCTGGCTTCCGCTACTCCTTCGATTGAGTCCTATCACAATGCGCAGACAGGGAAGTACAAGCTGATTGAACTACGAGAGCGCGTGGAGCGCCGTCCTTTGCCGGTGGTTGAAATCGTGGATATGCGCATGGAGTTCCAGAAGACCGGCCACGATCGCATCTTTTCCCAGGCATTGATTGAACAGGTCAGGGAGCGCCTGGAGCGAGGCGAACAAGCGATGGTTTTGTTGAACCGGCGGGGATATTCATCTGTGGTCCTTTGCCGAGCCTGTGGCGAGACCCTGCAATGCAAGAATTGCAGCATCGCCCTGACGTTTCACAAGGCCGGATATCGCATGGAGTGCCACTATTGCGGATACCGGCAGTCGGTTCCTCAACGTTGTCCGGCGTGTGAGAGTGAGCATATCTTTTTTCTTGGAGCAGGATCGGAAAAAGTCGAGGAGCAACTCCACACTGCTTTTCCCCAGGCGCGCATTGGACGGCTCGACCGTGACACGGTGAAGAGTCGCCACGACTTTGAGCGAGCACTGAACCAGTTTCATGCAGGAGAGATCAACCTGCTCGTAGGCACGCAGATGATTGCCAAGGGTCATGATGTGCATGGAGTGACCTTGGTCGGCGTGGTGGGCGCAGACTTTGCCCTCGGCTTTCCTGATTTCCGGGCCGCCGAACGCACTTTTCAGCTTCTAACCCAGGTTGCAGGCCGCGCTGGACGAGGCGAGACTCCCGGCAAGGTCATTCTGCAAACATTTTTCCAGGACCACTATGCCATCCAGTTCGCCCAGCAGCATGACTACCAGGGTTTTTACGACAAAGAAGTGCGCTACCGGCGCTGGATGCACTATCCTCCGTTCAGCGCACTTGCCAACGTCCTGGTGCGCAGCGACAAACTCGACCAGGCGCTGAAATGGACCGGACAGATTGGAAAATGGTTTGAATCCACGCGTAATGAAGGCGTGCGGGTGCTGGGCCCCTCAGTTGCACCAATCATGAGGTTGAAGCGCGATTATCGCTACCACTTCATTCTGAAAGGATCGGGACGGGAAAAGCTCAACAGCACGTTGCGAAAGATGCTAGCGTTCGCAGACAGTGAAAGAATTCCACGGACGAATGTGATTGTGGATGTGGATGCGTTGTCGTTGCTTTGAAGGAGCACTCAGCAGTCAGCACTCAGCATTTAGCCGCGAGCACAAGGCCTTCGCCGGTTGTAGCATTTATGAGATTAGTTTTTCTTCTTCCTTGTACAGGGATGTTTTATTTCCCCATCAAAGATCGCAGTATCTGGAATGCAATCAATGCGAGAAATGCAATCGATCCCACGGCGGCGACTGAAATTGGCGGCGCTTTCCATTTCACTCCCAACTTTTCAAAGACTGGTCTTAGGGCAAACTTAAACATCTTGCGGTAGGCATTATAGGAACCTCGCCTTAGATATGGGATATCTTCCAGAGCACTGAAACTCGGGTTCCAATCCTTGGAAAACATGATAAACCCGGAAAGACGCATTGGAACCGGTACTCGAAGGTCGGGTAGCGAAATGCCGTGCACAGCCTCAAATATTTTGTTTGCAGCCGCGCGGAACTCTTGGTATTGATGTTTTCTCAAGCGGAACAGAAGAATCAGCAGTTGTTCCGGAGGCACGATCCTCGTGGCTTGTTCCAGCTCCCAGAGG
>DASZEU010000098.1:0-7257 GCA_035940535.1 Candidatus Angelobacter sp.
AGCGAATGGCAAACTTGGCGGAAGGCCCAAGAAGGTCTCCGGAAATTAGCTCGGCTGAAACTAATTCTCTCTGCGCCTCTCCGCGCGCTCTGCGGTGAGCCCTTCGTTTTTGGTTTCCAAAACTACAAATTACAATTTATAAATTTCAAATCACAATGGCCAACCAACCCAATCCCACTGAACAAGATTCCACCGCCAGGCTCAATGCCTCACTCGATGGCTGGAATTCCGCCATGGGAGTCCAATTCGTGCGGGCAACCGCGGATGAAGTCGTAGCGGAAGTGCACCTCGGGGCATCCCATCTTCAAGCTTATGGAATCGTCCACGGCGGTTTGTATTCAGGGCTGATTGAAACCGTTGCTTCAGTAGGAGCTGCGCTTTATGCCATGAAGAACAATCAATCGGTGGTAGGCCTCGAGAACCATACTTCTTTTTTGCATGCCGTCCGGGAAGGCCTTTTGCGCGCTACCGCCATTCCGTTGATGCGGGGCCGGCGAACCCAGGTGTGGGAAGCGACGATCACTGACTCCAATGGCCGGACTGTGGCCAGCGGACGAGTCCGGTTGCTCTCACTTGCCCCGGACTCTTCCATCGCCGGTGAAACGGTTGCAGTGAAACGCTACGTCAGCCCCAAGTAACTACTGGCGTTCTACAACCAAGACTGCGAATGTTCCTGGTTTCGGTCTGTTTCTTGCGCGTTGTCCATTGGCTGCCGGTACTGACTCTAACTCGGCTGCCGAGAGAAAAAGGCGTTTGGTTTTGGGATCGAAGGCCATGGTCTTGGCGCTCTTCTGGGTTTGAATGTCGCCGACCGATTCATATTCATTGGCGTTCTTCTGCCGGACAACCGATACCGTGCCGTCACCATTGGAGGCAAAGATCAATTTGTTCTCCGCATCGAAGGCCACCGCATCCACGCGGTCGCCGATAGGAAGCGTAGTGATAACTTTGCCGTTCGTGGCGTCCATAACCGCCAATACTTTGCTCCTACAGCCAATGAACAGCCGGGAGTTGGGAGCGTCGATGGCCAATCCAGTTGGAGTCTTGCAGCCCGTGATCGGCCATTTTTGTTTAACGGTGAGGTTCTTCGGATCAAAGCTGACCATCGTTGCGGATTCTTCCAGGTTCACGAACCCCGTGCCCTTTCCGTTGACGACGGCTGCCTCGGCGCCGCCGCCAAGATCGACTTTCCCGATCACCGATTCTTTTTCCGGATCAATCGCGGTAATTGCGGCCCCATCTCCATGGCACACCAGCACGCGCTTGGTTTGCGGATCGTAGAAGACAAAGTCAGGATCTTTTGGAACGGAGAGAGTCTTGATGGTCTTGAAGGTTTCAGTATCAAACACCGAGACGGTCGCATTGCCGCCGTTGGTGGTAAAACCCCGATGCAGGCTTGGAACAATCGCGATCCCATGCACGCCGGGCGTATCGTCAATCTTGCCCAGCTCTTTTCCTGAATCCGCGTCCACTACATTCACGACGGTCCCGTGGGAAACATAGAGACGGTTCGAGGAGCCATCGAAAACGATGTAATCAAAACCGCTATCCCCCGAAACCGGAAATTTCTTGGTCATTTTGAACCCTGGCGCATCTGCGGCGACACACAGAGCAGCCAGCGCCAGTAACATCCAGCACCGCGCAAAAATTCTCATTGCAATTCTTCTCCTTGCGGAAAGATGATCAGCTTCCGCGCTCTGATGAGAGCCGATCAGAGTACCACGAAGGCGTAGACCACTGCTCGCCCAAGAAACCGGAGTGCAATGGAAAGTGCGAGTCAGATGTTCAGACCTCAGAGGCATGACTCCATGTTGTGTCTTATGTAAATGAAAACGTGACTCCATCTCAGGAAACGGAAGACGTTTACGGAAAATGAAAAAATGTTGGACACTGAAATGCATCAGCGCCGGAGGCGCGTTAAGACGTTAGCCCAGGGTGAAACGCAGTGGAACCCTGGGAAAAGTTAAAAGATCCGCACACAAGCCCCAGAGGGGCGACACAAGTTTTTCATGAAAGCGTACCTTCCAACTCCGCTAGCCGATGAAGGGTTTGTACGACAGAAACAAAACTTCAAAAATCTCTAATCGAATAACAAACGAATCCACATTCGTTTTACCGAAATCGAGAAGAAAACAATCTCCTTTTCCCTTGCACACCAAAGTAATGTTGACCGTCTCACCTGCCACCGCCATACTTTCAAGTTATGCAACCCAACCAAAGTCCCTCCACGGCTGCTCCCTCAGTTAATCGTGCCGAAGTCGAAGGTCGCCGTGAAAAGCGCGTTCATGTAGCTGTTCCAGTCAAGGTATTTCTCGATCCAGCAAGCACCAACTGCCAACTGTGCTGCACTTATGAGATTTCCATGATTGGCGCTCGTTTGGTAGCTGTCGCCGGCATTGAAAAAGTAGGACAGATAGTCTGGTTGCAAAGGCATAACAAGCGCGCGAAGTATCGCGTGGTCTGGCTGGGAGAGCCCAAAACCCCTCAGGCCGGCCAAGTGGGAGTCGAAGTGGTTGAGCAGTCTACCGCTATTTGGGAAAATGAACTCCGCATGAGGATCATGCAGTCCTAACGAAACTAGGCCAAAAACCACCGCGCTTTGAGCAAGCCACCCTAGTGCAAGGCAAGACCCGAAGTACAACACTGTGGGGTGGTCCCGTTGAATCATGAGCGCGAACTGTCCTTATATCGTCCGTTGCAATGATTGCGATTTTGTTAGCCAGGTTTTTCTGGACGAAACCCTTGCGCTCCACGAACGTGATTTTCATTCTTTCGAGAAACTGCACTCCGTCTCCATCTGGCGCTATGCCTGGGAACAATGGACACCCGTGACCGAACTCCTGGGCGTGCAGTTGGGGTGAACCGGCAGATTGCCAAAATTGCCATAAGTGCCAAAACTGCCATAATTTGAAGAAATGAAGAGAGCACCGGAGCATAGCTCTAGTTTGATTTTCAATTGTGGCAATTATGGCAGTCATGGCAATTCTGGCAATTCCACACTTCTTTTGTTACCTTCTAAAGTCTCAACCATGATTCGCTCCTACCAGGGAATTGCTCCGCGCATCGCTCCATCCTGCTATATCGACGAGTCGGCGCAAATTGTCGGTGATGTAGAGATTGGCGAGAACTCCAGCGTGTGGATGAATGCCGTGATTCGCGGCGACGTCTATGCGATACGTATTGGAAACAACTCCAATGTCCAGGATTGCTCGGTCCTGCATGGCATGCGCTACAAGTATGGAGTCGTGATGGGCGACTGGGTCACCGTTGGCCATTCCGTAACTCTGCACGGCTGCACTGTCGGCAACCGATGCCTCATTGGCATGGGAGCGGTCGTCCTCAACAATACGAAGATCGGCGAAGGCTCCATTATTGCGGCAGGCACCGTGATACCGGAGAACACGGTGATTGAGCCGTATTCACTATGGATGGGCGTTCCCGGAAAGTTTAAAAAGAGAATCGATGATGAAACCAGCCAGCAGATGATCCTGCAGTATGCAAAAAATTATGTAGACTATACAGAGTCCTATCGCAAAGAATTTCGGTTGGACGGAGGACGAGGATGAAGGTAAAGGTAGTGGTGCACGAAGCAGAAGAGGGTGGGTTTTGGGCTGAGGTGCCCGCGATACCAGGGTGCGCAACGCAAGGAGACACATTTCAGGAATTGCTAGCCAATTTATACGAGGCCGTTGAGGGATGCCTATCTGTTGATGTGAGTCAGGCGAAGCAGACAGATCGTGATCAGATTCTCGAAATCGCTATATGAAGGCTCTCTCTGGCAAGGAATTTACCCGATTGCTTGAGAAACATGGTTGGCAATTATTGCGGGTACATGGTAGCCATCACATTTACGGCAAACCGGGCGCGTTGCAGAGGCTTTCAGTCCCCATACATGGAAACAAAACACTCAAAACCGGACTGCTGCGTCACTTATTGAAGACCGCCGGTATTCCTGAGGAGCAATCACTCGAATGATCAAAGCTGTGCGCGGCACCCGCGACCTGCTGCCACCAGAGACCGAAACCTGGAACTTCGTTGAAGCAGCCGTGCGCGATGTCTTTCGCGTCTACAACTTCTCTGAGATTCGAACACCTGTCATTGAGGACCTTCAGCTCTTTCAGCGCTCCGTGGGCGAGGAAACCGACATTGTTTCCAAAGAGATGTTCGCCTGGGAAGACCGCGCCCGGGCCGCCAGCGAAAAAGGACAGTGGCTGGCGCTTCGTCCGGAAAACACTGCGGGAGTAGTACGGGCTTACATCGAGCACAAATTATGGGAGCGTCCTGGGCTGCAGCGTTTTTATTACATTGGCCCGCAATTTCGACGCGAGCGGCCGCAAAAGGGACGCTATCGCCAGTTCTACCAGATTGGGGCAGAGGTTATTGGTCCGCCGGCCACAGGAAGCGAATCGCCCGCCGTGGATGCAGAGGTGCTGGAGATGCTGGCCACTCTGCTCGACCGCCTCGGCATCCGCAACTGGACTTTGGAGTTGAATTCCGTAGGCAGCGCCGGAGACCGCTTGAAATTCAACGAGGCATTGCGCACTGCTTTGAAAGATGTTGTTCCCAGAATGTGTGGGGATTGCCGGCGCCGCGCGGAGACCAATCCTCTCAGGGTACTCGATTGCAAAGTTCCTGAAGATCAGCCAATCATCGAGAACCTTCCTCGTATAAGTGATTATCTCGATCAAGCCTCGCTGGCACACTTCAGCGAGGTCCAACAAATTCTTTCCTTCGTCGGTGTGCCCTTTGTTTTGAATCACCGCCTCGTCCGGGGATTGGATTATTACACTCGTACAGCCTTTGAATTTACCCACGGAGCCCTGGGTGCGCAGAACGCCATTCTTGGCGGTGGACGCTACGACGGCCTTTCTGAGTCTCTAGGAGGACCACAAGCTCCTGGCATCGGCTTTGCCATCGGCGAAGACCGCCTGGTGATGACCTTGCAGGAAAGCGCTGGAGCAGCCGCGCATCCTGCCGATATTTACATCGCTCCGCTAGGGCCTGGAATGAACGGGCCTGCCGCAGGTTTGGCGCGCGAGTTACGGCGGCAGAAGGTCGTTGTCTCGCTCGGCGACGAAAGTTTCCGGCTGAAGAAATCTCTGGAGACGGCCAGCAAGACTGGCGCGCGCTATGCCCTGATCGTCGGCGAAAATGAAGTCCAGTCCGGGCAGTTCGCGCTCAAGAACCTGAGCACCGGCGAACAGGTATCAGTGACCCGCGACCAGGTTGCCTCCACGATAAAGGCCGATATCCCTCCTCGTAACTGAAACATTAGTTCGGTTTGGGAAATACCATGTCTTGGAAAAAAGTGGAAGAACGGCCTTTAGCTTTAGGGCCGTGTTAGGTGCTGCTAGGCCATCGAGCTTTAGCCAAATGTCACTTACCTTTCGTAGGCTGAGTATCAATTTTGCCCTCTAAGACGCTCTGTCATCCTGACAGGCGCGTTCTTTGCGCCTGGAAGGACCCCGAACATGAATAAATATTCCACGTCAGATTAAGAGGCAATTCGGGAATGCTCGATTTTTCCAGCCAGAAGCCAGTCGCGCGAAGGCAGCAGCTCGTATGAATCAAACGCGGCCGGTTCGTATTGCAAAGAGATAAATAAAATCCTCTGTCGCCCCGCTGGTTCGGAGTCTACCAAAAAACATATTTCTGGGCGGACCAAATCTTCTCCAAAAAAATCGTGCAAGTTCCTGTTCTTGGCTCGTTCCAGACCATGGTGAGGTGTCTTTGCCAGGAGGTTATTGAAATGATCGTTCCTGCCCGTGCTAATCATCGCTATTGTCTGATCGCTTTTTTCACTCTGCTTCTTGCAGGAGTTCCGCTGCACTCCCAAAGCTCGAACCCAGGTATTCCTGACCAAACAAAAAATCAGGCCCAAGGCCAGGACGACCCACTCAAGCGTCCTTTGTCCAAGCGGAAGCGCGTCGACGACGATTTTCAAAAGCGGTTCATGGACGATGTAAGGGCGATCATCACGCCGGAAGAAGAGCAGGCCTTCAAAAGACTGGGTACGGATGCGGAGCGGGAGCAGTATATTGAGCTATTCTGGCAGCGGCGCGATCCCACGCCGGACACCGAAGAAAACGAATATCGCGACGAATACTATCGCCGCCTGGCTTACGTTGACGAGCGTTTTTCGGCGGGGGTGCGTGGCCGCAACACCGACCGTGGGCTGATTTACCTGCTTCATGGCGCGCCTGATTCCATCGAGCCACACCCCGCGGGCGGCCCTTACCAACGCACCGCTGACGAGGGTGGTGGATCGACGCAAACCCATCCTTTTGAAAGATGGCGCTATCGGAACCTTGACGGCATAGGCCAGGAAATTGAGCTTGAGTTTGTGGATACCTGCGGCTGCGGCGCCTACCACTTGACCCTTGATCCTGATGAAAAAGACGCTCTCAAGAATGTGCCTAACGCCGGCCCTACATTCGCCGAAGAATCTGGCTTGTCGACCAAGGCTCAACGGTTATCCGGTGGTGGAACCTCGATCTTTGGCGGCAATCGCCAGTCCAAACTGTTTGATCAGATGGACATCCTGAGGCGAGTGACTGCTCCGCCGCCAGTCAAGTTTAAAGACCTGGAGGCCGTGGTTACCTCCAAAATCCGTTATAACTTTTTGCCCTTCGACGTCCAGGTGGATTTCGTGAAGGCCACAGCCGATACTGTGCTGGTGCCGATTACCATCCAGGTAGCGAATCGTGACCTTACTTATGTGGCAAAGGATGGTGTGCAACACGCATCTGTCAATATCTTTGGCCGGGTAAGTACTTTAACCGGCAAGGTGGCCCAGACATTTGAAGAACCTCTCCGCATGGAGCTACCGGGGGAGCTGCTCAATAAGTTCATCGGCAATGTCTCTGTCTACCAGAAGTCGCTGCCTCTTCGTCCGGGCCTCTATCGTTTGAGCATTGCTCTCAAAGATGTCAATGGCGATAAGCTCGGATCGATCCAACAACGAATTCTGGTGCCTGATTTCAGCGACGACAAGCTCGCTTCTTCGTCGCTCATCGTTGCCGATGTAATGGAGATGGCGCCCGCCACGGAAGTTGGCACCGGCGGCTTCATCATCGGCGCGGACAAAGTTCGTCCTCGTGTGGGATCCAATGGAAAGCCAGCCACGTTTAAGCGCAACCAGAAGGTCAATTTGTGGATGCAGGTCTACAACCTTGCCTTGGACGAACAAACCAAAAAGCCCTCGGCCACGGTCGTGTATGAGATTCGTGATGTGGTAACGAATAAGCCGGTAATGTA
>DASZEU010000099.1:0-5610 GCA_035940535.1 Candidatus Angelobacter sp.
ACAGTTGGGCGATTGCGCCCCTGCAATCTTTTCGATTGGAAGTTTACCGTCCTCTCCCACAACACCATACGTGGAGCTGCTGGCGCCGCAATCTTGAATGGCGAACTTCTGAAGGCGCAGGGATATATCAGTTGATACCGCTGGCGGTGCGCCCATGATCGTGATGAAATTCGGCGGCACCTCGGTGCAGGACGCGCAGGCCATCGACCGCATTGCAGATATTGTGCGCGAGCGCTTGCCCGAAAAGCCGGTGGTCGTGGTAAGCGCCTTGGCTAAGATCACCGATCAGCTTCTAGGGATGGCATCGGCGGCTGGCGCAGGTGACAAAGCCAAGGCCCTGGAACTCTGCCAAGGTGCGCGGGAACGTCATTTCACTACTGCGTCGGAGCTGCTGAACGCCGAAGTGTTTTCGCAATTCAAACCGCAACTGGAAACAGAGTTCAACGGCCTCGAGGACCTCTTGCGCGGCATTGTGGCTGTAGGAGAACTCACGCTACGCACCACCGACAATATTGCCGGGTTTGGCGAACGCGTTTCCAGCAAGATCGCGGCCACAGCTTTTGCTTTGCGCAATATCAACGCATCTCACATCGATTCGCGGCAATGCATCGTGACGGACAACAATTTCGGCAAGGCCGTGCCCCAATTTGAAGAAACCAATGCGCGCCTGGCGGAGATCCTAAACCCCCTTCTCCACCTGGGCCATGTGCCCGTGATGGGAGGCTTTATCGGATCCACCCGTGAAGGTGTTTCCACCACGCTGGGCCGGGGAGGATCTGATTTTTCCGCGGCTATTGTGGGCGCTGGCTTGCAGGCCGAACGCATCGAAATCTGGACCGATGTGGATGGCATGATGACCACCGATCCGAATCTCTGCCCGGAGGCGCGGCGTATCAAGACCATCAGCTTTGAGGAAGCGGCTGAACTGGCTTATTTCGGCGCCAAGGTGCTGCATCCGGCGACCTTACTGCCGGCCATCCAGAAGAACATTCCAGTGCTGATACTGAACTCCCGCAACCCTAAGAATGAAGGCACCCGCATTACCGCTACGGCCCCCAAAAGCAAAAATGTATTCAAAGCAATCGCTGCCAAGAAGCGCATCACTGTGGTGGACGTGGTGGCCACCCGCATGTTGATGGCGCACGGCTTCCTGAAGAGCATTTTTGAGGTTTTTGCCAACCATCGCTGCCCGGTGGATATGGTTTCCACTTCTGAAGTCAGCGTATCGCTTACGGTGGATTCCAATGAATCCATTGCCGCCATTGCCGCTGATCTGGCCAGGATCGCAGACGTGAAATATGCCGGACGAAAAGCCATTGTGTGTCTGGTGGGCGAGAACATCCGCAACACGCCCGGCATCGCTGCTCGCGTCTTCAGCGCCATTCCCGATGTCAATATTCAGATGATCTCCCAGGGAGCATCCGAAATTAATATCAGCTTTGTGATCGATGAGGCGGACGTGCCGCAAGCAGTCTCGCGCTTGCACCATGCCTTTTTCTCCGAAGTTGATCCCGAGGTGTTTGCGTGAAAATACTTGTGCTGGGCCGCGGTAAAACCGGAGCGTTAGTCGCAGAACTCGCCAAAGAACACGGCCACGAGGTACGGTCCCTGGGCAGTTCCGACAATCAGGATGGCCGTGGACTGACGCTTGAAATTTGCCGGCAAACCGATGTGGTGATTGACTTCACCACGCCCCACGCGGTGATTCCGAACATTATCCATTGCGTGGAAGGCGGCGTGCCTATGATTGTGGGTACCACGGGCTGGTACCAGCACCTGGCCAAGGTCCAGGAGCTGGTCAAGGAGCGCAAGACAGGGTTTCTGTACGGATCGAATTTTTCTGTGGGCATGAATTTCTTTTTCAAGGCGATTCAGGCCGTGGCGCCGGCCCTAAAAAAAGGCTATCGCGCCAACATCGTGGAGAAACATCACATCCACAAAAAGGACAAGCCTTCAGGATCGGCTGTAACTATTCAGAAAATTCTGGAGGCCGACTCCGGTCAAAAAGCTGAGATTGCCTCCCTGCGCGAAGGAGAGACCGTCGGCATGCACCTAGTGGTGCTCGATTCTCCCCACGACACGCTTCTGTTCACCCATGACGCCAAGTCCCGCCTGGGCTTCGCTGAAGGGGCCGTCCGGGCAGCCGAGTGGATTCAGGGCCGGACCGGGTTTTATGAGTTTCCCGATGTTGTGGACCAAGTTTAGAAGAATTGGGTAAGTGGGTAATTTGATAATTGGGTAATTTTCAAGGATTCAAGGCAAGGTTCAACTACCCAACTACCCAATTACCAATTTACCCACTTACCCAATCCACGAAACTGTCTCTAATTTTTGTTATTCTTTCAACATGAACCTTCGCGGCTGCGGTACAGCGCTCGTAACACCCTTCAAGCAAGACCAAAGCGTAGATGAGGCCCGTCTGCGGGAGCTGGTGGAGTGGCAAGTTGCTTCTGGAATCGGGTTTCTTGTTCCTTGCGGCACCACGGGAGAGACGCCGACTCTGAATAGAGACGAATGGCTGCGCGTAATCGACATTACGATTGAAGTGGCTGCCGGGCGCGTGCCCATCGTCGCTGGCGCAACCTCCAATGCAACCGCCGATGCGGTGGAAAAAGCTCGTGAAGTGGGTAAACGCAGGGGTGTCGACGCCATCCTGACGGCTTCTCCTTACTACAACAAGCCAACCCAGGAGGGTCAGTACCAGCACTTCAAGGCCATTGCCGAGACCGTGGATAAGCCCTTGGTTCTTTACAGTGTTCAAGGGCGTACCGCCGCTAACCTTGAGCCTGCAACATTGGGCAGACTGGCCAAAATTCCCAACATCATTGCCGTAAAGGAAGCCAGCGGCAACATGACCCAGATCGCCGAAGTCTTCAACCATGTTCCCGAGAACTTCCTGGTCTTCTCAGGCGATGACGCCATTACCTTGCCCGTGATCTCTCTGGGCGGCGTGGGCATCATCTCGGTGGTTTCCAATGAGATTCCCAAAGAGATGTCGGAGCTGACCAATGCTGCGCTCAATGGCGATTGGGAAAAAGCGCGTAAAATTCATCGCAAATTTCTCCCGCTGATGCAGGGCAACTTCATTGAATCCAGCCCCATGCCGGTGAAAGCCGTGATGGCCATGATGGGCAAGATTGAAGAGGTCTACCGCCTGCCCATGGTTCCAGTAAAGCCCGAGACACGCGCCCGTCTGCGCCAGATCGCCACCGATGCGGGACTGCTCAAGAGCACGTCGGCGGCTTCGGATTCATAAGGGCTTTTCCAGCAGGCCGCATTACTTTTTGCACAAATAGCGCAAGTAAAATAAGGTAGAGTCTGCAACGCGAGTTGTATTTATGCTCGAATCATTGTCAATCAAGAATTTTCGGCTGTTTGACACTTTCCGTCTGGAGCGGCTTTCCAGCGTCAATTTATTTGTCGGAAAGAATAATTCGGGTAAGAGCGCTCTACTGGAAGCAATACAGATTTGGGCAAGTAATGCGTCGCCAAGTGTGCTCCATCAACTCATCTCAGTTCGGGATGGCTTTTGGGAGTCCGACCGGCAGGACGGGATCGAGTTCGATATAGCTCAATCCCTCAACGCGAACCTTCGCGCGATTGATTTCTCGGACCAAAACCCGCTAAGGTCTCTGTTCCGTAGCCACCACCTACCCAGACTTGGAGAACCAGGAATTGAAATTGGGCAGGTCAAAGGCGCACCTCTGGCGATTCAAATGACAGCGTATCAGGTAATAATGGAAGCTGGCGCTTTGAGACAAATCCGCATCAGTCCAGATGTTCTGGACGAGTCAACTCTGGTCGATGTTCATTATGCGATCGAGGCGCAAGAAGGGGACGCCTTTTGGTACTTGGTCCCTCTTTTTGCCGGTGCTGGTTATATAAAAAAGGAATTGTTTTCACGACCACCGCGAAAGCCGAAATGCGCACTCCAATCTGTTCCGGCTCAACATCTCTCGGACCAAAAGTTGGCATTGCTGTGGGACGCGATACGCCTAACCGATGCCGAACAGATCGTTACCGACTCTTTGAGGATAGTGCAAGCAAATCTCGCTGGGGTTGCATTTGTTGCGGAACCTACGGAGGCAGGAGGACATCGCATTCCGATTGTTCGTCTAAAAGATTCCCCCGAAAGATTTCCACTAAAAACTCTGGGAGACGGGATGACCCGGCTGCTGGAAATTACACTTGCTCTTGTGAGTGCCAAAGATGGAATCCTTGTTATTGACGAGTTTGAAAACGGTGTTCATTGGAGTACTCAACCCCAAGTATGGCGGTTGGTGTTTCAGGCTGCCGAGGAATTGAATGTGCAGGTATTCGCAACAACTCATAGCCAAGACTGCATCAGGGCTTTTCATTCGATCTGGAAGCGAAATGAACACGCGGGAACTTTTTACAGGATGGACCGAAATGGATCGTCAGGTCCAAAGCCCACTCGTTACGATTGCCAAACGCTGGCCGACGCGATTGAGACAGAGGTGGAAGTACGTTGATAGATGAAGACATCTGTACTTCAAAATCCTCAAAGGTGCTTCTAGTCGAAGGAAGAAAAGACTGCAGGGTGATTTTTGCTCTTCAAGAACGTCATAATATCACCGATTATTTTGGCATTCATCAATGCAATGGCGAAGATGGCGTCTTGAAGCGATTCAACGCATTGATACCTGCGCCTCCCGAATCTGAAAGGCCTGCTGTGATTGGCGTCGTTCTCGACGCGGATACAGGTAGCATTGAAGACCGCTGGCGCCAGTTCCACTCAAAACTCGACAAATATGGCTATAAACTTCCCTCTGGCCCAGACCTCGATGGAACCATCATAGATAAGGTAGACGAGTACCCGCGAGTGGGACTGTGGCTGATGCCGGACAACAAAACAACTGGAATGCTTGAAGATTTTTTGCTCAAAATGGTGAACCCGGCTGGCGTGGAAGCCGCAAAACAAGCAGTGGATCTTGCCCGGACTCAGGGCATAGCAACCTTCAGAAGTCCTCACTATAGTAAATCTATTATCCACACTTTTCTGGCCTGGCAAGATGAGCCAGGGTACCCTTTAGGGCTTGCAGTTACAGCCAAAATACTGAATGCCGAGGGAGAGACTTCCAATCTTTTCGTGAGTTGGCTACGAAAGTTGTTCGCGTAAGTTGGCTTGTTAACATCATCGAATAAGAGCAGAACAAATCCAGCACCCATTCGTAGCGCACCCTGCCGCTTTTTCAGCAGCGCCAAATAGCAGATATGACATTTGACATCCGCGATGTTCGCAGCTAGGATGTGTAATATCCCAGTTGGGCAAGAGCCATTACGTGGGTGCGCAAAAAGCAGGAAAGCGATTCAAGAGAGCCCCTAAGCCAGAGAAGAGAGTTGACGTAACTTCGTATTTGACTGGCAAAAGACGAGGTGCTGTGCTCAAAGAGGAAGTTTGGTACCAAGAGAGAGACGTGGTGAAGTATAGTCTTGCATACATCAACCCTCGTGTTTGTAGTGTCGATAATGGGCGGGTACTGGGTTACGACAACAGTCATGATTATGACCACCGGCATTTTATGGGGGCGGTTGAAGAAATTGACTTTCCTGGCTATGAAGCGCTTGTAGATCGATTCCAGAAAGAAG
>DASZEU010000100.1:0-3353 GCA_035940535.1 Candidatus Angelobacter sp.
GGGCAGGGATTGGAGCCGAGGCCTGGCGAGTAAAGCAGACCGTTGCAGGGCGCGTTGCCAAGCGCAGGATTAAATGCCACTGGATTGAATATGGTCAGTTGGTCATTGGCCTGGTAGGGGTTGGGCAGATAGGAATAGCGAAGACCCAGGTTAATGGTCAGACGATTCGTTACCTTCCAGTCGTCATTAATATATGTCTCAAAGTTCTGCCAGCGGCCTTGCTTTTTGAAAATAGTGTTCTGCTCGCCCCAATTGACGGCCTGGTTTTTCAAAAGAAAATCAGCCGGGCCATAGCCGGTGTTGGTGAAGGCAATGGTCGTGCAGCCTGGGTCGCCGACGTTCTTGCAGCCGTTGTAACCACCCGGACCAAAGGTCACGCCCTGTTTCTGTGAGAAGTTATCCTGATCTTTGGCATTGCGGCTGTAACTGACTCCCATCTTCAGGGTATGGCGTTTGATGACCTTGGAATAGTCATCTTGCCAGGCGAAGAGGTCTTCACGGTTCGCCCAGGGAGCGAAGCTCCAGATGGTCGGAAGGCCGCCACCGTTGATCCACACCGGAGGGTTATTGGCTGCACTCCCCGACGACGGGAAGAACGTTGGAATCACTTGGTTAAGAGCTTGTGCCGCAGCCGGATTCGATTGGCTGATGTTGATGCGATTCGCCGAATAAGAGAACTGGAAATCGTTCACGGCGGTGGCGCCGAAGACCTTGCTCAACTTGGCTACAGCGATGCGCCCTGGCTGGCTCCATTGCTCCTGAATATTAGAGGCGCCGGAATCGGCTCCCCAACCGCTATTGCCCACGGCCGAAGGCCCAAAATCCCAGTAGTCGCCGGTATATTTCAGCATCAAGGTTGTTTCTTTGTTGATGTTGATATCACCGCGCAAGCTGTCTTCACGGAAGAAAGTCGGTTGCCGAAGCGATTTCGCCCAGTTGGTGCCACAACCATAGCCAGGAGAACCCGGAGCAAGAGTAGGCAAAAGGTAAGTATTCAGAATCGTAGCGCCTGCCGTACTCTGGCGTCCTGCGGGAACGATGTCGATCACACCAGGGGTGGAGCCGGAAGCCGTAAAGCCGCCGCCAGGGTTGGTTGGATCCGGATCCCTGAGCCCGCCTAGAGGAAGACAACCGACAGTACTGCCGCTGCTAAAGGTAGTGTCGCGGGCAGCGTCGGAGAAGTCCCCCATGCGTTGCGCGGGTGTGGGTACATGGGCAGTACGAACTGCATCCTGAATCAGACGGTTCCATTCCTCCGATACAAAGAAGAAGATTTTGTCCTTCTTGATGGGGCCGCCAAGAGAAAATCCGAAGTCGTTGCGGCGAATCGTGTTCTTCTTGGACTTTGGATCGATAGCGTTAAGAACGGGGTCCTTGGCGTCGAGAAGGTCGTTACGTCCGAAGTAATAGGCGCTGCCGTGAAGATTGTTGGTTCCCGACTTCGTAACGATGGTGACGATGCCGCCGCCAGCTCCTCCAAATTGAGCGTTATAGCTATTGCGCTCGACCTTGAACTCCTGGATGGAGTCGAGGGAAGGATAAACAAGAATGGTGCGGTTCGATCCCACATCGACGTTGTTGGCGCCATCCACCAAAAACAGGTTTGCATTCGAAGCGCCGCCGCTGATGGAGATGTCCGCGCCGCCATTGAGGCCTTTCTTGTCGTAGCTGAATCCGGCATCAACCTCCACGCCCGGAACCAGCGTGAGCAATTGGGCGAAGCTGCGGCCATTTAGCGGCAATTCGGTGATCTGATAGCCTTCAATCGTGCCGCTCAATTCAGCGCTGGTCAGCTCAACCTGGTTCGGGGTGGCTTCCACTTCGACGGTTTGAGTAGTGGCCCCGACTGCCAATTTGGCGTCAAGCGTGAGGTTGTCGTTGACGTGGAGGACAATAGATTTTTCTTCGAAGGTCTTGAAGCCCTGACCGCTGGCCACCCTCAAGATGTACCGACCGACCGGAAGGCTCTGGAACCCGTAGTTCCCATTCGCATCAGTCTTTGTGCTTCGAGAATAAGCAGTCTCCGCGTTGCTTATCGTGACGTCGGCTCCGGTAACGGCCTTGCCTTGTTCGTCGGTTACGGTACCACGGATCGAGCCCGTGTCAGTCTGCGCAAATACTGCCGGCGTAAGACTTAGGGCCAGCACTAGCCAGGTAACACCCACGCCTAACAACATTAGTTTTTTCACAGGAACCACCAAAGGAAGAGGTTTAGTGTTTACACACTACCCCAAGGGGCGACCGCATTTGACCGTACATCGCCTGCATTGTCAAGAACGCATTGGACATATTTCGAGATACTACTATCGTATAGGTAGATTGGCTCCTACTTGGGCACCATCAAGAATGGCCTGTTGAAACTGATCGAACTCACGCAGACTGAGCGACTGGCGGGACGTATATGAGTCCCAACCGGCCCAGCGAGTTCCAGAGACGCGAACGGTCCGGGTCTATAACTACTGGGACTTCGTACCCTCTCATCCGCAGGCTTGCACATCTTGCTTGAATCTTGCGCGTCATTGGTTTGTTCCTTTCAATGGGTTTGTGTTGCCTTGCTGTGATTTGCCGAGGTCCGGGGAATGACCATGCAGTGAAGAAGACGACAATGCCGAGGTTTTTGATGTTTCGATGTCTTATCTAAATTTTCTTGCCGGAACAAAAAGCAGAAGAAATGATTCCGTCGTCCTCACATCTAGCAGCGGAAACCTCGGATGGCGATGTTCTACCGTCCGCTGGTTTTCACTGAAATCCATTGATGTGAGGAAACGCTATGTCGATTGCAGAAGTAGCACGTCCTAAGGAATTCGCCTTGCTACCGGAGACCAAGCCTGAGAATTGGAACGGTGGTCAAAAGATTACGCTCAGTGCCGGCAGACAGCGAAATGTGGCACGCTGATTCCCGGCCAGATCTATGCGGCACTCTTTTACAACGCCGCCCAAAATCAACAGAACACGACCGTGCAAGTCGCGCTGGGGAATAAACACGTAAAACCGGTAGTTGTTCCGGGCACCACCGCGAATCAAGGCCTCGCGGCGGTTGCCCTCTTCACCGGAAGCGACTCCACGGTTGTTTCAGCTTCTGTGCTCGTCGGGGCCGGAACTCCAACAATTGAGGCTTGGCTGGGCAGTGTTTCGATGCCAACGGATACAAGCGGCATCGACAATAAGCCACTTCCTCCTGACGGCCAGTTCCACGAGTTTGGCAAAGCCGTGCGCTATTTTGCCGTTCCCCCAAGCCGCAATTGCTTTGTGACAATCAGGAGCCTAGCGCAGATGTGTGACCAAGGTCCAGTCGTTGTTGCATTTATAGTTTTTTTGGATTTCGTCTTTTACCTCACCTGTAGCATGACACA